>DCAK01000065.1:28517-28707 GCA_002311925.1 Planctomycetes bacterium UBA1135
GTCCACGATTTCCAGGGTGTTGGCCCCCGGTTGCCGATAGATGGGGATGTAGACCTGGCGGCGGCCGTTGATGCGGACGATGTTCGATTGAATCTGGTGGGTGTCCTCGGCCCGGGCCACATCCTTAAGGAAGACTGTCCCCTCGGGCCCGGTCCGCACCGGGATGTCGCCGAGGTCTTCCACCTCGGGC
>DCAK01000045.1:0-138 GCA_002311925.1 Planctomycetes bacterium UBA1135
GTTTTCCAGAAATCCCAGCTGGGCCTGGGCGGTCACGTCGGCGGCGTCGCCGCTGGGGGTATGCATGTAGAGCCGGTTGGGAAGCCCCCCCTGCTGGCAGATGTAGATTTCCTCGCGGCCGTCGCCGTTGACATCCCC
>DCAK01000045.1:308-1481 GCA_002311925.1 Planctomycetes bacterium UBA1135
CTTGTTATTGCCGAATACGCGCTTGGTGAAATCGGCGAACAGGGGGCGGGGAACCGAAACCTCCTCCCAGGAAATCACTTTCACTGATTCAAGGACCGGGGCCAGGTCCTCGCCGGGGTCGGTCCATTGGAGTTCCAGGGTGAGGTTCAGCTGGGCCCGGGCCTCGCCGGCTTCGGCGTCCACCCGCACCAGGGCCGAGCTGGCGAAAGACCCACCTTCGCCTAGCACGACCCGAATGGTCTTGGCGTGGGGATGGACCTCGGAATCCTCGGGAACCACATCCAGAATCCGGGCGCCCAGGTCGGCCAGTGTCCCTTGGGCGGCGCCCAAGGGGCCTTCCTTTCCTCCTTCAGCGCGCCGGATGACGACCCAACCCCGGTCGGTCACCGTTTTCGCGGGACCCGGAATTCCCGTCACCGGCACCGCGGGAGGGTCATCCCCCAGCATGGCGTCAAGGAGGCCGGCAAGAACCGGCTTGGCCTTGTCGTGAAGGACCTCGGTCCGCCACTGGTCGTACCCTGGGTCGCGCCGCTTGACCTCGTCCAATGCCCAATCGGGCAGGTCCTGGCCCCGGTCGGGGAGGAGCACCGACCCCCTCTCCGGCTCCTGGATGGAGGGAGGTAGGGCGGCCACCGCGACGGCCAGAAGGACGGTTAAGCCGAACATGCCTCTATATTCGGTCCAAACCGGCCTTCGTCGCCAATTTCTTTTCCCTTTTGACGGTCAAGGAAGGGTTTCGCCCAACAGGGTCCGCAGGTCCACCACCACCCGGTCGTCCTGAATGCGGGTGTACATCGGTATCGGCAGGGCCCGGAGGTGGGCGGCCAGGGCCTCTGCATCCATTTTCGGGTGGGTCAGCCCAAGGCCGGGACCCGGCAGGGGGGCGACCGGGCTGGCCCCGGAGCCGACCCGTCCCTCGCAATCCACCGTCTCGGTCCGGAGGCCGGGAACCTGAGCCTCAAGCCAGGCGCCCACCGCATCGGCGGTTTCCCCGAGGGTGGCGGGAGAAGCGGCAAGCATCGCGAGGGCGGGAATTCGCCGCAGGGCCGCATCTTCCCCCAGGGCGTGGATGCCGAGCACCGCTTCAAGGGCCGCCAGGATGGTCTTGTCGAGGCGCATGCAACGGGCCAAGGGGTCTCGTCGAAGGCGTTCCACCAGCGGGGCCACCCCCAC
>DCAK01000045.1:1517-1907 GCA_002311925.1 Planctomycetes bacterium UBA1135
GGACCACCCAGGAGCTTGTCCCCGGAAAAGGTCAGAAGATCGGCGCCACCGGCCATGGCCCCCTGAACCGTGGGCTCCTCCTCCAATCCGTCAAGCCCTGCCCCGTGCAGGATGCCCGACCCGAGGTCGTGGACCAGGTGCACCCCCCGGTCCCGGCAAAGCGCAGCCAACTCGTTCATGTCCGGCTCGGCGGTGAAGCCCTCCATCCGGAAATTACTGGTGTGGGCGCGGAAGACCACCGCGACCTCGGGGTCGCCCAGGGCCTTCTCGAAATCCTCCAAGTGGACGCGGTTCGTGGTGCCCACTTCCACGGCCTCCGCTCCGGCAGCCACCACGACCTCGGGCATCCGGAAGCTCCCTCCGATTTCCACCAGCTCGCCTCGGCTGACC
>DCAK01000045.1:1930-2078 GCA_002311925.1 Planctomycetes bacterium UBA1135
TGAGCTTGCATAGAAGCTCCTCCACCCCTGCCCCACGGCGGCCGCGGCCACCGCTTGCGGGGTCCACCTCCACCGCCGCATATCCCGCGGCCCGGGCCGCGGCGGCCACCGCCTCGCTAGGCCAGGGCGCCCGGCCCAGGTTGGTGTG
>DCAK01000045.1:2130-11506 GCA_002311925.1 Planctomycetes bacterium UBA1135
GTTGGTGTGCAGCACCACCCCGGTCGCGTTCAGGGCCCGGCCCAAGGTCGAGCACCCGGTGACTTCCAGGCGGGTTTTCACCCCTTCCCAGAAGGTTCCATCCAGTTCGCGCTCTTCCCCCCCCAGGCAGGCCGCCCTCAAGGTGTCCAATTCCCCGTCCAGGGCCGCGTGCAATGCCTCCCGTCCCTCATCCGCGAGCCCACGCCCCTCCCCCTCCGCCAGGAGGTCGTTCATGGCGGGAATCTCAGGCAGGCGAGGCTGCTTCGACATCGCGCCGCATCCTATCCTCCCGGTCATTCGCCCCCTTCCCTACAGCACCACCTTCCACCTGGCCACCGTGGCCGGTCCCTCCTCCGCCCCGTCCGCCTGGACTTCGAGCTCCGCCGCGGTCGAATTGCTCATCCTGCCATGACCCCACCCAAAAAGGCGGGGAGGAAAGCCCTCCCGGCCCACCCTAGAATCGGGTGGTGGAACCCACGGCACTGGCTCCCCGCTTCACCTGGCATCTCCGGCCCGAAACCCCGGTGGCCCGGGACGCCCTCACGAAGTTGGGGCATCCCCCCCTCGTGGCCCAGGTTCTGGCCAACCGCAATGTCGGGCCCGAAGAAGTCGCCGGGTTCCTGGAACCCAAGCTCAAGGACCTCCCCGACCCTTCTACCCTGCCGGATTTCGACAAGGCCATCGAGGTGTTTCTGCGGGCGGTGGCCGAGGACCACGCCGTTCTCATCCATGGTGATTACGACGTGGACGGAACCTGCGGCTCGGCCATTCTTCTGCGCCTTTTTCGGCGCATGGGTCTGCGGGTGGAAGTCTTCCTTCCCGACCGGGAACAGGACGGCTATTCCTTCGGTCCCCGCAGCCTGACCGCCGTTCGGGAACAGAACGCCAAGGTGGTGGTGGCCGTGGACAACGGCACGACCGCCTTCGAACCCCTTGAAGAACTCGCCTCCATGGGGGTCAGCACCGTCATCGTGGACCACCACCCTCCGGGGGACAGGCGGCCTGAATGCGCGGCGCTGGTGAACCCCTGGACAGCCCCGGGGGCAGGCGAACCCGGGGGCCCCTTCCCCCACTTCTGCGGAGGGGGGCTGGCCTGGATGATGGCTTGGGGAACGCTTCGGGCATTCCACGAAGGAGGCGACCTGCCTGAAGCCGACCGCATCTTCCTCAAGGACGCCCTGGCCCTGGCCGCAATCGCAACCGTCGGTGACGTGATGCCGCTGCGGGGCCCCAACCGGGCCCTGGTCTGCGCAGGGCTCGGCCGCATGCGCGAAAGTTCCTTTCCCGGGCTGCCGGCGCTGGTGAAAAACGCGGGCATCCGCGGCAACCCCACCGCCCGCGACATCGGCTTTCGCATCGGCCCCCGCCTCAACGCCGCAGGTCGGCTCCTGCGGGGCGAGGTTGCCTTCCGGGCCCTGACCACCGACGACCCCGTCGAGGCCCGCAAGCTAGCCGACGAGCTCGAGGAACTCAATCTTCGGCGGCGCAGCATGACCGAGGCGGAGGAAGCCGCCTTCGCTCCGGAAGTGGAAGCCCAGATTGCTGCGGGACGCAGGGTGATTTTCGCAGGCCGCCAGGACGCCCCTTTCGGAGTTTTGGGAATCGTGGCCAACCGCTTCCTCGACCGGACCGGCCACCCGGTCTTCCTGTGGGGGGGAATCGGGGACGGAACAGCCCGAGGCAGCGCACGGGGCCCCGAAGGCTGGGATCTCGCCTCCCTTCTTGCCGCAGCTTCGCCTCCGCTGAAGGGAGGCGGCCACGCCCGGGCTGCCGGTTTTGAATTCGACCCCGCCGACGCTAACGCCGCCGCCGAAGCCCTGGAAAAAGCGGCGGATGGCCTGGACGACCTCCCGGCCCCTGGCCTGGCCGTGGATGCCGAAGTCCGACCCGGCGACCTGACTTCAGGTGTGGTCCACGCCCTAGAGGGCTTGCGCCCTTGGGGGGAAAGTTTTCCCGAGGCCCGCTTTCTGTGCACCGGGATGAAGCTGCTTGCGGCTCCCAAGGGAATCGGGGACGGTTCCCATGCCGAACTTCAACTTGAGAGGGACGGAGAAGCGGTCCGGGTTCTGGCCTGGCGCATGATGGGATCATTGGCCCACCTCGAGGCGGGCACCCGGGTGGACGTGATCTTCCACCCGGGAATCAACCGCTTTCGCGGCAGGGCTTCCGTGGAGTGGACCCTCGAGGACCTCCGGACGGTGGAAGATTGATGTTCGCCACCCTCCGCAAGGCCTATGAAAAGGTGTTGACCCTTGCCGACCGCCCCTGGGCGGAAAAGGCCCTGGCCGGGTTGTCTTTCGCAGAGGCTTCCTTCTTTCCCATCCCGCCCGACCCCCTGCTGCTGGCCATGGGGGCCGGCCGGCCTGATCGGGCCCTTCGATTCGCAATGGTCACCACCCTGGCCTCGGTGGCCGGCGCCCTGTTCGGCTGGCTTCTCGGCGCCTTCTTGATGGACACCGTCGGCGCAGCCCTGTTGGACCTCTACGACGGGGACCGGGTCCTCTGGGGGAAAGTGGAAGTCTGGTACGCCGAATGGGGAGTGGCGGCCGTCGTCGTGGCCGCCCTCACACCCATCCCCTTCAAGGTCTTCACCATCGCCAGCGGCGCCCTGGGCCTTCCCCTGGCTCCCTTCCTGGCGGCTTGCGCGGCGGGACGAGGCATCCGATTCGGGGCGGAAGGGATTCTTCTGCGCCTCTTTGGGGCCAAGGTCAAGAATTGGATGGACCGCTGGTTCGAGTGGGCGGCCGTGATTTTCGCGGTGCTCCTGGTGGGCGGGTTTCTCCTGTTGGGGGCCCTCGAGTGAAACGCCTTCTCGTCGTGGACGGGACCGCGCTGGCGTTCCGCGCCTTCTTCGCCATCCGCGGGCTGACCGACCGCCAGGGCCGGCCTTCCGGCGCCCTCCATGGCTACATGGCTTCTCTTCTGCGAGCCCTCGACGACCATGAACCCGACCTGGTGGCGGTCGCCTGGGACCTCCCCAAGCCCACTTTCCGACACAAGCTCCTTCCCGCCTACAAGGCCAACCGGGAGGAACTCGACGAGGACCTCATCGCTCAATTCCCCTGGGTTCGGGAGGCCACGGAGCTCCTGGGCCTTCCCTGCTTCAGCCAGGAGGGCTTCGAGGCCGACGACCTGATTGCCAGCCTCGCCGTCCAGGGGGAAGAGGCGGGCCTGGAAGTCCGCCTGTTCACCAGCGACAAGGATCTCGCCCAGGTGGTTTCCTCCCATGTCCTTCAGTGCCCCCCACCCAGGAGGGACGACGCCGGGGTGGAAATGGGTCCGGCGGAGGTGAAGGAAAAGCATGGAGTCCTGCCTGAAAAAATGTGCGATTGGCAGGCCCTTGTCGGCGACAGCACCGACAACGTTCCTGGAATGCCCGGGGTCGGCCCCAAGAAGGCCACCCTCCTGCTCGACAAGTACGGCGACCTCGAAACCGTGCTGACCCGTGGCCCGGAGGAGGAAAAGGGGAAGATGGCCGAAAACCTCGCCGCCCACGCCGACCTGGCCCGCCAAGCCCTGGAGTTGGTGACGCTGCGAACCGACCTCGAGCTCGGGGCTCCCGGCGACCTGGCCCCCGCCCCCCGGGACGAGGCCGCCCTGCAGGCCTTTCTGGACGACCACGACTTGACCGCCATCACCCGCCGATTGAATCGGGAACGGCCGGCGATTCTCGAGGCCGCATCGGCCCCCGCAAGTGAAAGTCCGACCCTTTTTGACGAGCCCGAAGCGGAAGACTTGGCCGAGGAGGCCCACGAGGAAGCTGGCGATTACCGACTTGTGGATTCCCCGAAGGCCCTGGCCGCCCTTTTGAAGAAGTTGGAATCTTCGGGGGGGTTCGCATTCGACACCGAGACCACCTCGGTGGACGCCATGAGGGCGGACCTCGTGGGGATGTCCTTTGCCTGGACCGAAGGGGAGGCCTTCTATGTCCCCTTGAATCTCGAGGATGGCCTGGAAGGACCCGGCGGCGAGGACCCCGTCTCCTTCCTCAGGCCGGTCCTTGAAGACCCCCAGGTTCCCAAGACCGGCCAGAACATCAAGTACGACCTCCAGGTCATGGCCCGCCACGGGGTCGACCTGGAGGGCATCACCTTCGACACCATGGTGGCCCATTTCCTGGTCCACCCCGACGAGCATCACAACCTCGACGCGCTTTCCTTGCGCTACCTGGATATCCGAAAGGTCCCCACGTCCGCCCTGCTTGGACGCGGGAAGGACGCCATCACCATGGACCAGGTGCCGGTGGACCAGGTGCGTGAATACGCAAGCGAGGACGCCGACGCCACCTTCCGACTGGCTCGCCCCCTGGCCAGGGAACTCGCCCAGCACGGCCTGGAGGAACTTTTTTCCAGCCTCGAAATGCCTCTTCTTCCGGTCCTTGCCCGCATGGAACGGGAAGGAGTGGCGGTGGATCCTGCTCGGCTCGAGGCCCTTTCCGAAACCCTCGGAACCCGCATGGGGGAATTGGCCTCGACGATTTTTGAACTGGCCGGAGAGGAGTTCAATCTCAACTCACCCAAGCAGGTGGGTCCGATTCTCTTCGAGACCCTCAAGGTCCATCGGGAAGCCGGAATCAAGCCCCCGGGCCGCACCAAGACCGGCGGCTGGCGCACCAATGCAGCCACGCTGGAAAAATACGCCGGGGTTCCGGCCGTGGACGCTCTTCTGGAACATCGCCGGGTTTCCAAGCTCCTTTCGGGATTCGTGGAGGCCCTTCCCCATTTCGTCCACCCGGAAACCGGACGCATCCACACCTCCTTCAACCAGGCCGTTGCCGCGACCGGACGCCTTTCAAGCAGCGACCCCAACCTCCAGAACATCCCGATTCGGACCCCGGAGGGCCGCAAGATTCGCGAGGCCTTCGTTCCCCGCGAAAAGGGATGGACCCTGGTGAGCGCCGACTATTCCCAGGTGGAACTGCGGCTCCTGGCTCACTTTTCCAAAGACCCCGCCCTCTGCGCCGCCTTCGACGAGGGCGCCGACATCCACAGACGCACCGCCGCCCTGGTGGCGGGAATTCCCGAGGAAAAGGTGGATGCCGAATCCCGGGCCCGGGCCAAGGCGGTCAATTTCGGCATTCTTTATGGGATGGGCCCCCAAAGGTTGGCCCGCGAACTTGGCTTCTCCATGATCGAGGCCAAGGATTTCATCGAGAACTGGTTCGCCACCCTTCCCAAGGTCCGAGATTGGCTCGACCAGACCCTGGCCGATGCCGAAAAGACGGGAGAAACCAGGACCCTGCTGGGCCGCCGCCGACCGGTTCCCGACCTGGGCTCCTCGGACGGCCGGGTCGCCGCCTTCTCCCGAAACATGGCGGTGAACTCCCCCATCCAGGGTTCGGCCGCCGACCTCATCAAACTCGCCATGGTGAAGGTGGACGCGCGCATTCGAGATGAGGGGCTTCGGGCCCGCATGATCATCCAGGTTCACGACGAGCTGGTGTTCGACTGCCCGGACGAGGAACTTCCCGCCCTGGAGACTCTTGCCCGGGAAGAAATGGAAGCGGCCTACCCGTTGAAGGTGCCCCTCGTGGTGGACCTGGGTCGAGGGTCCGACTGGGCCGCGGCCCACTGAGATGGAAGCCGGGGGCGTGCTCCTGGTCCTCGGGCTGGTGCTCGTGGCCGGCATGGCGGGAGGAGTCGTGGCCCGCCTTCTGCGCCTGCCCGCCCTGACCGGTTTCCTGGGCGCCGGCATCGCGCTGGGCCCCCACGGGTTGGACCTGGTCCCCCATGCCGCCGTCCAAACCCTCGGCGGCCCCGTCAACGACCTGGCCATGGCCCTAGTGCTCTTCGTTCTGGGTGGCCAGTTCACTCTCCGACGCCTGCGCGGAAGCGGAGCCGCCCTCGTACGCCTTTCCGGCCTCGAGGCCGCCTTCACCTTCGCCCTGGTGACGGTCTTCTCCTTCCCGGTTCTGGGCTCCGTAGCGGGAGCCTTGCTTCTCGGGGTGATGGCGGTCGCGGTGGCTCCGGCCACCACCCTTGTGGTGCTGAAGGAATACCAGGCCAAGGGCCCCATCACCGACGCGGTCCTGACCCTGACCGCCCTTTCCAACATCTGGTCCATCCTGGCCTTCGAAGCCGTCCTCCTGGTCCTGGTCGCCTTTTCCGGCGGCGAAGCCGGCCCCGGCGCGGTCCTTTGGGACGCCACCGGGTCTCTCCTCTATGGCCTGGTGGCCGGCCACCTGCTCATCTTCCTGCGCCAACAATCAGGCCGCGACAGCGACACGGTCCCCCTTCTGACGGTTCTGCTGCTCACCATCGGCGCATGCAAGCTCACGGGTGTCCCCCACATGCTGGCCTTCCTGGTCACCGGCGCCGTGGTGGCCAACCGCTCGCGGGTCTTCAAACCCCTGACCGGAGCCATGGATTCCTTCTCCCAACCGGCCTTCGTCGCCTTCTTCGTGGTCAACGGAATGCACCTGGATTTCGGGATCATCCAGGCCAGCTGGCTGGCGGTCGGCATCTACGCCCTGGCCCGCACAGTTGGAAAGGTGGCCGGGGCCCGATTGGGAATGAAACTAGGGGGTCTTCGCCTCTCCCAGATCGCCGGCCCCAGCGGCCCCCCCATCGGTCTCGGCCTCCTCTGCCAGGCAGGGGCGGCCATCGCCCTTGCGGGTTATGTGTCGGAATACGACGCCGCCCTCGGGGAACAGCTTCGCAACATCATTCTCGGGGCGGCCATCCTCTTCGAACTCGCCGGCCCCCTGCTGGTGCGCCACCTTGCCGTGACCGCGGGGGAAGTCCCATTGGGGCGCATGCTCGTCCATGGAACCCAGCGCGAGGAAGGCCACCCCTGGCTGGGGGCCCTTTCCTGGACCCTGCAGGGCCGCCGACCCTCCCTTCGGGCCCATCCCGGAGCCGTCAAGGTGCGCCATCTCATGCGCCCGGACCCTGTTTCCCTGCCCGCACGGGCCGGCTTGGACGAAATCCTGCGCTTCGCCGACCATTCCCCCTACCACCATTTCCCCGTGGTCGACGACCGAGGTCGGCTGACTGGCCTCATCGCCCTGGGCGACCTCGACAGGGTCGCCTACGACCGCCGGGCCGCCCGGCTGGTGACCGCCTCGGACCTTGCGGCTCATTCGGTCGAGAAGGGTTCGCTTCCCGCAACCGCGACCTTGGCCGAGGCCAAGGAATTCTTCGCCCATTTCGATGGCCACTCGGCCGCCGTGGTCCGCGATCGCCGAAGCCGAACCCTGGTCGGAATGGTCGAGAGAAGCGAGGTGCAGAGAGCGGTTCACGCTTTTGAAAAGGCGCACCCTTCTTCCCTTAGGAAGGGCCCTGAAAGCTGACCCCGGTTCAGTCGCGGGAACCGACCAGCAACTTCACCATCTGGCCCAAGTCGAGCAGCATCGGAACCGCTGGGTTCTGGCTGTCCAACACCACGGTGGGCATCCGAAGATTGGCCGCGGCTTCCAGGGCCAAAAGTACATCTCCGCCTTCAGTGGACAGGGCCGCCGACCTCAATTCATTCCGAAGAGCGTCGGCCTTCTCAACCGCCAATTGACCGTTCGCCATGAGGATGACCTTTTCAGCCTCGCCTTCTGCCCGGGTCCTTGCCGAATAGACTTCGGCCTCGGCATCGATTTCGGCGATGAGCACCTGGTAGTGCGACCTTTCCTCCTGAACCGTCTTCTCCCAAGTCTGGGTCAGCTTGAGCTCGGCGGCGACGATTTGCCGCTCGATGAGATTGACCGTCTTTTCCTCCTCCGCCTGCAGGGTCAGGGCCTCGTCAAGATTGGCCTTCTGGCGCAGGTACTGCTTTTCCTGAAGCTTGACCTCGTACTGGGGCTGGAAACCGATGCGACGGATGAGAATATTCTCGGCGACCACGTAGAAGTCAGCCAAGGATTCATTGAGAACGGGAAGGGTCTCCTGGGCCCGCGAAATCCGAGCGTCGGTGTCCTGGAGGTCCTCGGAGGTGAGCTTGGCCAATTCGGCCCGCAAGACTCCCTGGACGCGACCGCGCACCAGCTCCCGGTAACTCAGAAGGTAACCATCCTGGACGATGCGATGGGCTTCTCCGTCCAGGATGCGGTAGGGAACGGAAATCTCAACATCCACCAGGTTGTTGTCGGTGGTCCGCAGCTGGAGGGGTTGATTCCAATCCTCGATGTCGCTGGTTCTTCCCAGCGACCTCGACGCGGTGAAGTGGAGGAAGTGGGTTTTCCGGGGAAGGAAGTACCACTTGTGGTAACCGGTGACTCCCAGGTGGAAGCCGGTCCGGTAGTCGACCGGGACGATTCCCGCCCCTCCGACGCTGATCTGCTTCACCCCGATGAATGCAGGTGGAACCCGTTTCATCAGAAGGGACAGCACCAACGGAATCCCGACCAGGAGGGCAAGGACCAGGGCGAGCCGCCTCATGGTTTCGTTCCTCCAACGGCTGGGACGGCGCCCAGGTGCTCGATGCGAATCGGCGCCGGGTCGCGCCGATAGGGCACGACTTCGAAGCGGATTTCAGCCCACTTTTTCGCCAAGGCTTCCCGAACCAGGAAATCACCGCTGACGGCGAGGGCCGCAACCCGGGCAATGAGGCCCTCCGCATCCTTGCGCGCCTTTTCAACCAGGCCACGGGCTTCTTCGAGCAGCCTTTGCTCGGCCGCCGTGCCGGCGGCCACCTGGCCGATGCGCCAAGCGTCGGCATCCTTGGTCAACCGCACGGCGTCCTTTTCGGCGATGATGCGAGCGGCCTCCATCTCACCCTTGAGCAATTCGAATTCGGTGGCCTTGTCCCTTTCCACCGAGGCTAGGCGCCGTTCGCGTTCGCGTTGAAGCTGGAAAGCCTTTTCCTTCAGCTTTTCGACCTCCTGGTTGGCGACCTTGCGATCCTCGATGGCCTGCTCGTAGCGGTCCTCGAACTTGGGTTTGGGGGTGATGATTTGGCGAATCTCCACCCCGTGGGGCTGGAGCATGGCGTTGAGCCGGTCCTTGGCCACCTGGGTCGCATCCCCGTAGTTGCTGGGGTCGGCGACCTCCTCGGCGGAATAGCGCCCGAATTCGTCCCGCAGGACCGAACGGGCGTAAGTGCGCACCCAGTTGCGCTTGAAATCCTCCTTGGCGCCGGAGTCGTGGAGAACCACCCCCGCCTTGGAAGCGAGCAGAAGGTATTGAATCTCCAGCCTCTCGAACCAGAAGTTGGAACCGTCCTTGGCTCGAACGGTCAGCTTGCGCACATGATTGGAATCCCGGTCGCGGTCGCCCTCCATCACAAATTCCTGGGTCGAACGGTCGAACTTGAAGGCCTGCTGGATGAAAGGCACGAAAATCCGGAACCCGGGTTGAGCCAGGACTTCCTGAGTTCCGCTCACATAGTTGACGATGACCACGACCTCGCGGTCGCTTACCTCGATGATTCCGCCCTGGCCGGAAAGAAT
>DCAK01000045.1:11592-12188 GCA_002311925.1 Planctomycetes bacterium UBA1135
AGAATCCCGCCCACCATGAGAGCCCGCTTGCTGGGGCCGTCGCCACCCCCCTTCTTGGGGGGCCAGACCGGAGTTTCTCCGGGTCCAAAACCGGGTTTTTGCTGGGGATTCAAGGGTGGGGATGCGGAATGGGATTCAAGGGGATGAAACTTCCCCGCATAGGATAGCGGCCGCACGGCCCGCGAGGGACCCCGCGTCCTCTTCTTCTTCCGCTTCCAGCCGCACCAGGTCGGGGAAGGATCGGAGCCAAGTCTCCTGGCGGCGAACCAGGGTGCGGGTGCTCACCAAAATGCGTTCCCTGGCCTCCTCCAGGGAAAGCCCCCCGTCCAGGTGGTCGAGAATTTCCGCGTAACCAATGGCCCGTCTTGCGGTCACACCAAAGCCTGAACCCTGTGCAATCGTCTCCACCTCCGCCACGAATCCTCCGTCCAGCATGGCGTCCAATCGGCCCTCGATGCGGGTGTGAAGGGTCTCCCGTGGTCGGCAAAGAGCCACGGCGGGAATCCCCAGGAAGGGGGTCTCCTTCCAGTCCCGCCGCCAATCGCTCAAGGGCCGACCGGTGGAACGCCAGACTTCGAGCCCACGAAGCAGTCGCC
>DCAK01000045.1:12273-12636 GCA_002311925.1 Planctomycetes bacterium UBA1135
CGCCGGTCGTCATGGGGGTGCAAGCCTTCGTGAAGTTTAGGGTCGGCCTCCTTGAGTTCCACGCCCAGGCGCTCCCGCCCCCCATCCACCGCAAGTTCCTCTTCCAGGGTTTGCCGGAGCGAGGGATGAGGCGCCGGAACGGAATGAAGGCCCGAAACCAGGGCCTTGAGATAGAGAGCTGTCCCCCCTGCAAAGAGTGAGGATTTTCCCCGCGAGGCGAGATCCGCTTCCGCGCCGGCGGCGGCCGCCAACCACTGACCCACCGAAAAAGCCTCGTCCGGATCCACCATGTCCAACAAATGATGGGGAACTTCCGCCTGGTCCAGGGTGGAAGGTTTGGCCGTCCCGATGTCCATCCCCCGG
>DCAK01000104.1:0-6938 GCA_002311925.1 Planctomycetes bacterium UBA1135
ATCTTCATGGCCGACTCCACCAAGATTCGCAGCAATAAGGATTATGAGGACTACGAAATCCTCAAGAAACAGGCCGACCTCTGCGTTCGTACTCTTCCCGTTTGGGACGACCCCGGCGGATCCATCGACATGTACTACTGGTATTACGCGACCTTTGCGATGTACCAATGGGGCGGGAACCACTGGAAGCAGTGGCAGAAGGCCATCGAAAAGGCCCTCATCCCCAACCAGTGCATCGAAAGCACCGGCTACAAGAAGGACGACAACCTCTACGGCTCATGGGACCCCATCGGTCCCTGGGGTGAAGGGGAAGGCGGGCGGGTGTATTCCACCGCCACCGGAGCCCTCATTCTCGAGGTTTACTACCGTTACGCGCGGATTGCCGGGGCGCGGTAGGCGGGCAAAGGTCGACGAAAACTCGACGAGGGGAACCTAGTTCCCAGCCCGAAGGCCCTGGAGAGCCTGCGCCAAGCGCGATTTGTGGCGCGAGGCAGTGTTGGAGTGGAGTTGGTTCCACTGCACATTCTTGTCAATCCACTTGGTTGCCTGGAGGAAGTGGGTTTCGGCGGTTTGAAGGTCGCCTTCCTCTATGGCGAACTGGGTCTTGCGAATCCATGTCCGCATGGTGGACCGACGTCCACGGTTGATTTCCCGCAGGACCACGTCCTTGCGCATTTTTTTCTTGGCTGATGGAGAATTGGGCATTTGCCTTTCCGAAGCGGCTTGGCCGCGTTTCGGGCCGAACATTGTACGCCAGGATTCCGACCTCGCAAGGACCGCGGTCAGTCGGTGGCGGAATCTTTCTCCGGCGGAGGCCCATCCTCGCCCCGGGCTGCGCGCATGAAGGCCTCCTTGTCGAGGGCCACGTCCATCGCGCTTCCCGCTTCGTCGTATTTCTTGGTGCGAAGGGCCTGCTCGGCGGCAAGGTTCTTGCGCGCCCGCATGGCTTCGGTGTCGCGCGGATTGTGTTCCAATGCCGACTGGTAGAGCTCCAGCGCTCGGTCCACCTCCCCTTGGGCCGCGGCGAGGGCACCGGCCCTCTTGGCCGACCCGATATCCGCTTCGGCCAGGGCGGCAAATGCTTCCAGGGCCGCGCCGGCATATCCCGCCCTTTCCAAGGCATCCGCCCATTTGCAACCCAGATCAAGATTGGCGGGGTTCTTCAGGAAAGCGCGGCGTAGTTGACGGGCTTCCCCGTCAGGATTGCGGACAAGTTTGTTGAATTTGGCGGCGAGGGCGGAAGGCCCGGCACTGACCTTGCTCAAAAAGCTGCCAGGTTCCAGAGAAATTGCGGCCGCCGCCAGGAGCCCCGCCGCTCGGGCCTCCCCCGGAGCGAAATCCAGGACCTGATCGCACAGTTCGACGGCGAAATCCGTCTGACCCCTTTCAAGGGCCTCCTCAGCTCGGTCCAGATGTTTTTTCAGGTCCATGTGGGCATCCGCCGACTCGCGGCACGGGCGTTATTCTAGGGCCTGGAGAGGCTTGACTTGGACATCCTTCAATACCCCGACCCGCGCCTTCGGGCGCCCAACGCTCCCATCGTGGAATTCACCCCGGAATTGGCGAAGATTTCGGCCGCCATGTTCGAGGCGATGTACAGGACGGACGGAGTGGGCTTGGCCGGGCCTCAAGTCGGAATCAACCTCAAACTCCTGGTCTTCAATCCCGGCGGAGATTCCGCATCCTCTGAAACCGAGGTCGTGCTCTGCAATCCCAAGATTGTGAGCCGTTCGCGGGAAACGGAATCCGGAGAGGAGGGATGCCTTTCCTTTCCTGAAATCAACGCCCAGGTTGTTCGACCCATCACCTCAATCGTCGAAGCCCAAGACATCGAAGGGAATGGCATCACCCTGGAATTGGAGGGATGGGCGTCCAGGATTTTCCAGCACGAGTACGACCACCTGGATGGAATCCTCTTCATCGACCGGATGTCTTCCCCCGACAAGACCAGGATTCGACCCATCTTGAACGAACTGATCGCGGAGTTCCGCGTTGACCTTGCGGGTACTTCAAGGAATTGACTCTCTGCCCGACCCGGAACGGGGTCGGGGCTGCGTCGCGACCGTCGGAGTCTTCGACGGGGTCCACCTGGGACATTTCCATGTCCTGCGCCGGGTCGTCGAAAAAGCGAAGGAGCGGGCGGCCACCCCCGTCATGGTGACTTTTTCCGAGCATCCGAAGGAAGTCCTCACGGGGCACGCTCCTCCAACGGTGACGAGCCTGGACCATCGCCTCCTCCTCTTCGAGCGGGCAGGAATCGCAACCACCCTCGTTCTCGAATTCGACGAGAGCCTCCGCCAAATTCCCGCCGACGCCTTTGTCCGGGAAATTCTCCTGGATGGGCTGGGGCTTCGCGAACTCGTGTTCGGTTTCGACAGCAAGTTCGGCAAGGACCGGGGGGGGAATCCGGAATCTCTCGGCCCCCTGGCCAGGGAAATGGATTTCGCCATCCATGAAGTCGCCCCCCTCCGCCTCGGCGGGAGGGCAGTCTCCAGCAGCGCGATTCGAGAGGCGGTCCAACTGGGCGAACTGAAAAAGGCCGCCGTAATGCTTGGGCGCCCGGTCGGAGTCTTGGGAACGGTGATTCCCGGAGAGGGTCGTGGCCGGGAAGTAGGGTTCGCCACAGC
Organism: Planctomycetes bacterium UBA1135; assembly: GCA_002311925.1. Taxonomy (GTDB): domain Bacteria; phylum Planctomycetota; class UBA1135; order UBA1135; family UBA1135; genus UBA1135. The sequence goes on from DCAK01000104.1 coordinate 2,628, forward strand.
GAATCTCGACCTCCATCACGAATTGAAACCTCCCGGAGGAGTCTATGCGGCTTTTGCCATGACTGAAGACGGAGAGCTTCGGCCCGCAATGGTGAACATCGGCACCCGGCCATCGTTCGGTGAGGACGGAGAGACCGTGGTCGAGGTCCACATTCTCGATTTCGAGGCCGACCTCTACGGCAGCAACCTGGAAGTCTTTTTCCTGGGCCTCATCCGCGATGAAGTCGCGTTTCCAGACTCCCCCGCCCTCGCTGCACAGCTCGAAAAGGACGCCTTGGCGACCCTGAAATTGGCTTCAAAGGCCCCCTCCGCGTGGAGAATCCCCGGGGCTTTCCTTCCCATCGAGGGGTCGTCCCCCAACGACCTGGGCTAGCCCCTGAATGCTCGGAGGGGTATCCTCTCGCCCCGGTCGGGCGGGTAGCTCAGTTGGTAGAGCANNCAACGGACTGAAAATCCGTGTGTCACCGGTTCAACTCCGGTCCTGCCCACCACCTTTATTTGGAGCCGCCGCCGGCCATCATGTCGTCCAAGGAGGGGGAAATCATGACCCCTTTCGCGGACTTCGAGGGCGCGGCCTCCTTGGGAGGAGCTTCCGCCTTCTCGGCTTTGGGCTTGGCTTTCTCCCTGGGCTTTGCCTTGGTCTTTGGCTTGGATTCCTTTTCCTTCGCGGAAGACTTGGCCTTGGCGGAAGACTTGGCCTTGGCGGGTGCCTTGTCCTTGGCGGGTGCCTTGGCCTTGGCAGGCGCCTTGGCCCTGGCGGATGCCTTGTCCTCGAGGTTTTCCTTGTCGGAGGAGCCCTTCCCCTCGGAATCCTTTTCGGCGGCAGCTTCCCTTTCGGGGCTGCGTCCGCGACGACGACGGCGGCGGCGGCGAGGACGCCCGCTCGGCTGAGCTTCTTCGTCCCCTCCTTTTCCGTCGAGGTTCATCTTGCCCACCTTTTTCGCGGGCTCGACATTTTCAAGGGGTTCGTCATCCACCAGAAGGAAGTCGCTCTCGAGAGGTTCGGGTCGGCGGCTAGGCCCCTTGCCTTTTTGGCCAGGAAGCCCGTCCAGGAAATCAGCGATGAAATCGTCGACCTCGTCGATGGAGATGACCCGCATGTCGAGCATGTCGGTGGCCCGGGCGCGGGTTCCCGCATCCGGGGGGCGAATCAGGAGGAGAGCGGCGCTGGTGCGGTCGGCTCCGAAGATGGGGACCAGGCCCTTGAAGCGGGCCGAGTAGTCCTGCCAATCACCGGTCTTGCACTCCACCCAGAACATCTTTCCGTCCACCAGGGCCATCAGGTCGGATTCGAACTCCCTCCCGTCGGGCAGGGCGCCTTTGAGGTTGTAAAGAAGTTGGAAGCGGGCCGGACTGAAGCGCGCCTTGAGTTGGCGGCCCAGAAGCCAGGCTACGTAAATCTCGAGCCAACCCCCGGTCAGGAACTGGGCGATTTCGCCGTCCTTGAGAGGGATGACTCTCAGCTCCTTCTTGGGGCTGCGGTGGTAGTAGAAATCCTTCAGCAACCCATGACGGTGAAGAAGGGTTCCAAACTGGACGGCCCCGGAGCGTTCGGCGCTGGACATATTTTCCAGGTCGACGCGCGTTCCGCGGCCGGCGGCCACCGCCCTCTTCATTTTTTCGTAGAAGGGGCTGAGGTCCTTGAAATGCTGGCCCAGATGGCGAGCCAGGTGTTCAAAGGCCTCGTTGCGGCTGAGGTCGTCCGACCCCTCGTAGGTGACTATGTCACGCCCACGAAGGTAATCGACGAGGAGCCCGACTGGAGCGTCGTCTGGCGGAGTCCGGGGCGCCTGCCTGCGAGGCCTGCGCGACGAGGAGCGATCTCGGTCACCTGTGCGGCGGCCTCGCCCTCGCCCGCGGGAGCTTCCACCTTGCAGAGGGAGCGCATCGGTCGAACCGAGCGCCTCTCTGAGGCGGCGTATCTCCTGCTTGAGTTCCCGGAGTTCATCAGCCAGATCGGCTACCGGTCGGGCTTGGTCCGAGGAGCGCCGGTTGGAGTCGCCTCCTTCGTCCGTCGCTCCCTGTAAGAAGCGTTGGATCAAGCCCATGGCTCCGGCATTGTCGCCGACGATACCCTGGAGCGCAAGACCTCTTCCGGAACGGGGACCGTCTTCCCCGCCCACCTCATGATTCTTTGGGCCCTCCTTGCCGCTGCTCAGCCCATTCCCCTGCTTCCACAAGTGGAAACGACTCCCCGCTCCAATCACCTGGCCGAAGAAACCTCCCCCTACCTTCTCCAGCATAGATACAACCCCGTGGACTGGTATCCATGGGGAAACGAGGCCCTTGAGCGGGCCGAGAAGGAGGAAAGGCCCATCTTCCTTTCCATCGGTTACTCGGCATGCCATTGGTGCCATGTCATGGAGAGGGAGTCCTTCGAGGACGAGGAAATCGCGGCCTTCCTGAACAAAAATTTCATCTCCATCAAGGTCGATCGGGAGGAAAGACCCGACCTCGACGACCTCTACATGGCCGCGGTGCAGCGGATGACCGGAAGCGGGGGATGGCCCATGACGGTTTTTCTCACCCCTGACTTGAAACCTTTTTACGGGGGCACCTACTTTCCCCCGCGGGCGCAGGGAGGCCGTCCAGGATTCCTGGAACTTCTGCAGGGGGTCGCCGAAGCCTGGGGAACCCGGCGTCAGGAGGTGGAGGAAAACGCTAACCGCATGGCGGGAATGCTGGAGGTTCAATTCCCCCCGCTCCCCGAAACCGGCCTTCCCGACATGGCCGACCTTCAAGCCAGAGAAGTCCTTTGGACGGCCGCCTTTTCCCAGGTCTTCGACCCGCGCTGGGGAGGATTCGGGCAGGCCCCGAAATTTCCGCGGGCGGAGGACATCCGGTGGCTTCTGGCCCGGGGGGGGAAGGCCGGCAAGGACATGGCCCTCACCACCCTGCGCCGGATGGCTGAGGGTGGGATTTACGATCAGCTGGGTGGAGGCTTCGCCCGGTATTCGACGGACGAAAAATGGCTCATCCCCCATTTCGAAAAAATGCTCTATGACCAGGGGACCCTGGTCCCCGCCTACCTCGAAGCTTGGCAAACCACCGGCGACCCCTTCTTCTCGGACATCGCCGAGGAAACCTGCTCCTATCTCCTGCGAGAACGACGCGACCCCGCCGGCGGTTTTTGGAGCGCCACCGATGCGGACAGCGAAGGGGAGGAGGGAAAATTCTTCGTCTGGACCCCGGCACAACTCGAGGAAACCCTGGGCAAGGAGGACGCCGACTTCGCCGCCGGCCTCCTCGGCATCACCCCTTCGGGAAATTTCGAACACGGAACGTCAGCCGCCACTCGAGCGGGAGATTTCTCCGACCCCCGCGCCAGCTCCGTCCGCAAGCGCCTCTACGAGGCCAGGCTGAAGCGGATTCCCCCGGGCAACGACGACAAGATTCTCGTGGCATGGAACGGCCTGGCCATCGACGCCCTCGCCCGGGCGGGCAGGATTCTCGGTGAAGAACAATTCACCGCCGCCGCCGCCGAAGCCGCCACTTTTCTTCTGGAGGAACTCCGGGAGGATGGGGTTTGGCGCCGTTCCTGGAGAGGCGGGCAGGCTCGGAACGCCACGGTTCTGGAGGACCTCGCCTACCTCATGGGAGGATTTCTTTCGCTTTTCCAGGCCACCGGCCACGAACCTTGGCTGAAGGAGGCCGGAGCCTTGGGCGACAAGATTCTCGAGACTTACGGGGATCGGGAAACGGGAATCCTCTGGGAAAACGACGGCTTCGACGCCACCGTGCTCCACAGGATGAAATCCCCCTGGGATGGAGCCACCCCCTCGCCCAATTCCGTGGCCCTGAACGGGTTCGCCCGGCTTCACGCCTTCACCCAGGAACCTCGTTGGAGAGAAGCCCTGGAAGAAGGGTGTCGCGCTCTTCTCCCCCTGGCCGACCCCAACCCTCGGGGATATCCATCCGCCCTACGAGTCTTCCCCCTCGCCGTCGAGGAGCCCTCGGTTGCCGTGGTGGTGGGCGGGAAGGACGGGGAATCCTTCGAAATCTGGAGGACGACTCTTCACTCGCCCTCCGCCCGGCCCGCCCTCGTCGTCATGGCCCCGAAAGGAAATCCAGACAGCGAACTGGGCATCTTCAAGGGTCGCGCACCCCTGGATGGAAAGGCCACTCTCTACTTCTGCAGGGGAAGCACCTGCGAAGCCCCTGCAACGACCCCCCCCGACACGGAAGAATGAGTTCTCCAATGCCCTCCTCCTCCCCCACCCGCGCCCCGTCGCAGCTGGTTAAAGGGCACCCAGAAGAAAGGGCAAGCTCGCCGAATAGCGGCCATCGGTATTGAAATGCCCCCCCTCGTGG
>DCAK01000104.1:6996-13290 GCA_002311925.1 Planctomycetes bacterium UBA1135
CTCAAGCCCCATTGGAGCGCGAATTCGTCCTTTTCGCCCGCATCCAGATAGAGCGCCTTGAGCCCGCGAAGGGACTCGGCGTGGGCCGGGTCCTCCACCATCCGCAGGGGGTCGTTGGCCAACCACTTTTCAAAGATTTCGCCACGGATTTCTCCGGTTTCAGGGTCCACCGGCAATTGAACCCCAAGGGAAGCCTCCGCATCGGGTGAATAGCAGGAGGCCATGGCGATCATTTCGAGGCCCGCGTGTTCGGCGTGCCCGAATTCATCCAGACCGGGTAGAGCCTCGAGAAAGGCTTGGGGGCCGCCGAATCTTTGCCAGCAGGCGAGAGCGTCGGGGAAACCACGGGTGTGGGAGACGTCGAAGCCCATGTCTCCGCAGTGGCTTCCGGCGGCGGAAAAGAAACCTCCCCTTCGCATGGCGAGACGAAGGGCGCCGTAGCCGCCGCTGGATTTTCCGATGACGACCCGTTTGCCCTCTCCGCCGCAAGCCCATTTTTCTTCGACAACGGGTATCAATTCGTCCATCAGCATGTCCTCGTAGAGGCCGGTCCCCGGTGAATTGAGGTATTGGGACCCGCCAAGCCGGGTTTCACAGGACGGCCAGAGGAACACGGCGGGGGGGCTTTCGCCTTCGGCCATCAATCGGGCGATCCTTTCGGGAAGGTTTTCCTGCCACAGCGAACTCTTGTTCAGGACCTTGTGGCCGAATCCGGTGTATCCCACAAGCACGCAAACAAGCGGGAGTCCTTCTCCCCCGCCCGAAGGGATGAGAACCGGGTGGGCTCTTGTAGCGGGATCCCCGAGAGGGTTATCCGCAAGGGCTGCACTCGCAACACTAAGAACCGAAAGGGTCGAGCCGCCTGCTAATTCCCGTCGGTATTGGAAGTCCATGATTTATGAGAATTCGAAAGATGCCGAAGCGCGTGAATCTCACCGTGGCGAATTTACTTGTTTTCTGTAGTTAAGCACTTGCAGATGACCTTCTCCGCAGAATAGCCTCTCGGAATGAAACAGGCCGCCGCTGTCCTAACCCTCATCGGGCTAGCTTCCTGCGTGGCCCCCGTTGTGGAGGAACTCGACCCCTTCGCCATTGAACTTCCTCCGGGGGAACTCGGCCTGGAACCTCTCCCTGATGGCTCCACTTGGCCTGATTTCTCCATTGGCTGGGCTCATAGAGAGGATCTCGCTCTGGCCGTAGATTTCAGCCTGGATTACTTGGCCAAGCCAACCTCTGAGGAATTCTTCCCCTACGGCCCCATCACCCATGAGCGCATGGTGAAGTCCCTGGAGCGATTCGGGGAACTGGTGCGCACCTCGGAATCCTCCGACACCTTCCGCGAATCCCTGGTCGAGGAGTTCGAAGTTTGGATGGCCCGAGGCCGGAGCGGCGAGGGCGAAGTCATGTTCACCGGCTACTGCACCCCGATTCTCAAGGGCTCGCTCGAGCCGACCGCCGTCTATCGCTTTCCTCTCTACAAGAAGCCGGACGACCTGGTGAAGGGAAAGGACGGCGCCATCCTGGGAAGAAAAACCGCGGGCGGTGGGCTCACCCCTTATTGGACCACCCGGGAGCTTCTGGAGGGTGGTCATCTCGAGGGTCTTGAACTTCTCTGGCTGGACGACGCCTTCGACGCCTACATCGCCCTAGTGCAGGGTTCGGCCATCATCGAATTGACCGACGGCTCACGAATGGAGATTGGTTATTCCGCCACCAACGGGCGTGAATACAAGAGCGTCGGGAAAATCCTCCTCGACAAGGGCCTTCTGAAGAAATCGGAACTGTCCCTGGCCCGCATGCGGGAATATTTCGTCGCAAACCCCGGAGCGGTCGACGAGATCCTTCCCATGAATCCACGATTCGTGTTCTTCCAGGCCTCGGAAGGCGGGCCCTTCGGATGCCTGGGCCAGCCGGTGACGGCCCTGCACACCCTGGCAACGGACAAGGATGTCTTCCCGAGAGGGGCGGTCGCCTATGCGGAAGTCCGCTTGCCGGATTTCAACGCCGACGGCAAGCTCATCCAAAGACCCATGCGTTTCTTCGCGCTCGACCAGGACCGTGGCGGGGCCATCCGGTCGGCCGGCCGATGCGACGTATTCATCGGCGTGGGCCCGGATGCCGTAGCCAAGGCTGGCCATGTCCTCTCGATGGGACGCCTCTACTACTTGTTCCTCAAGGAATAAGGCCCCCGGGGATATCCTTCCCCCTCATGGCAAGGAAGCGGCGCGGGTTCCGGGAACTCATCCACTCGTGGGTGCCCTTCGGCCTTGGAGAGACCAAGCCTCGCCATTTCCTGGAAATGTTCCGGGTGATCTGGGAGAACCGGGACAACCTTCCTTATGCATGGAGGGTCCTGACCCGAGGAGTTTGTGACGGCTGCGCCCTGGGAACCACGGGGCTGAAAGATTGGACGATTGAGGGGACCCATCTCTGCATGGTGCGGCTCGAACTCCTTCGGCTCAACACGATGCCGGCGATGGACCCCGCTCTTCTCGAGGATGTTTCAACCTTGAAAGAGATGACGGGGAAGGAACTTCGGGGATTGGGTCGACTGTCCCATCCCATGCGTCGCCTGCCGGGCGAGGTTGGCTTCACCCGAATCCCATGGGAGGAGTTGTGGAGAGACGTGGGGGCCCGCTGGAGATTGGCCAACCCCAAGCGAACCGCGATGTACGTCACGAGCCGGGGCATCACCAACGAGACCTATTACACGGCCGGAAAAGTGATGCGCTACCTGGGCTCTCCCCATGTCGACAACTCCGCCAGGCTCTGCCACTCGCCGAGCACCACCGGGCTCAACAAGACCCTGGGAGTCGCCGCCACCACCTGTTCCTATCGCGACTTCTACGAGGCCGACCTCATCGTTTTCTTCGGGTCGAATCCGGCCAACGACCAACCCGTGGTCACCAAGTACCTGGACGAGGCGAAAAAGCGCGGGGCGCGCATTCTTCAGGTCAACGCCTTCCGGGAACCCGGGATGAGAAGGTACTGGGTGCCCTCCACCCTTCGTTCGGCGCTTTTCGGAACCAAAATTTGCGACAGGGATTATCTGGTCCGGGTGGGCGGCGACCTCGCCTTTCTCAACGCGGTCGCCAAGGTCCTGATTTCCCGCGAGGCCTGGAAGGAGGATTTCGTTCGGGAAGCTGTCGAGGGGTTCAAGGAATGGAAAGCCATTCTTGAAGAGCAGGACATGGACGAACTCTGCAAGGGGGCCGGAACCACACGAAAGGAGGTCGAGAGTTTCGCTTCGGAAATCGAAAGCGCGGACAAGGGGATTTTCGTTTGGTCCATGGGCATCACCCAACATGTCCATGGGGCCGAAACTGTTGCGGCAATCGTCAACCTTGGACTGCTCCGAGAATTCGTGGGTCGTCCCGGGTGCGGGATGATGCCCATTCGTGGACACTCGGGCGTTCAGGGCGGAGCCGAAATGGGAGCCTACGCCACATCCCTTCCCGGCGGCCTTCCCGTGAACGCAGCGAACGCAGCCCACTTTTCCTCCCTTTGGGAATTCCCAGTACCCGAGGAACCCGGGATGACCACGGTCGAGGCTCTTGAAGCCGCCGGGAAAGGAGAACTTGACGTTTTCTACTGCATTGGCGGAAATTTCCTGGCAACGATGCCCGAACCTGACCGGGTGGAAAAAGCCCTGAAGAAAATTCCCCTGCGCATCCATTCCGACATCGTGGTCACCCATTCGATGCTCGTGCCCGCAAAGGAGGCCGTCTACCTTCTTCCCGCGAGAACCCGTTACGAGCAGCAGGGTGGTGGAACGGAAACCACGACCGAAAGGCGGGTGGTCTTTTCCCCCTACATCCCGGGCCACGACATCGGCGAAGCTCGCGCGGAATGGGAGATGCTGGTTCAGCTGGCGGAAGCCGTGGTGCCCGGAAGCGGTGAAATCCTGGGTCTCGCGGATACGAAAGAAGTCCGGGCCGATATTGCCCGGGCGGTCCCCTTTTACGCCGGAATCGAAAATCTCCAGGCCCAAGGCGACCAGTTCCAATGGGGAGGCCCCCTGCTTTGTGAGGACAGGACCTTCCCCACCGAAAGCGGCAAGGCCCGACTGGTGGCATCCACTCCGCCGCGGAGGAAAAAGAAGGGTGCCGACGTTTTCATTCTCGCCACCCGGCGCGGAAAGCAGTTCAACTCGATGGTGCAAAAAGATCGGGACCCCCTCACCGGCGCGGAAAGGGACCATGTCTTCATGCATCCTCAGGACGCGGAAAATCTGGGCCTGGCCGCCGAGGAATCCATCATCCTCCGAAACAAGTCAGGGGAATTCCACGGCCGCGTTTTCCTGGCCGAAATCGCCCGTGGGACCCTTCAAGGGCATTGGCCCGAGGTCAATGTCCTCATCGCCCATGGCCGAGTGGATGCGGGGGGCGGGGTTCCCGACTACAACGCCGATGTCAAGGTCGAACCCGCCGCGAAATCGCCAGGCCGAGGCTGAGGAAAATCAGAACGGCTCCGCCCAGGGCGGCGGTCGAGGGGAGCCCATCCCCGAGGAAAATTCCCAAAATCATGGCGAACACCACGCCGATGTAACCGATTTGAGTGGCTTTGGATGCGCTGAGATGGCGGAGTGAATGGGTGAGGCAGACCTGCCCCGATTGGGTCGCCAACCCGAGGACCAGGACCCATGGCCATTCCACGGCGAGTGGGAGCTGGCTGCCGGCCCCCAGGAGGAACGCCAGCGGGATGGAAACGAGGGGGAAGCACAGAACGATGGTCATGGGGTGCTCGCTTGAGTGAAGAACCCGCACCGTGGAATAAGCCGCAGCCGACATGGCCGCGCAGCCGAGAGCGAACAGAACGCCTTCTCCGTCGCCGTCGGGTGAAAATCCACGAACCAGGGCGACCCCGCTCAATCCAACCAACAAGCCCAAAATGCGTCTTTTCCCCAACTTTTCACCCAGGAACATGCCGCCAATGACCGCCGCGAACAGAGGGGTCGTGTTGTAAAGGGTGACGGCGGTTCCAAGAGGAATCCTCTTGATGGCCTCGAAATAGAAGGCGAGCCCGAGGAAGCCGAGAACCGCCCGTTGAACCAGGAGCAGCGGCCTCTTGGGAAGGGCCGCCCGCCCCGCCTTGCGGAGGGCCCAAGCGGTGAGAAGAACCGACAAAAGGCTCCTCCACAGGATTTTGTCCATCGTCGGCATGTCCGGAAGAAGCCGGGCCGAAGCCGCCATGACCACCAAAGAGGCGGCAGCCGCCAACATCCACAGCACCCCTGGTGAAGGCAAATTCAGCTTGGGTGTGGAATCCGACACCCCCAAGAGATAGCATCGCCGACAAGGGCCTTGTTCCAAGAGACTGACGGTACGCGCGTTCTGCTCTTGGGCGGGGAGGGGAACTCGCCGCTCGGGCAGGCAATTCTTTCGGCCTGGCCGGGAATCCGGCTGGAGCCGACGGGGAGTGCTCCTGCCAATTGGATTCCCGCACTCCAGGAGCCCTCTCTTGCCGGAATGGTGATTCTGACCGACACCTTCCCCGCCCCGGCCCTCCAAGTCCTGGCCGAATTGGCCGGCACCCGACCCGGCCTGCGCATTCTCCTCATCACGGGGCCGCGGGGATTGGCCGGCTCTGAAACCCTGCTGACCCTTCCTGGCGCCAGGGTGCTACCCGAACCTTGGACTCCGGCCGGGCTTGCCGCCGCCGCCTGCGCATCCGCTCCAGCAGGGGTTCTTCCACCACCGGGACCGGAAGCGCTTTCCCGACCGGTGATGAGCAATCCTCCCGCGATTTCCGCATCCCCCGCCCTCGACGGAATCTGGAATCACCTGCGGGGGGAAGACCAGCGGAAGGCGGAAACCATCCAATCTCAAAATTTGGAAATCGCCCGACTCAGGGGCGACAAGGAACAGCAGGCGGAGCGTCGCGGAGCCGACCGCCTCTTGAAGGGGATTTTCCTTCATCGGGACCGGCTTGCCTCCCTTCTTGAAGAAACTCCGGAAGGCAGGGGGCGCGCCCGGGCCTCGGCCACCTTGCGTTCCCTGGATGAATTCCTGGCGACCCAGGGCATTCAGATGGACGCAGCCCCTGACCCCGAGGATGTCCACCTCTCGCAGGTGGTCGCCGAGCGCCCGCGCCTCGACTCCGACCCCCCTTCCGACCGCATCGTCCGCAAACCTGCCTTTTTTCGCATGGAAGACGGCAGAAGAATCGTGTTGAGACCCGCAGAAATCGAGACCCTGAACTGAATCATCATCATGTCCTTCACCAACCAAGCTGCCATCGGAATCGACCTTGGAACCACCCTTTCAGCAATCGCGGTCTACGACCCGGCCTCGG
>DCAK01000104.1:13431-13620 GCA_002311925.1 Planctomycetes bacterium UBA1135
CCCCGGCCTCGGGCCGGTCGGAACTGGTCCCCAACCCCGAAGGAGATCGGCTGACCCCTTCGGCGGTCTTTTTGGCGGAGGACGAATCCCTCCTGGTCGGTGATGTGGCGGTCGGCCAAGCCAAGCGCGCGCCTGACCGGGTGAAGAGGTGGGTCAAGAGAGACATGGGGAACCCTTCTCCCATCACCC
>DCAK01000038.1:0-344 GCA_002311925.1 Planctomycetes bacterium UBA1135
AATCCAGGTCAAGTTGGGTCAGCGCCGAGTCAATTTCATGTGCATCCGTCGGCCTTCCATCCTGGGGAAACCTTCAACCTTGGCGATTTCCTCCAGGGCCTCGGCAAACTTGTCGAGCACGAGTTTTCCCAATTCCTGATAGGCCATTTCCCGGCCTCGGAACAGGCAAGTGGCTTGGACCTTGTGGCCTTCCTCCAGAAATTCCCTGGCCTTGCGTATCTTGATTTCCAGGTCGTGGGTGTCGATCTTGGGTCGCACGCGAACTTCCTTGACGATGGAGGAGGCCGGCCGACCCTTTCCCTTCAGCTTTTTCTTTTGCTCGTATTTGAATTTCCCGTAATCGA
>DCAK01000038.1:418-17922 GCA_002311925.1 Planctomycetes bacterium UBA1135
TAGCTTCGGCTTGTTTCAGAGCATCCGGGGTGGGAGTTGGACCGATCTGCACCCCTTCCGCGTCGATGAGGAAGACCTCACGAACTCGGATGCGTCGGTTGACGCGGTACTTTTCTCTTTCAGGGGGTCCGAAACGGGAACGACGAGGGCGGGCGATGGGGAACTCCTAGGCTGGGGACGTGGAAGGGGAATCCTCCTTCGGGGAGGGCTCCAGAATGGCCAGGCCGAGTTCTTCGACCTGGTCGGAATCAACGGGCGAGGGCGCTCCGGTGAGAGGACACGCCCCTGAGGACGTCTTGGGGAAGGCGATGACATCGCGAATGGAAGCGGCGCCAAAAAGAAGGGCGTACAAGCGGTCCAGGCCAATCGCGAATCCGCCGTGAGGAGGAGGGCCGTACCGGAAGGCTGTGAGGAGGTGACCGAAACGGGAGGCGGCTTCCTCGGGAGAAATCCCAAGAATGGAGAAAATGGATTCCTGGAGATTACGGTCGTGGACCCGAATCGAACCGGAACCCAATTCCACTCCGTCCAGAACCAGATCGTAGGCGCGAGACCGGATTCCCTCACATTTACCCTCCAGCAATGCGGGGACATCCTCGGGAAAAGGAGCCGTGAAGGGATGGTGGGCTGGAGTCCATGATCCATCCTGGCCCTCTTCGAAGAGGGGGAAATCGGTGACCCAGACGACCTTCGATTCCTCGCCCACCAAGCCCTTGAGTTCGCCAGCATTTCTTCGGATTGCATCCAGTGCGGGAAAAGCTTTGCGAGCCTGATCGGCGATGGTCACGACAAGATCCCCAGATTGGGCGTCCAGCAGGCCAAGGAATGCGGCCCCTGTTTTACCTTCCAGGAATCGGGCAAGCGGGCCGGTCACCCCGTCCTCGGTGACTTTGCACCAGGCCGCCCCGCCCGCGCCGGCTTCCTTGGCCGCGGTTTCCAGGGAATCGATCTCCTTGCGGCTCAATGCGGCACCGGCAGGAATCTTGATGCCTCTCACCAGACCGCCTGCTCCAAGAACCTTGTCATAGACCGAGAAACCCAGGGACCCGGCTTTTTCCGCAAGGTCGACGATTTCCAGGGGATTCCGAAGGTCCGGCTTGTCCGTTGCGAATCGATCCATGGCCTCCTGCCAAGTGATTCTTGGAAACGGCTTCGAGGGGGCCGCACCCTGAAAAGCTTCCATGAGGACCGACACCACATTCTCCACCACATCCTGGATATCGATTTCCTCGATGAAGGACATTTCCAAATCCAGCTGGGTGAATTCCGGTTGCCGATCCGCCCTCAAGTCTTCGTCCCGCATGCATCGAGCAATCTGGAAATAACGGTCCAACCCCCCCACCATGCAAAGCTGCTTGAACACTTGCGGAGATTGGGGCAGGGCATAGAACTCCCCGGTCCGGATACGGCTCGGAACCAGGTAGTCACGGGCTCCTTCGGGCGTCGAACGGGTCAAGATGGGAGTTTCGACTTCGGTGAAATCAGCGTCGTGCAGCACCTGGCGAAGCATCTGGTTCGCCTTCGACCGGGCTTCCACGTAACCCCTCATGCGCGGTCGGCGGAGGTCCAGATACCGGTGGCGCATCCTCAACTCCTCGGGAGCTTCGATGCGGTCGTCAATTTCGAAGGGAGGAGTCTCGGACCGACTCAAAATTTTCAGGCTCCGCACATGAAGTTCGACCTTGCCCGTTGCGAGGTCGGGATTGATGTTTTCCGCGTCCCGCAAACGCAGAAGCCCGCCCGCTTGAATGACATCCTCGGACCTCAGGCTTTCCAAAGATTGGCGCGCTTCCTCCGGAGAGTCTTCATCCCCCACGAGTTGAATGAGCCCGGTTCTGTCGCGAAGGTCGACGAAAGCAATGCCACCGTGGTCGCGCCTGGAATGAACCCAGCCGCACAAGAGAAGCTCTTCGCCCTGGTCTTCCGACCGGGGCTGCCCGCAACCATGGGTCCGCCAGGAGGCGGAGGCGGTCATTTACGGGCCAGCATTTCTCGCATGAGGGCACGGCGCAGGGCCGCACGGGCCCGCACCAAATCAAGGTTCGACTCGCTCGAATGAAGGCGCTCCTGGGCCCGCTCAGCCGCCTTTCGGGCTCGGTCCAGGTCGATGGATTCCACATTCTCAGCAGCTTGGGTCAGGACCGTCAGTACATTGTCACGCATTTCGGCGAAGCCTGAATGGACGACGAATTCCAGGTTCTCGCCTTGAGAAGTCCGGGCCCGGAGAAGACCGCTCTCGGTCAAGGCCACCATGGTGGTGTGATGGGCCAGGACACCAAGGGCCCCGTCCTCTCCTGGAAAACGAGCGGACTCGACTTCCGCCTCCAGCAGGATTTCCTGAGGGCAAACGACTCGAAGGGTGAAGCTTGAATCCGTCAACGTCTTCAATCCTACATCTTCGAGGCCTTCTCGACGGCCTCGTCAATTCCTCCCACCATGTAGAAAGCCTGTTCGGGAAGTTCGTCGTGCTTGCCCTCGAGGATTTCCTTGAAGCTACGGACCGTATCCTCCTTGGCAACGAAACGCCCGGGAACCCCGGTGAAGGTCTCTGCGACGAAGAAGGGCTGGGAAAGGAAACGCTGAAGGCGTCGCGCCCGGTGGACCGTGAGCTTGTCGTCCTCGGACAACTCTTCCGTGCCAAGGATGGCGATGATGTCCTTGAGGTCGGCGTAACGCTGAAGAACCCTCTGGACCTCGGTCGCCACCGCGTAGTGGTCTTCCCCAAGGACCTGCGGGTCGAGCATCCGGGAAGTGGATTTTAGAGGGTGCACCGCGGGGTAGATGCCCAGTTCGGAAATGGCCCTGTCGAGGAGAAGGGTCGAGTCCAAGTGGGCGAAAGTCGCCACGGGCGCGGGGTCGGTGAAGTCGTCGGCAGGGACGTAGACGGCCTGCATGGAGGTCACCGAGCCGTTCTTGGTTGAGGTGATTCTTTCCTGGAGAGCGCCCATTTCCGAACCCAGGGTCGGCTGGTAACCCACCGCGGAAGGAATCCTACCCAGGAGGGCGGAGACTTCGGAACCTGCCTGGACGAAACGGAAGATGTTGTCCACAAAAAGAAGGACATCCTTGTTCTGCTTGTCCCGGAAATACTCGGCCATGGTCAGTCCGGAAAGAGCCACCCGCAAGCGAGCGCCGGGGGGTTCGTTCATTTGACCGAACACCAGTACCGCGTTGTCGATGACGGCCGCCTTGCCTCCGTCCGGAGTCGCGTATTCCGCCTCGGACATTTCGATCCAGAGGTCGGTCCCTTCACGGGTGCGTTCACCGACTCCACAGAAGACGGAGAATCCCCCCTTTTCGACGGCGGTGATCCGGATAAGTTCCTGAATCAGGACGGTCTTGCCGACCCCGGCGCCTCCAAAAAGGCCGATTTTTCCGCCTTTGGCGAAGGGGCAGAGGAGGTCGACCACCTTGAGCCCCGTTTCGAAGACTTCGGATACCGCTTTTTGCTCGTCGAAAGGGGGAGCAGGTCGGTGAATGGGCCAGCGCTCTTCGACCTCGAGCTTGCCCTTGATTTTTTCATCAATGGGGTGACCCAGGACGTTGAAGATTCTGCCCATGGTCGCATCCCCGACGGGGACCGTAATGGGCCCTCCGGTGGCTTCGGCGGGAAGGCCGCGCCGAAGACCGTCGGTGGTGGCCATGGCCACGCACCGCACCAGGTCGTCGCCCAGATGCTGGGCCACCTCGAGAACGAGGGGGGCTTCCCCCTCGCGGGGGATTTCGACGGCGTCGTTGATACCCGGAAGGTCGCCTTCGAAGGCGACGTCCACAACCGGGCCGAAAATCTGCTTGATGGAACCTTGGGAAGTCATGGGTCGGTCAGAGGGCTTCCGCCCCGGAGACGATTTCTGTGATTTCGGACGTGATTTTTTGTTGGCGAGCCCTGTTGTAGGTCCGCGTGATTTCTTTCTTCATGTCACCGGCAGCATCGGTGGCGTTTTTCATCGCAAAGCGCCGGGATGCGTACTCGGACGTGATGGCCTCCAAAAGACCGTGAAAAACGCGTGTTTCGAGGTAGCTGGGAACAAGCCTTTCAAGAAGTTCGGGACCGCTGGGCTCGAGAAGGGGTTCGGAAAGGAGCTCGCCCTCGGAAGGGACGATGGGGAGAAAGGATTCAAAATAGGGCTGGTAACGCACCATCGAGAGGAATCGGGTTCCGCAAAGGAACATTCCGGAGAGCCCTTCCTCAAGAAAGGCGGTCACCACGGCCTTGGAGATTCCTGCCGCATCCGCAAAGCGGGTCTTTTCGGGGTCGAAATCCTCAAAATATGCAGCCACATCGTGCCCCATTCTTCCCGCGTGCTCCATGGCCTTCTTTCCAATCACGAAGAGTTTGGAACCTTGCGGCAAACCCTTCATTCCCGATTCCAGTTGGCGCTGAACATTCGAATTGTAGGCGCCGCAAAGCCCACGAGTGGAGCCGATGAAAAGGATGCCCGCAGGGGCGGAAGGGTCGCCGGGGCGAAACAGGCCCGCAGCATCCCCGGCGGCATCCGGGTCGGAAGCGGCCGCCCCGCCCAATCCCCTTGCCAAGCGCTCCAATTCCTCGGCGTAAGGCTTCGCCGCCACCGCGCCCTCCTGAAAACGACGCAACTTGGTGGTCGCCACCATTTCCATCGCACGGGTGATCTTTTGAATGTTACCGACGCTGGTGATGCGTTGGCGGAGGTCGCGAATGTTGGCCATGGGAAAATGAGCCTTGAATCAGGCGGAGAAACCCTCCCGATAGGTTTCACAAGCGGCCTGAACGGAAGATTCGAGGCCTTCATCCCACTTGGTTTCCCAATTGTCAAGCTTCTCCATCAAGTCTCCGTGGTTGGACCTCATGTGCTCGTGCAGTCCGGACTCGAATTCCTTCACCTGGTCGGGTTCGAGTTCATCCAGAATGCCGGAAGTCCCGGCAAAGATGGAAACGATCTGTTCGGCGTTGGGAAGAGGCGAGTACTGACCTTGCTTGAGGATTTCCACGAGTCGAGCGCCCCGATTCAAGGTTTGCTGAGTTGCAGCATCCAAATCGGACCCGAACTGGGAAAACGCTTCGAGCTCCCTGAATTGAGCGAGATTGATGCGCAAACCACCGGCAACCTTTTTCATAGCCGGGGTTTGAGCGGCGCCGCCCACACGGGAAACGGAAATGCCCACGTTGACCGCGGGCCGAACCCCCGCGTAGAACAAATCCCCTTCGAGAAAGATTTGGCCATCGGTGATGGAGATGACGTTCGTGGGGATGTAGGCGGAAACGTCTCCTTCCTGGGTTTCCACCACCGGCAAGGAGGTCAGAGAGCCCCCACCCTTGCTGTAGGCAGGGTTGAGTTCATGGGCGTTGTCGGCCAATTTGGCGGACCGTTCGAGAAGACGGCTGTGAAGATTGAAGACGTCTCCGGGGTAGGCTTCGCGCCCGGGGGGCCTTCTCAGGAGAAGCATCACCTGGCGATAGGCGTATGCCTGCTTCGTCAAGTCGTCGTAGACCACCAGGACATGGCGTCCCTCGTCGCGGAAACGTTCGGCCATGGCTGTGCCGGCATAGGGAGCCAGGAACTGCATGGAAGCTTCCTCTGAAGCCGCAGCGTTCACGATGATGGTGTAGGGCAACGCTCCGTTTTCATCCAGCTTCTGCTGAACCTCGACCACGGTGGATTGCTTTTGGCCGATGGCCACGTACACGCAAAGGACCTGCTCGGGGTTGTTCGGGTCTCCCCCGCCAGTCCGCTGCTGGTTGATGATGGCGTCGATGAGGAGGGCGGTCTTGCCGGTTTGGCGGTCTCCGATGATGAGCTCCCTCTGGCCCCGCCCGATTGGAATCATGGCGTCAATGGCCTTGATGCCGGTCATCAAGGGTTCACACACGGGAGCCCTCTCGACCACCGAGGGAGCCGGCTGTTCGATGGGCCGAAGGTCCTCATCGGAAGCTGCAAGGGCCCCCTTCCCGTCCATCGGTTTGCCCAAAGAATCAACCACGCGGCCCAGCAGGCCATCGCCGGTGGGAACTGAAATGACCCTGCCCGTGCTCTTCACGGTGTCGCCTTCCCGGACGGAAGCCGCATCGCCGAGAAGAACGCAGCCCACGTTGTCCTCCTCCAGGTTCAGGGCCATCCCCATGACCCCGCCGCGAAATTCAATGAGTTCGGACATCATGCAATCGTCAAGCCCGTAGACCCGAGCGACACCGTCACCGACTGCCAGGACCTGGCCCACCTTTTCGGAGGAGGCGGACCCCTGGAAATCCATGATTTCTTTCTTGAGGACGGAGGTGACTTCGGAGGGTTTCAGTTCCATTTTCTTTTTCCTTGGGCTCAGCCGATATCGACCGTTTCCAACTTGTTGCGAAGGGATTCAAGACGCCCGCGGGCGGAAGCGTCCCAACGGGTGCCGGCGAGAGTCACGCGGACCCCGCCGAGAAGAGAAGGGTTGGTTTCCTGTTCAAGCGAAACCTCTTTGCCAGTTTGATTGGAAAACATGGCCTCCAAACTATGCAGTTCATCCGCTGCAAGGGGTGCGACGGTTTCCACAGTTCCCTTCAAGCGACCGTGGTGAACATCCATGAGGCTCGTTGAAGCCGCCAGGACTTGGCCCAGGATTTCCAACCTCCTTTTCAGGGTCAGAACTTCCAACAAACCTCGAGCAGCGTCTCCCAAATCGGGGCAGGCCCGCTTCAAGAATTCAGCGCGTTTTTTCGCATCCACTCTTGGGTCGGCAAGGGCTGGAGCCATGCCTTCGACTTCCATAACCGCATTCATGGCGCCAAGGTCCCCTTCGAAGGCGACCAAGGATCCGTTTTCCTCGGCAGCCAGAAAGGCGGCCTTGGCATACCGCCTGGCGGCGGGAGAAGTTGGCGCGGGACCGACCATCTCAGGAATTCACTTCCTCCTGGAGGTCGGCCAACAGACGGGAACGATCCTCATCCGCGAAGGAACGGCCAATGACCTTTTCCGCGGCGTCCATCCCAAGCTCCACGGAATCCTTGCGCAGGATTTCCCTTGCTGAAGCCAGGGCCTGGTCGATTTCTGCCCGCACCTTGACCCGCTCCTTTTCAGCCTCGGCCCTGGCGGCGCCAAGGAGCTCCTTTTCGCGCTCCTCGGCCCGCGACTTTGCGGCCGAAACCTGGGCGGATGCTTCACGACGGGCTTTATCCAAGTCGGCCTTCATGGCCTCCTGAAGCCGCTGGGCTTCCTCCTTCGCCGCTTCGGCTTCCCGGGCGGCGCCACGCGAGGCGTCTTCCCGGTCTTCCAGAGCTTGGACGATGGGACCGAAGACCAATTTCCACATGAAGGGCAGAGCGACGAGGAAAATGACGAGAGTCCAAATTGCGGAGCTCTGGCCAACATCGAACATCGCGCCCAGCCCATCCCCCTCACTTTGAAGGGGAATCATGGCGGCGGAAAGGATGGTGAAAAGCATGAAGAAGCCTGACTACTGCTTCAGCCAGAAGAGGAGGCCGACGACCACGCCGAAGAGAGCCACTCCTTCCACCAGGACGGCGAAAAGAAGCGAGCTGGCGCGGATGTCGCCCTTCATTTCGGGCTGGCGAGCCATGGCGATGTTGGCGTCACCGGCAATCTTGCCGATGCCGATTCCGGCGCCGATGGCGGCCAGACCGGCTCCGATGGCGGCGACACCGTGGGAGACCTCAGAAGCATTCTGAACGAGGGTATTGAGCACTTTGGAATTCCTTGGGTACTAGTGGTCGGGGTGCAGGCAGGAGCCGATGAAAATCACCGACAACAACGTGAAAACGTAGGCCTGAAGGAGAGAGACGAAGCTCTCGATGATGAGCATGAAGACGGACATGCCGACGCTCACGGGAGCGATGGCAAGCCCGACGGCCGAGCCGAAGTGGGTTCCGAAATACAGGGCCAGGCCGAGAAAGGAAAGGAGGACCAGGTGGCCTCCGAGCATGTTGGCGCCGAGTCGCACCATCAGGGCGAAGGGCTTGATGAAGAGCCCCACCACCTCCAACGGGAACATCAGGGGAATGAGCCAACCAGGAACCCCGTGGGGGACCAGAGATGTCCAGAATTTGATGGGACCCTGGACGATGATGCCGCCGACGAGCATAAGCACGAGGGTGAGGGCTGCAAGCGAGCCGGTCACGAAGATGGAGGCTGTGGCCGTGGCTCCGAATGGAACCAGACCGAATAGATTCATGAACAGGATATAGAAGAAAAGCGAAATAAAGAGAGGGAGAAGCTTGTCCGCATGCTTGCGTTGCATGTTCGGGTACACCATTTCGTCCCGAATCCAGGCCACCCATCCGGCCATGACCCTGGCAATCGGGCCACCCCCAGTGGTCCTGATGGCCACGGCAACCCTGGAAAAGAGAACCCCCGTGAGGAGGACCGCGGCGACCTGAAAGAGTTGAATGTTCCAGACGGCGAGCCCGAATGTGGATTCCACCCAGATTGCCCAACCGGATTCCAGCTTGTGGGGAACCAAGTGCCCGAAAAGCACCTGGAATGGATCGTCCCCCCCCCCCCCACCGGGGAGAAAGGCGTTGAAAGCGAAAACCTTGGGAATCAAGAAGAGTGGGATGTGGAGCCGGGAACCGAGGGTTCCTTGCCCAGCTGGAAGAGCACGAGGGGTTCACCCACGGCGAATCCGGCAAGGAATGCGAGGAGAAAGGAGGACGCCAGGAAAGCGCCGGTCCATTCTCCGCCAAGACCTCCAGCCAGGAGGAAGAGAAGCCTGAGGAGGAGGCCCGAGGAAAGAGAAGCGGCCAAGGACAATGCTTTGGACTGTCGGGTGGCCAGAGTGATGCGTTCGACTGCCCAGGACGCGCCCCAGCCCAGGGCAAGGCCTACCTGCCAGGAATCGGGGAACAAGGGGAGGAGAAGGAATCCCGCTCCGCAAACCAGCCAAAAGAGAATCAAGAGGATTCCTCGTCGCGGCCAACCTGGAGGATCAACCGCCAAGTTCCGAGGCCCAGACCCGCGGCCAGGCCGAGGAGGAGGAACCAGGGGAATCCGTCCGGATTCGTGGACTGGTCCAATGACCATCCTCCGAAGACCAGAAGACCCACAAGGGCGGCGAATTCAATGCCGACCGCGGAATAGCGAAAAAGGTCGTTTCCGGGTGCTTTGCCGGATGTTTCGGGGTCCTTGTCGCCGTTGCTTTCCTTGTCTTGCATTCTCTTCCTGGGGAAGGGAAAGAGCAGTTCCGGTGGAGGGAATAGGGTGCATTCCCTTCCGTGTGGGACCGCATATTCTAGGGCTCCGGCCAAGAGTCTCAAGGCGAGTCATGGCAAACTTCCCGCCCCACGCTTATTCTCTCCCGCCAACCCTCGCGGCAAGCTCACTCACGAAATGGAAACCACCCTCCTTCTGCTCAAACCCGACGCCCTTCATCGGGGCTTCGCCGGCCGAATTCTTTCTCGATTCGAGGACAAGGGTCTTCAAATTGTCGGCCTGCGCATGCTCCAGATGGACGCCGAACTGGCCGCCCAGCATTACGCGGACCACGTGGACAAACCCTTCTACAAAGGGCTGGTGGCCTTCATGACCTCCTCCCCCATCGTCGCCGCCGCCCTGCAAGGACCGGACGCCGTCGAAATCGTCCGAAAAATCATGGGCGCGACATTCGGCCCCGACGCCGAGTCCGGTTCCATCCGAGGAGATTTCAGCTGCACGAAGACCTACAACCTAGTCCACGGTTCCGATTCACCAGAAAGCGCCGAAAGGGAATTGGCTCTTTTCTTTCCCGATGGGAATCTGGATTGGGAACCCACCCAGGGCCGCTGGACCCGAGAGTAGAGGTGACCCGGTTCACGGGCCCGGCTACTTCGGGCTCAAGCTTCGCCATGCGCTTTCCCTCTCTCCTTCTTTTCCTCTGTGCCTGCTCCCTTTCCGAGGAGGAGGAAGACCAGCTGGCCGCCCATCTCCAGAGGGCCCAAATCTATTTCGACAACCGGGATTATCCAAGGGCCCAGCAACAGGCGAACCTGGGGCTGATCATTGAACCCGAAAACCCAACCCTGAACCACATCATGGGGCGAGCCTTGCTCGGAATGCATGACATCCAGTCCGTGAGAAATTCAGGGGCCTTCCTCAAGGTAGCCCACGAAGACATGGATTCGGCGCGCACCGCCTATTCCTTGGGTGAATACCACCTGCGATTGGCCGAGCTCATGCTGAAGCGGGCCGAGCATCTCAAAGCGCGGGCGGCAGGTTTGCCGGAGGAGGAGGCCCAGGACATGGAAAAGCGAGCCGCAAGGACGGTATCCAATTCCGGGATTGAGTTGGTCGTTGCGCGCGAACTCCTGGAGACCGCCGTGGCCAAGTTCCCGGAAAATCCGCATGCTTTGAGACTCCTGGCCAACTGCTGCGCCCATCAAAGAGACAAAAATCGGGCCCTGGTCGTTCTGGGGGACCTCGTACAGATCATGGGGAAATCCAGGGCCTACAAGAATGAGAAGCTCGCCCTGCAGTCGCTGTCCGTTGCGGACGAAAGACGGTTGCGGAAAGGGGTGCGAGCGGACATCTCCATGGAAATCCACGCACGAGGCTTGATTGCCACTATTCTCATGAACGGCAAGGACTTCGCCTCCGCGGAACTCGAATTCAATCAAATTCTCAACCTCGATCCCGGGGTAAATGAAGAGTACTACAACCGGGGACTCTGCCGTTACCGCTTGGGTCGGCTGGGTGAGGCGGCATCCGACATGAGGACCTTCCTGGGAAGAACCTCGCTCGAGTTCAAATCGAAGACGGCTGTCAGGGCCTTGGACATCGTCTCCGAATACGAGGCTTTGCAGAAAACCGGCGCAGGTCCTTCTCCCTGAACGAGCGGCTCAGCGGCGAGGATGGCCCACGAGCAGAGCCCCGGTTTCCCTTTCAGCGCGAGCCGCTTCCTCCAACGCGCTTTGAATGACGATTCCCAGGGCCTCGGCGGGTGAATGAGTCGTGCGCGCCAATTGTCCCGGTTGGCGAAAACCAAACCGGTTTTGAGCTTGAATGGCGGAAGCGACTGCAATGGGCAGAAGAGGCCTCATGGGCATCCTGGCCTGAACCCCATTCTCAACCAGAGGAGCCGGCCCCTGGAATGAGGAAAGGAGGGCGGGAAGGAAGAAAGCGATGGATGCGGCCGCCGTCATGAGCCCCATTCCCAAGAAAAGATTCCGGCGGCGAGGTGCGGAGAGACGTTGGGCAGCGTCCACGGCATCCAGGCGGGGTTCGATTTCGGCCCACAACCCAGGAGGGACCGGCTCGACGGAGCCGAGGGAATCCTGCAACTGAGCGCGCGCAGTTCGGTGGGAAGCCGCCAAGCTTGCACAAGCGGGGCAGCCAACCAGATGGCTTTCCACCTCGGCGGCTTCGCCCAATGAAAGGTCGCCCCCCGAGTGCAGGGGAATCAACTCGCTCATGCGGCGGCAGGTCACAGTTCTCCACCTCCGAGGTCGGGACCGAGGGTGCGTTCCCATTGGGCACGAAAAAGTTTGCGTGCATGGTGGAGGCGCCACCTGACGGTGCCAGCCTTGGCGCCCACTCTCTCACCGATTTCAGAACATCCCAAACCTTCCAGCTCGCGCAGGGTAAGGACCATCCTAAATTTTTCAGGTAGGGAGTTGAGAACACTCAGAACTTGATTCTTGCGTTCTTCACGGGAAGCCGACCGGACGGGGCCGAGTTCCCGGCCGTCCCAATCTCCGACAAGGCCCATGGCGGCCCCGGGAGTTCCAGAAGCTTGGCGACGGGCGCGGTCCACCGCCTGGTTGCGCAGGATGCGATAAAACCAGGTGCTGAACCGGCGCTTCAGGTCGAAGCGGTCGCGATGGGCGTAGATTTTCAGGAAGACGTCCTGGGCGACCTCGCGAGCGGTCTCCATGTTCAAGACTATGGAGCGGGCGGTATGAACGGCCTTGCCTTCGTATCTTTCCACGAGGAGGCGAAAAGCATCCCGGTCATCGTTCTTGATGAGAGCGAAAAGCTCCTCGTCGGAAAGCTTGGCAAGGGAATGGGTCTCCGACGGAGATGCGGGAAGACCTGAGGGGGAAACAAGATGAAACGCGGGGGATGCCATGTCCTTGCCCTTTCCTACGGGCTCATCAGCACCTTTGTTGGGGTCTTTCTTGGGTTTCATCCCCTTCCATCCCTCCCCTTTCCTGCGCGACGAGAGACGCCGCGGCCGGTCCGTCGAGTGGAAGCAGGAAGGACCGTGGCGTCGGAAGAACCGGGCCCGGGCGCGTCGTCCTTTTTCGTTTCGGCCTCGGCGACCGCCCTGGAGAGAACGGCGGTAGCGGAAGCAATATGGCGAAACTTTTCCCGCCTTCTGGAGAGAAGGTCATCCCCATCCAGGCTTTCGAGTTCTTCGAGCCAGGCGACAATCTGCTGCCCGACGGCGCGGATGGCCGCCTCGGCATTGGTGTGGGCGCCGCCGAGAGGTTCGGGAATGATGGCGTCGATGATGCCGAATTTTTTGAGATCGATGGCAGTGAGCTTCAGGGCTTCGGCGGCCTTTTCCTTCCCCTCAGCGCTGCGCCAAAGAATGCTGGCGCAACCTTCAGGAGAGATCACCGAATACCAGGAATTTTCCAACATGCCGATGCGATCCCCGACCGCGATCCCCAAGGCCCCCCCTGACCCGCCTTCTCCGATGACGACGACGACGATGGGGACTTTCACATCGAACATCTGGTAGATGTTTTCGGCGATGGCGCGAGCCTGACCGCGCTCTTCAGCGCCGACTCCCGGGTAGGCGCCCGGCGTGTTGACGAAAACGACAACCGGCAACTTCATGCGCTCGGCCAGTTTCATTTTTCTCAAGGCCTTGCGATAGCCCTCGGGGTGGGAGGAACCAAAATTGCATTCAAGCCTTCCCTTGGTGGTGCGGCCCTTTCGCTGACCCACCACGAGGACTCTCTTGCCACACAATATTCCCAGTCCGGTGACCATGGCCCGGTCATCCCCGTAGAAACCGTCCCCGTGAAGCTCAACGAAATCGGTGCAGAGGGTCCGGATGTAATCGGTGGTCAAGGGCCGATCAGGGTGGCGGGCAACTTGGACCCGCTCCCAGGGGGTGAGATTGGAATAGGTCTCCCGGGTCAGGCGGGCGAGCCTGTCACGATAGAACTCCAATTCTTCGGACAAGTCGTGCGAAGTCCGTTCAGCGAGCTCCTCGAGTTCGACCAACCTCGAACGCACCTCCTCAATGGGTTGCTCGAAGGGGAGGGCGGTGCGCCCCTCGGTCTTCTTTTCCTTTTTGCCAGCCATCCTTTTGCTTGGGGAGTCATGGAAGCCTCCCCTCCGAAGCCCTAGGATACCCCGCTCCCACGGGGGATGGCCAACTTCCAGATGAATCCAGGCGCCTGGCGTGTCGAGTTAGAAGCCCGGTCGGGGCACCCCGATCCTGTGGGAGAAACCGCCCGTAAAGCCCTTGCCCACAGGGGTTTGGAACCTGATTCGGCCATCCGCTCGGCGCGGGGATATCTTCTTCCCGGGAGCCTTGAACGGGAACAGGTTGCGGCAGTGGCCGAACGCCTTCTGGCTGATCCCGTGGCCGAGGAGACCCGCATTTTCGAACCGGAAGAAATCCCGGAAGACGGAGGCTGCCGAATTGTCGTTCGAAGGCTGGCCGGGGTGGCGGACCCGGAGGGAATGTCTGCCTCCCATGCTTTGGCTCTTCTCGACATCCCCCTCAAGGAGGGGGAGCAGGTGGAAAGCTTGCGTTGTTTCCGGAGCTTGGGTCCTTTGGATTCCGCACAATTCTTGAAAGTGGCGACCCGGGCCTTGGCCAATCCCACCATCGAGGAAGTGACCCTCGCGAATGTGCCGATTCGCTCACGCCCCACCCCCATCCCCCAACCCAGCAAGCGCCGCGAGGTCCCTCTCCTGGAGAGCGACGAAAATGCCCTCGCCACCCTCTCCCGCGACATGGGCCTGGCCCTTTCCCGTGAGGAAATGCAGGCGATCCAGGCCTTCTTCGCCGCGGAAGGCCGGGAGCCCACCGATGTCGAGTTGGAAACCCTGGCCCAGACCTGGTCCGAGCACTGCAAGCACAAGACCCTCACCGGTCCGGTCCGACTGGAAGTGAAGAACCCCGACGGCTCCACGGCTCGGAAGAAGCTCTACGGGAACCTCCTCAAGGAAACTATTTTCGAAGTCACCAACAGGCTTTCACCCGATTGGTGCTGGAGCGTTTTCTCGGACAACGCGGGGGTGGTGGCCCTGACAGATGAGGTCGGAATCGCCGTCAAGGTGGAGACCCACAATCACCCCAGCGCCCTCGACCCTTACGGCGGAGCCGGGACTGGAATCGGCGGGGTGATTCGCGACATCCTGGGAACAGGGCTTGGAGCCCGCCCCTTCGCAGCGACCGATGTTTTCTGCGTGGGTCTTGCCGGAGACGCTTCGACCGACCGGCCCCCCGGGACCCTCCATCCGGACCGTGTCCTGGAAGGGGTCGTCGCCGGCGTTCGGGATTATGGAAATCGAATGGGAATTCCGACTGTCGCCGGAACCGTGGTCCGACACCCCGGCTACATCGCCAATCCTCTCGTGTTCGCCGGGTGCATCGGTGAAATCCCCCGGGACAAGGTGGAAAAGGAATCCCTGCCCGGAGATTTCATCGTCGCGGTGGGAGGCCGCACGGGTCGAGACGGCATCCACGGCGCCACTTTTTCCTCCGAAGCCCTCCATGAAGAATCCGAGACCGTGGACGCGGCCGCCGTTCAGATTGGCGACCCCATCACCGAAAAGAAGGTACTTGACATTCTCATCGAGGCGAGGGATCGGGGCCTTTTCAGGTCGGTCACGGATTGCGGGGCAGGAGGATTTTCATCCGCTGTCGGCGAAATGGGCGAAGGGTGCGGGGCCTGGGTGGATCTTTCGGCTGCACCTCTCAAGTATCCGGGGCTTAGTTATTGGGAAATTTGGATTTCCGAAGCCCAGGAAAGGATGGTCTTCGCAGTTCCTCCGGAATGCCTGGAGGAGTTGGAGGAACTTTGCCGACTTCATGAGGTGGAGGCGACCTCTCTGGGAACCTTCACCGACACCGGCCGCCTGGTCCTGGAGTGGGAAGGAGAAACCGTTGCCGACTTGCCCATGGAATTTCTCCATGGCGGCGTTCCCCAGCCGGAACGATCCGCGCTTTGGCAGGACCCTGGATTGGGGAGCACACCATGGCCCGACCACCTGGACGAAGAGGCCCTTCTGTTGAAAGCGCTCGCCCACCCTTCAGTGGTATCCAAGGAATGGGTGGTGCGCCAATACGACCATGAAGTCCAAGGCGGGACAGTTCTCAAGCCCTACCAAGGCAGCCAGGGAAGGGGCCCCGGCGATGGAACCGTGGTGAAGCCCGACCCCGGTCGCCCGGAAGGTGTCGCCATCGGATGCGGATTGGCCGTCCGGATTTCCGAGCTTGATCCGTGGGCCGGGGCCGCTTGTGCAGTTGACGAAGCCGTCCGCAACGTCGTTGTCGCGGGAGGGAATCCGCATCGAATCGCCCTCCTGGACAATTTCTGCTGGGGGGATTGCCGCAAACCCGATCGACTGGGCTCGCTCGCCCTGGCCGCCGAAGGGTGCCACGACGCCGCCCTCGCTTTCGGAGCTCCCTTCATCAGCGGCAAGGATTCCTTGAACAATGAATACCGGGTCGGCGCGGAGGAACATCCCATCCCCCCCACCCTCCTCTGCACCGCGGTCGCCCCGCTCGCCGACACGGCCAAGGCCGTCAGCACCCCGCTTAAGAAGGAGGGGAATCTCCTTGTCCTTCTTGGCGTGACCTTGGGAGATGGCGGGGCTTCCGTGGCTTCCGACCTTCTCGAACTTCCGGATTCCAAGCCTCCTCGGCCCGACCTGGAAGCCGCCCCGACCTTGGTGGACGCCTTGGCCCGCGCCATCCAGAACGACCTGGTGGCCGCGGCTCACGATCTCTCCGAGGGTGGGCTGGCCGTGGCTGCTTCCGAGATGGTCCTCGGTTCCAGTTTGGGGATTCTCCTCGACCCCGAAAGAGCCCCCGCTCTGGAGACTCTTCCCCGGGCGGCCCTTCTGTTCTCGGAAACTCCGACCCGCTTTCTCCTGGAGGTCGACCCTGAAAACCTCGACACCCTGGACGGCCTCTTCAGGACCCTGCCCTGGCGCACCATCGGGGAGGTCGTCTCCAAGGCCGGTGTCCAATTCGTGAACGGCCCGTTTCTTGATACCCAGCGATTGGCGGATGCCAACAGAGGGGTCTCCCCATGAAACCCCGGGTCCTTCAACTTTTCACCGCAGGCATCAATTGCGACAGGGAGCTCAGGCACGCATTCGAGCTTGCCGGGGCCGAGGTTTCGGATGTTCACATCAGGGCCCTCGCGCAGGACCCCTCCCCTCTCAAGGAGTGCGACATGTTCGCCATTCCCGGAGGATTCACCTACGGGGACGACCTTGGAGCGGGGAGAATCCTGGCTCTCGAATTGGAGAAATTCCTGGGCTCCGCTCTTCAAGAGCACAGGGAGGACGGCGGCAGCATCTTCGGCGTCTGCAACGGCTTCCAGGTCCTGGTCAAGGCTGGACTCCTTCCCGGCCTCGAAGGCGTGAAGGCTTCCCTGACATGGAACCAATCCCACCGATTCGAATGTCGTTGGACCCGGCTCCTTCCGGCTCCTTCCCTTGCCGGCCTGGTCCCCGGCGGGAATTTCCTTCCCGCCCCCTCGGCTCATGCCGAAGGGCGGCTGGTCCTTGGCAATCCCGAGACCGACCTCTCCCGACTGGAAGAGGCGGGATGCATCGCCCTTCGTTATGCCAACGCGCGAGGAGAGCCAACGGCTGCATACCCGGACTGTCCCAATGGCAGCACCGAGGGAATTGCCGGGCTTCTTTCCCCTTGCGGGCGCATTCTTGGCTTGATGCCCCACCCCGAGCGCAATCTTTCGGCTGAACACCTCCCCGATCGCGGAGCGGGGGAATGGGGCCTGGGCGGGGAAGGGGTGGATTTCTTCCGTGGGCTCCTCGCGCCCTATCTCGCCGGAACTCCGGCCTGAACCTGGTTCTCCTCAAGGAAAGGCCGGGAATTCGCCGAAGGAGGGGCGGTGAAAGACCGCCATGCCCTCCTTGCAGCCCTGGAGGACCTGGACCGGCGCCTGAGGCGGTCCTGGTCCCGCTTGTTGCCCCTTCCATCCTCCCTCGACTCCTATCGAAGGGACTGGGAAAGGACCTTCGAAGGCGAACCCGTCCTCGCGACTCGGGATGAACTCCTGCTTTCAGCCTCCGACGCGAATCCTCTTCTCGTCGGGGATTACCATTCCCTGAGCCGTCCCCAGGACCGCTTGGGTTCCCTGCTGGGGGCCATCAACTCTGGCACGAAAATGGGGCTCGTCCTTGAGCTTCTCCCCATGCCTCTTCTTCTTCCTGCCCGGGAGATCCTGGCCCATCCAAGCCGGGCGCTCGTGGATGGGCGCTCGGCGGCGGCCACCTATCGCAGGCCCTTGACCGCTCTCGCCAAAAGGGGCGGCCTGGTCGCGGGAGCCTGGATCGAGGGCGGGGTCCGAAGGAGGGACGCCGCCGCCGCCCGCCTGTGGAAGAGGCTCGCCC
>DCAK01000038.1:17985-18205 GCA_002311925.1 Planctomycetes bacterium UBA1135
CCCGCCTGTGGAAGAGGCTCGCCCGAAGATACCCTAAGCACCATTGGACCCTCTTCTTCGGTGACTGGCACCTGGCTCCCAACCACCTTCCGGAATGCCTGCGCCGCGAAGGCGCCCAGCCGATGGTCCTTCACCAATCGCCGGAGCCCCTCTGGGAACGCCGGCCCAGCACACCGGGAGAAAGTTTCCTGAGGCTGGGTGCGGAGGATTGGGCCTGGCT
>DCAK01000069.1:0-245 GCA_002311925.1 Planctomycetes bacterium UBA1135
GGGCCCACCGTCGTGATTTCCTTGAAGGGCTCCGTAGCCGCAAGGCGACCCGCCAATTTCGTTTCCAGGTCGGCCTGGAAGGTGGCCTGGAAATCCTTGGAGGCAGTCTCTCCAGCTTGGAAGGACGCCCTTTCGGCCGGGCTCAACTTTCTCTTCACGAGGAAGGACTTGGAGCTCTCCGAGCCGGCGGAAGCATCCTGATTCTCAATCTGGATGACGGTGCAATTGGGCAGCAGGTTGCTGAC
>DCAK01000069.1:335-887 GCA_002311925.1 Planctomycetes bacterium UBA1135
ACGGGCCCGGGAGCCGAACATCCAGACGGAAAGGCCCAGAGCGCCGATGGAAAGAACGGCAGCCACCTTGCGGAGAGGAATGAATGGAAACTTCGCATTGCCCGCGAGGGAGCCCATCATCCTGACCTCCTTGAGCCCTTTCTTCCGACCGAAGACCACCCAGTGCATCAGCAGCTTGGAGAAGACGAGGGACGAGAACATCGTGGTGAGAAGCCCGAGGGCCAAGACCGCGGCGAAGCCCTGAACCGGGCCGGTTCCCACGTAATAGAGGATGACGGCCGTCAGGAATGTCGTGAGGTTGGCGTCCACGATGGTCGTGAATGCCCGCTCGTAACCGTTCTTGTAGGCCTGAGGGACTTCTCGCCCTCGTTTCCTTTCCTCACGCACCCTCTCGAAGATGAGGATGTTGGCGTCNNGTCGACCGCCATGCCGATGGTCAGGACCAATCCAGCCAGGCCGGGGAGGGTCAGGGTGGCTTGGGTGAAGAAGAGGGCGCCGACGAGGAGGAAGGCGTTGAATGCAAGCGCCAAGCAGGCAACCACACCGTTGATC
>DCAK01000069.1:961-3228 GCA_002311925.1 Planctomycetes bacterium UBA1135
AGGCGAGGACGGCTGCGCCTCCCACGGTTGCCGACCAGATCCCGATGCGGATGGAATCGCGGCCCAAGCTGGGGCCAACGGTGTCCTGACTTTCCAGCTGGGGAAGAATCCGCAGGGAACCCGTTCGCAGGACGGTGATGAGTTCCTGGACCTCCTCGGTGGAGAACCCGTTTTCACCCCCGGTGATGATTCCGCCCCCCGGCAGCCGCCCTCGAATCACAGGCGCGCTATGGACTTCTTGGTTGAGGATGATGGCCATCTGGCGCTGGCGGAAATCCTCGGTGAAGTCGGCGAAGGCCGCCTTGCGGTGCTCCTGGAATTCGAATCGAACTGCCGAAAAGCCGTGCTGGTCCTGGCTCCGGCCCACGAATTCGAGGTCGGCGCCGGTGAATTCCCAGGAGGAGGGGGAGCCGACATCGACCGCGCGAATGGTGTCCTCCACACGAACTGGAACTGCGGTGAGGTCCGAGGCCACACGAATGCTGCCGCCGCCGCTGGCCTCCTCGGCCAGGACGCTTTCCGAAAGCTTGAACCAGAGAATGCCCTCGCGCGGCCCGTCGGCGGTTCCGGCTCCGCGATTGAAGGCGGCAGGGCCTTCACCAGGATGGGCAAGGGTCCAATCCCTGTACTTGTCGATCTGGCTTTGAATGTCGAGGTCGTCTTCCTGCGCCGCGATGATGCGGAATTGCAGGGACCCGATGTTCTCGACGATTCTCTTGATGGCCCCGACTTCCTCCGGGGTCATGTCGGGCAGCTCAACCACCAATTGGGATTCACCCTGAGGGTAGATGGGAATGTCGGCGAGCCCGCTCCCGTCCAGGCGCTTCTGGAAGATGCGGGCGGTCTGTTCGAGCACCGCGGCCGGGTCTTCCTGGGCAGAGATTTGGCCTTCCTGGACCGCTTTCTGGAAGTCGAATCCGTAGACGATTCTCGAACCTCCACGGAGGTCGAGCCCGAGGTGGATGTCGAAACTCAGAATGGCCCAGACCGAGAGGGCGCTGAGGGCCAGCACCCCGAAAATCTTCCGACCCAGATTGGAAATCATCGTTGGGAGCCCTGCGGCCTAGAGTTGGGCGGCCTTGCCGGCCCGGTCACGAAGGAAGAAGAGGCGGGAGCGGCGGGGTTTCTTGTTGGGCCCCCGGCGAACCGTGACATTCACCACCTTGGGGCTGTGAACGGGAAAGGTCCTTTCCACTCCTTCGCCCTGGACGATGCGGCGCACCGTGAAAGTTCTGCGAACCCCGTGGCCCGAATACTTGATGACCTGGCCGACGAAGGGTTGAACCCTGTCATCCTTGCCTTCATGGATGAGGTATTCGACCTTGACGAAGTCGCCCACCTTGAAGGAGGGGAGGTCCTCCTTCATGTTTCTCTTGTCGAATTCCTGGATGATTTTGTCCATGATTGGGTGCCGCGGGTTGGGCGGTTCAGTCGCTGTCGGGCAGGATGTCGGGTCGGCGCTTGAGAGTGCGCTGGCGAGCCTGATCGGCGCGCCAGGCCTCGATGGCCTGGTGGTCCCCGCTGAGGAGGACCTCTGGAACGGCCATGCCGCGGAATACGGCGGGCCGGGTGTAGTGAGGGTGGTCGAGAATTCCGGATTCGCCGAAAGAATCCTGCTTCGCCGATTCTTCATGGCCCAGAACTCCGGGCAAAAGGCGGGCTGTGGATTCAAGCACGGCCAAGGCGGGGATTTCCCCGCCTGAAAGGACGAAATCTCCGAGGGAGACTTCGGTCCAGTCCAGGCCCTGGCGGATGCGTTCGTCAAATCCTTCGTACCGACCGCAAAGAAGGAGGAGGCGTTCCTCCTTGCTGAAATCGGCGGCAAGGTCCTGATTCAGGACGCGGCCGACCGGTGTCAGCAGAATTTTGCGGCAGGGACCGTGGTTTTCTTCAACCTGTTCGACTGCGGTAAAGATCGGTTCAGCTTGCAGGACCATTCCTGGTCCTCCCCCGAAGGGCCGGTCATCGACGGTTCGATGCCGGTCCNNTGGAAAACTGCCTGAAATCCACCAAGTGGACAGCCAGCCTCCCATCGGCCTGGGCGCGGCCGAGAATGCTTGTTCCGATGTAGGCCTCGATAGCCTCCGGAAAAAGCGTGAGGATGTGGACCTCAAGCACGCCAAGCCCCCGGAAAGGGCCGCACAGGATACGCTTGCCCGGCGTTTCGGACAAGGCGGGCCCTTAAACTGGAGCGCAGGACGGAAGTTTTGTTCACAGGCATCGTCGAGTCCATGGGAACCCTCGCCACGGTGGAAACCGTGGGGGAG
>DCAK01000069.1:3272-21178 GCA_002311925.1 Planctomycetes bacterium UBA1135
CCCGGGGGCCCCCCCCCCGGGGTGAAACCGGGGGGGGAGGGTGGGGCCATCGCCTTCGAAGAGGGGAGTCTCCCCGGCGACCTCCTTCCCGGGGATTCCCTGGCCGTATCCGGCGTTTGCCTGACCGCCGAAATGGTGGACGGTGGCCTGATTTTCTCCCTTTCCCCGGAAACTCTCGCGAGGACGAACATGGGCACCCTTGAACCGGGCGACCGCCTCAACCTGGAACGCAGCCTCCCTGCAGACGGGCGCTTGGGCGGCCATTTCGTGACCGGGCATGTGGACGGAGTGGGCGCCCTTGAGTCTCTCGTTGAGCAGGGGGATTTCGTCCTCGCCACCTTTTCGGTCCCCAAGACTCTCGTCCCCTTTCTGGTGGACAAGGGTTCCATCTGCGTGGACGGGGTCAGCCTGACCCTGGTGGACCCAGCCGACGATAGATTCTCGACCGCACTGGTTCCCGAGACCTTGAAGCGGACCACCCTCGGGCTCCTGACGACCGGGGATTCTGTCCACATCGAGGCGGACATTCTCGCCAAGCATGTGCACTCCTTCTTGAAAAGCCGCGGGGACTGATGCCGATTCTCGCCCTCTTGTTTTTCGTGGCCCCCCAGACTCAGGATGCGCCTGAACTTGCGCTTCATCTCCAGGGCGATTTTCGCTGGAGAATGGAATGGCGCGACCTCTCCGGGAAACGGTCCCACCCCGCGTCCTGGCGGTCCCGTCTCTCAGCTCGAGGGACTCCCATGCCCTCTCTCCAGGTGGCGGCGGAATGGCTCACATCCATCCCCACGGCGGGCGTTCCCGCGAAGGGATCCATGTCCCAGGCATGGGCGGAATTGGAGGGATTCGCCTCCAGCGGGGCACGGCTTCGTGTGGGCCGCTTTCCCCTGAAGGCGGGAGAGGGGCGCCTCCTGGGAAGGGACGATTGGAGCCTCTTTCCAAGGGCCTTCGACGGCTGGGCCTGGTCCGGCGGTTCTTCCGGCAAGGACTGGACTCTCTTTTCCACTTCAGTGGCGCCCTTTCCCGGTCGTTCCTCCGGGGAGGATATTCTCGAGGGAGCATTGGGGCGCTGGGAGGATGTGGCCCCTCACACCAGTTTGGAGGGATGGTTGCTCCGTTCAGGAAATGAGGAGGATGTGCGCATCATGACCGCAGGGCTTGGCTTGAAGAATGAGCTTTCCTCAACCCTCAAGGCCTTTCTGGAATCCAATGCCCAGGGTGGAGAGGATCAGGGCGTGTCGCTGAAAGGTTCCGCCGCGATGGGCCGGATGGAATGGCAACTGGCCCCCGGCCACACCCTGCACTTGGAACACGCGTTTTCAAGTGGCGACGCGTCCGGTTCGGGCGGCCGTTTTCGCATCATTCAACCTGATTCGCACGTCCATCATGGTTTCATGGACAGGTTCGGGGCATCCAACATCAAGGACACCTCCATCGGGTGGACCGGGTTTTCGGGCCGCGTCTGGACCTGGGGATTCGCTCACCACCGATTCCGTGCCCACGATTCTGGGCAGGGGGCTGTTTCCCCTTCTGGGGGGATTTCCCCAGCGGGAAACGGTGACTTCGGTCGGGAATGGGATTTTCACCTTCGAGGTTCGCTTGACCATGGAGTGGCGGTCGACTTGGGGGCTGCCTGGTTGGAAACCGGATCAGGGCTCCCGGGCGAGGATGGAGGCTTGTGGTTTTTCACCCAGTTTTCCCTTTCCTTCTGAAAGCAGGGATAAACTGCTCCGCCCCCGGGAATCCCCCCGGCTCTTCACCCCTGATTGAATCCAGCCATGACTCGTTTTCTTTGCGCATTGGGCCTTGTCGCTCTTCTTTCCTCTCCCAACTTGGCCGCCCAGGATGGAGCCGTCACAGTGACCTTTTCCGGAGTCCAAAGCGTCGAATTCGACGGCGAATTCCGGATGCGCGCGGAATCTCGTGATTCCGGCCTGCTGGGTCCCGGGGAAGGAACCACCGTTCCAACGCGTTTTCGGGCGGGGTTCAATCTCGAAGTGGACGATTATGTTTCAACCTACCTCCAGTTCCAGTCGAATTCCCCCGACCTAGGAACCCAAGTGGATGGCCAAATCCACCAAGCCTATACCAACCTTGCTCAGGTCACCTCATTCTTCGATTTCCAGGTGGGACGTTTCGAAATGGATTATGGGGCAGGGCGCATGGTTTCTAGCAACAAATTCAGCAACACGGGTCGCTCTTGGGACGGATTCCGGGCTTCGCACAAGGATGAGGACTACAGCCTGGACCTGTTCTGGACCCGTCCAGTCGTGGACCAGGGGACGAAGAACGGAGGCGAGACCTTTGGTGGTTTCTACTACGAGCGCAGTCTCGATGTCTTCGACCTGGACGCCTATGCCTTGAAGCGGGCCACCGATGCTCGGAACGACACGACCCTGGG
The DNA here is from genome assembly GCA_002311925.1 of Planctomycetes bacterium UBA1135. Lineage (GTDB taxonomy): Bacteria > Planctomycetota > UBA1135 > UBA1135 > UBA1135 > UBA1135. The sequence continues at coordinate 5,674 of DCAK01000069.1, forward strand.
CTTCATCGCCTCGAGTCCCGGCTGGGCAGATGAAGAAATCGATTCTGGGATTGGCTGGAGTCTCGAATTCGCCACCCAATCGGCCGACGGAAGGGAAGACGGTTCGGCCATGGCCGTTGCCGCCAACTACATGCTCGGGGGTGGCCTCGAGGTGGGTGTGGGGCTCGATACAGCCTCAGGAGGGAATGGAGATTTTCAACCTCTCTACAACGATGAATTCTATTTTCAGGGAACCGCGGAGCTCTTCCAGTGGACGAACCTCACCGATGCTTACGCCTGGGTGGTCAAGCCGATGAATGACAAGTGGAACTTCTACGGAAGTCTCCACAGCTTTTCGGAAGATGTTGCGACTCCGGGTTCAAGCGACGCATTGGGAACCGAAATCGACCTCGGAATCTGGGGTAACCTCAACGAGGCCACCGAAGCCTATCTGGGTCTTTCCCAATACAGCGGTGACAATCGCGATGGCACAGCCGCAGACCAAGTCTGGCTCGTGGGTTCCATTACGGTGAATTTCTAGGGGCTTCCAAGCTTCGGCAAAAGGCCGCAGGTAATCCCTGCGGCCTTCTTCCATTCCGAGAAGTTGAAGGCAGTCGCCTAGACTCCTCATCCATGTTGACCGCCCTCCTTCTCCTGTTTCCCTGCCAGCAAGCTTCCCCCGCGGACCTTGCCTTCCAGTTCCGGGCAGACAGGGAGGCTCTCGGGCGACTTTGGCCAGCCCCTCTTTCCTCAGAGCGGAATGCTCGGTTCCATGCCTTCCACCAGGAGTGGCTGGAGAGGGTCGCGAGGATGGAAGCCTCTTCTCTCGGCAGGGCCGCCGCCGTGGACCTCATGCTTCTTGAAAATCACATTCGGGCTGCGGCCGCTCAAGCCTTGAGGAAGGAGGAAAGGGAGGCCGAAAGCGAAAAACTACTGCCCTTCGCCGGCCCCCTGGTGGCTCTTTGCGAAGCTCGCGCTTTGAGGCGGGACATCGGCCCCCGGNNNNCCCGGGAGGCCGCTGAAATCTTGGCCACAGCTCTGGAGACCGTGGAGGAGTTGGAGGAGACGATTCGGGAGGAGGAGAACCCCGAAGAGGTCTCAGCTTCCTTGGCGCGCAGAACCGCGCGGACTCTGGGCAAGCTTCGAAAAACTCTCGGGGCCTGGTACCGATGGCGAGCCGGCTACGACCCTCTCTTCACCTGGTGGTGTGAAGCCCCCTGGGAGGAACTCTCCGAGGCCATGGAGGGATTCGGGGAAACCCTGGAGGAGGATGTGGGCGGTATCGATTCCGAAGACGATGACCTTCTCCTGGGAGATTCCATCGGCCGTGACGCCCTGGTGGAAGCGCTGGCCGGCGAAATGATTGCCTATTCCCCCGAGGAGCTTCTTCTCATTGCCGAAAAGGAAATGGCCTGGTGCCAAGCGCGCATGGCCGAGGCGGTGGCTGCCATGGGATGCGCCGATTGGCCGCAAGCCCTGGACAAGGTGAAAGGCGCCCATGTGGAACCGGGCGAACAACCCGCCCTCATCCGGGAGTTGGCCGAGGAGGCCATCCAGTTCCTTGAGGACCGCGACCTCATCACCATCCCCGCCCTCGCCAAGGAAGTCTGGAGAATGGAAATGATGTCGCCCGAGCGGCAGCGTTTCAGCCCCTATTTCACCGGTGGCGAAGTCATCAGCATCGCTTTTCCCACTTCCGGAATGTCCCACGAGGCCAAGAGGATGTCGATGCGCGGGAACAACAGGCATTTTTCCAGGTCCGCGGTTCACCATGAACTCATTCCCGGACACCACCTCCAGGGGTACATGGCCAGCCGATGGAACACCCACCGCCGCTTGTTCCACACCCCATTCCTCGTGGAGGGATGGGCCCTCTATTGGGAATTGAAGTTGTGGGACCTTGGATTCCCGCGCTCACCCGAGGACAAGGTGGGAATGCTCTTCTGGCGGGCTCATCGCTGCGCCCGCATCCTTTTCTCCCTCAATTTTCACCTCGGCAAATGGTCTCCCGAGGAATGCGTGGAATTCCTGATGGACAAGGTCGGGCACGAGGAACGCAACGCCCGGGCCGAAGTGCGCCGATCCATTCAAGGCGGCTACGGCCCTCTCTATCAATGCGCATACATGGTGGGGGGGCTCCAGATGCGTGCCCTTCACGCGGAATTGGTTCTCCAGGGCGGCATGACCGAAAAGGCTTTCCACGACGCGGTCCTGAAGCAGAATTCGATTCCGGTCGCAGCCATCCGCGCAGCCTTGGGGGGGGAGAATCCCGGTCGCTCCGCGGCGGCCTGGCGTTTCTATCCCCTCTGACCCTCAGCGGGGAGAGGCCCCCAAAGCCGCAACCGCGGCCCCGGCTCGCGCCTCGAGGATTTCGAGAGCGGCGGCCCGTTCACTCGGGGAACCGGTGATTAAATCGGGGAACCAGGACGAGCCGTAACCGGCGCTCCTTCGTAGGAGAAGCTTTCCCCTCGGCCCCGAACCGAGAAAGAGGCGGAGGAATCGATGGGGATGGGGGGCCTTCCCCGCCTCTGCCGAGGCGGCCAAGTGGTTCATGAGGTCGCGGAGCCGGTCCAGGTCATCCCCCTCCATGGATTCAAGCGCGTCCCGCGCGGCAACCGACCAAGCCCATGCGCCGTCCACCCGGCAGGATGTGCTGGAGAGTTCCCGGGCAAGCTCCACGGCGAGGCGAGCGGCGCGGGCGTGGAGGCGGAAATCGGGGTCGATGTGGGTCTCCACCACCCAAGGGGTGTCCCATGCCGAGTGGTAGGTGCCGTGACCACCGTGAAATCCGAAGCCGCCCACTTCCATCCCCGCCTTTTCCAGGAAGGGGACATGGTCGGACCCTCCGCCGGGAAAGGAAGCCTTGGGGGCCGGGAGACCTTCACTTTCACAGGCGCGGGTGATGGCGGCCTGGAGGCCGGGGCTTCCCCAGGCGCTGAAGGAAGGCCCCGAAACCGCCACATCCAGATTGATGTAGGCGACCCCTCCGTCGCGAAGCGGGCCCAGGTGTTGCTCCACCCATTCGGTGGAACCCACCAGGCCCCATTCCTCTCCATCCCAGGTCCCCAAGATGAGAGTGCGTTCCGGTTTCCAACCCCGTCGGGTGGCGGCCCCGAGGATGCGGGCGGTTTCCAGGAGAACCGTGGTCCCGGTCCCGTTGTCGATGGCGCCCCTTCCCCAGGCGTCCCTGTGGGCTCCGAAGACCACCCATGAATCGGGTTCCCTGGAGCCGGGAATCACGGCGAGGACGTTTTCAATCCGCACCGGTGTGGAGTCCTGCTCGACTTCCATGACCACCGACCGCTCCAGCGGGGAGGGATTCCCGGGCCTGCCTGCGGGCCCCAGGAGCTTGGTGGCGTTTTCCCAGGAAACCGGGAGGCTGGGAATGGGGGGAACCCCGTCGGCCTGGGCCATGGGAAGGCGGCGGGCCCCTGGAAGGGCGGCCCAACCCGGGCTGAGTGGATCGCCGTTTCCTACGCGGACCGACCCTCTTTGGATGGTCCCGGGCGCCCGCCAAGGACCGTGAGGGAGAATCTCGCCGCGGCCCGAACCATCGTCCTCGGGGTCGGTGTAGATGAGGGCCCCTGCGCAACCGGCCAGGGCCGCGTTCCTGACCTTCATCCCCCGGTAAAGGCCGCCGTAGCGGATGAGGGCTATGGTCCCGTCAAGGGGGACCTTTTCCGCGAGGGCCTCGAATTCGGATGAGGTGCCGCGCCCGGCGAAAACAAGGAGCCCCTGAACCCGTCCCGTGCCCGTGAGTCCGTGCATGGGAGGGGCGAGACCGTCCTCGGTGAGGGGGTCTTTTGGATTAGTGGTCTCCTCGAGGACGAGGGGGAGAGGGACGGCGCCGGGTTGGGAACCCGCCTCGGGCAGGAGAGCAAGGAAGGCCCGTGTTTGCCTGGGGAGATGAACTTCGTAGACCTGCCGGCGAACCTCCAGCCCGGCCTCGGCAAAGACTCCGGCCGCATACGCTGCGCCAGCTTTGGATTCTTCGGAGCCGGCTAGGCGGGAAGAGGCGCAGAGTGCTGCCAGGGTCCCGCGCATCCTTTCGGCGGACACATCCCCCGAGACTGGCGTCGGAGCCTGGAGAGATAGGAGAAGAGCGAGCACGGCGGAGTTACTCTAGGCCGATGGCCGCCGGGAAGCCTGATTTCATTGCCTTGGACTGGAATGGAACCGTGGTTCCCTTTTTCGGGCTGGGCCCCTATTCCGGAGCCCTTGAGACGGCCGCAAGTTGGAGGGAGGATGGCTGCCTTGTTTTCGTGGTGAGCCGAGCGGGGCAGGGGACGGTGGAGCGTGATGTGCAGAGGACCGGTCTCGCCCACGATGGAGTTTTTGGATGCGTGGACAAGGGCCCCGTTTTGAAGGACCTCCATGCCCGCCATGGGGACGGGGTTTTCCTGGGGGACCACCCTTCGGATTTCCGCGCCGCCGCCGAGGCTGGGATTCCCTTCTTGCAGGCCGGGCTCGAAGGCCAACCCCTCCTGGAGGGCGCAGACGGTTGTTTCCGTGGATGGGAGGAGGCCGCTCTCCTGGTGGCGACGTTGTGGGGGATTTCGGAAGCCCCTTCTTGACCCGATATCGCCCTGGACTACACTATTCGGTCCCTATCGGGGCTTCCGCACCCTGAATGACAAAATGGAATTGACCCTTCCCCAACGATTGCAACGCTACGTAGGAGGTTCCTTCGAGCGCACAGTTCTGCTCCAGAAGCGTATTCGCCAATTGGTCCGAGGGGACGCTCCGCTTTTCGACGCGGAACTCGAGCACATCGACAACCCCATTGAAATCGCCCTCGTGGAGGTTGAAAGGGAGTTGGTAGAGCTCGTCGAAGAGGAAGAGGAAAAGAAGCCGACCCTGGACTAGAGGTTGCGTCCGGGTGGCGGAGGGTCGTCGTCTCTTCCCGGGGTATCGGAAGCCGGAAGGGATTCCGGGGCGCGATAGGAGGGAGGCGGCGAAAATTTCCCAGCCTGGGGATTCCTGTCCAACAAGCGAAGGGTTTGGAATTCCACTTCCAGGGCGATGGCCTTGCCTCCCCAGCCACCAAGCTGGGCGAGGGCGGTGAGGGTCTCACCGGGAATGAAGACGAGGCGGGTGAATTGCTTGCGGGTGTCGAGCCACCATTCGGTCCTGGAACCCCCGTCCACAAGAGAGACTCCCTTGGTCCCCGAACCCTTTCGAGGTTTGGGCAGGAATTCAAGGCGACCGGGGGGAGAGTATTCCCATCCCAGCCAGGGAGCGATGAAATCCAGGCGGGGCATCCCCGTGGTGGTTGCCCATGGCCTCCAAACTTCCAGGGCGCCTTGGAGATCGGCCTGTTCCCATGATTTTCCGATGTGGTCGACCGCAATCATGGAGCTGCCGTCCGAATGGAATTCCCAGAACGCGGGCTCGGGAAGGCGATCGGTGGAAAGAAGGGAATAGGCGCTCAGTCGGCCCTGCAAATCTCTTCCCAGGTGACCGTTGAAAAGAACCTCGGCCAGGACCCCCGAGGAGCCCAAGCGCCTTTCCCGGAGGTCCACCAGGGTCGCCCGGCCGGAAAGTTCCAATCCCTCCGCCTTCCGGAAGGCGGTGAGAATCTGCCCCATCAAGCGTTCGGGGGGCGATTCACCTTCGGCGGGGGTTTGCAGAAGGAGAGGCGAAAGAGTGGCAAGGAGGAGAAGCACGGTTCTGATTATGCCTTTCTGCGCAGGAGTTGCCCGAGGCACTCGCGAAGACTGGCTCGCAGGTTGGTGAATCCCTCGTAATGGCAGGTGATGCAGGGCTTCTGGCCGACCTTGTTGCAGATGTCCCGGCACTTGCGGGTGAAGGTCGTGCGATTCCAGTGCAGGATGACCATGGCGTCGAATTGCGTCCGCATATCCCGTTCCAGCTTGTCCATGTGCTTGTGCCAGGACACGTATTCCGCCATCCGCCAATCCGCCCAAAAACCCAGAACCTCGGCGTATTCCTTGAGTTTTTCCAGGTGCCGGAGTTGGGGTTCCCCTCCTCCCACAACGAGGACCTTGAAGGCCCGGCCTTCGGCGGCGGCTGCGCCCAGGGATTTGGCGAGGACATTTTCTTCCGCGATTAGGGGCCTGTCCCGGAAGGAAGGGACGACTTCCTCTTCCAGCGAGGAGAATTTTTCGTGGTCCTCCAGGCAGGCCCTCAAGTCATCTCTTTCCTCCTCGACGAGAATCAGCTTCTTGACCGCCATGCGCTCGGATTTCCGGAGCCCCTCCATCTCTTCACCGAGGGCCGCCTCTCTTTCTCCCGGCCGGGTCGCCCCCTCCAACTTGCGCTTGTTTTCCGCCGCGCGGAGATGTTCCTCCTGGGCCTTGGCGCGGGCTTCGTCCAGGGCTTCCTCCACCCGCCGACGACGGTCCCCCTCCCTTCCCAATGAATCCCGAAGCTTGACCCGTTCCCGGTCGGCTTCCACGAGTCGGCCCTCGAGATTCCTGAATTGCCGTTGGAGTTTTCCATCGCCTTCCTTGGGGGGGGTCTTCTCCTCGGCAGCGGGACCTTTTTCCGGGCGCGATGGTTCGGCGGCCTCCTCGAGCATGTCCTTCCACCGGTCGATGTACTCCTTCGCCCGCGTCCAATCTTCTTCGCCCCCGGTCAGGGCTTTGCGAAGCGAAGCGCCGAGACACTCGACTTTCATGAGTTCGGAATGCTGTTTCAGAACCTTTTCCGGGGCCAGGGGGCCAACGGGGAGAGCGCTCAGGATTCCTTCAGCGACAGAGCGGCGGATTCCTTCCGAACCCACGACCGCGTCCGCCAGTGCCTGGGAGGGCTGGTTGCGTCCCTTTTTTCTCTTTCCACCCTTGCTCACCATTCCCGTCATCGTCGAGGGCGGGAAGAAACGACTGAGGAGCCATTCCAGGGAAGCGGGGTCCCGGCTCAGAAAGAGAAGAGCCGACTCAACCGTTCCCAGGTCGGGGTCGCTGGGCCGGGACATGAGCCGAGGTTAGCATCCCTATTTCAGGGTCCAAGCATGCGTCCAATTCTCTCCGGTCAACTCCTCCTTCTTCTCCTGGGTTCCTGTTCCCAGATAGGGGAGCCGGCTCCCAATGTGCTGCTGGTGGTGGTGGATACCCTTCGCCAGGACCATCTCGGGACCTATGGCTACCGGGGGAACCCTACATCCCCCTTCCTGGATTCCCTGGCCAGCCAAAGCGTGGTGGTGGAGGGATTGACGGCCTCCAGCTCGTGGACTCTTCCCTCCATGGCCACCCTCTTCACCGGGCTCGAGCCGGCCGACCACGGAGTGATGCGATTGGCGGGGGAGGGCTTCGCGCTCCCCGAGGTGGAAACCCTGGCCAGCAAGTTCCGAGATGCCGGGTACGCGACGGGATGCGTGATGGGGAATTTCCTGATGACCCGGCGCCGGGGAGGGGGTTTCGACCGCGGTTTCTCCTGGTGGGACGACTCCGTCGTGAACCTCGCCGATCCTCACAGGGGGTCTTCCGCCTCCGCTGTCGTGGCCAGCGCCGAAAATTGGCTGGAGGCTCAAGGCTTGGAAAGGCCTTGGTTCCTGGTTCTCCATTTCTTCGACCCCCACGCCTCCTACGAGAATCACGGGGACCTCGATTTCGGAGACCCTTCCTACAAGGGGTGGGTGAAGGGAGGTCTCCCGGTGGGGGAGGTTCGGAAACAGGTGGCGGCCTCAACGGCTGAGGACCTGCTTCAATTGTCGGCCCTCTACGACGAAGAAATCCGAGCGGTGGACCAGGCTCTCGGAGGATTCATGGGTCAGGTCCGAGGTCGGAAGGATTGGGGCCGCACCCTCGTGGTCATCACCGCCGATCATGGAGAAGAATTGGGTGAAAGAGGATGGGTGGGGCACACCCGCACTCTCCATGCCGAGCAGGTGGACCTCCCCCTTCTGCTGCGTCTTCCCGGGGGAAAACGCGGGGGAACCCGGGCACGCGCCAGGCTCCCGGAATCCGGATTGCATTTCACCCTGTTGGATTTGTGCGGCATTCCATTTCCTGCAGGCCCGGATTCCTCTTTCGCCTCGGTTCTGAAGGGGGACCAGGTTCCCTCTTCCCCGGTCTTCTTCGAGGTCGATTTTCAGCCCGTCCTGAAGGCTGGTGCAGACAAGAAAGTCCGCAAGAGGGGAGTCATCGAAAAGAACTTCAAGCTTGTCCAGGACCTGGCCACGGGCGACACCTTTCTCTTCGACCTGGGCGAAGACCCGCGTGAAAACACCAATTTGGCAGGGTCCCCCGAGCGAGCCGGAATCCAGGCTCGTCTCGAAGCCCTCATGGCCGGGAACCGCTGGTGGGCCGGGAAGTGACGGTGGCGGGATTCCTTGACGGGTCCTGGAGCCTGCTTCTGGCTCCTCTGGGCTGGATTTGGCGGGGGGTCGCCCGGATCCGCAGTTTCCTCTTTGCCCGAGGCTGGAAGGCCCGGGTCCGGCCACCGACTCCGACTCTCTCCATCGGCAACCTGGCCGTGGGCGGGACGGGGAAGACTCCGCTTCTCTTCGAGGCCTTGGGCCGGCTTGCAGCCTCGGAAATCAAGACGGGAGTTCTTTCCCGAGGTTATGGGGGGGACGAGGGGGTGATGCTGAGGAATCGCTTTCCTGATGTGGATCTCGAAGAAGACCCCGACAGGGTTCGGGGTTTGGCCGCGATGCTGGAGAGGGGAAAGCCCGATGTTCTCCTGCTGGATGACGGCTTCCAGCATTTTCAGCTGGAAAGGGACAAGGATGTGGTTCTTCTGGATGCCCAACTCCCTTGGGGTCGGTGCCTTCCCTCGGGCCCCTTTCGCGAGGGCCGGGAAGCCTTGAGAAGGGCGGATTGCGTGATTCTTTCGCGAGTCGGGGCGGTGGATGGAAATCGTCGGGAGGAAATTTGGCGGGAGGTCGACGCCATTCGGAAGGGTCTCCCTTCCCTCTCACGCGTGGAGGGAGATCTTGCCCTGCGCGACTTGCGTTGCCTGGCAGATGGCCGGGTGGAGGCCGCGTCCTGGTTGGATGGAAGCTCGGTCTTCCTTGCCGCCGGGGTCGCCCGTCCTGAATCCTTTCGGCGCCTTTGCGAGAGGGCGGGCGCCGTGGTCACGGGGGTGGATTGGAAGGGGGATCACCATCCGTGGAAGGCCGTGGATCAGGAGGCCTGGGTCAAGGGTTACCCGATCCTTGTGACGGAAAAGGACGCCGTAAAGATGGAGGCTTGCGAGGGTCTGGATATCTGGGAGGTGAGGGTGGATTGGGCTTTCCACAAGGGGGAGGAAGATTGGCAGGCCTTGCTCGAATCGTTGGCGTTGCCCTCCAGGGCCGCCCGTATCGAGCCTCTTTGGGAGGCGCTCGACTCGAACGCAGGGACTCAGGAATGACTCGCCCTCCCAGTCTCGCCCGTTCCATCCGAGGGATGTGGCGTGGTCGCCCTGGAATCATTCCATGGTTGACGTCGCGGCCGGCATTGTTTCTTCTTGCCCTGCTCCGAATCTTGCCGGCAGGGCTCGCGGCCACCCTGGCCCGTGGAGTCGGTTCCCTGGTCTGGTGGATGCCTCGGCGCCGAGCCCTTGGACTCGCCCACCTGAAGCGAGCTCTCCCCGAATTGGCCGACCATGAAAGGAAGAGCATTCTCAAGGAATCCTGTCACCACATGGGTCTCTTTGGAATCGACAGTGTTTCTCTTCTTCCGCGGCATCTAGGGGGTCTTCTTTCGAGGGTGGAATTCGAGGACGGCGCAGAGGAAACCCTTCTTGCCGCGAGGGGCCTGGGCGCCGTCGTGGTTCAACCCCATCTGGGTTGCTTCGAGGGCATGACCTACATCTTGGCTGAAATGGGATTGGAGCCTGCGGTCCCCGTGCGTCTTCCCACCAATCTCTACCTTGCCAAGCGCCTGGAAAGCGCTCGGGGGGAATGGGGGGTGCGTCTCCTCCCTCGGCGGGGCGGGGTTCGCTCCCTCATGAAGCACCAGAAGGAGGGTCGAACCGTTCTCCTGGCTCCGGACCAGAATTCCCACCAAGCTCCCGTCTTCCTTCCATGGTTCGGAGAGTTGGCCGCCACCGACCGCACTGCCCCGGGTCTCGCCCTGAGGGGGGATGGCCCTCTCCTGGTATGCTGGTGCCTTCGAACGGACCAGCCGGACCGTTTTCAGGTGGGGTGTCGGAGTCTTCTCGAGGCGGGTGAACCCCGGAAGAAGAATGCGGAGGCCGAGGAGGAACTCGGTCTACTGATGCACTCAGCCCTGCAGGACGCGATTCTGAGTCGTCCCGGCCAATACCTCTGGGTCCACGACCGCTACCGAACGCGGCCCCCCGCCCCCAGCCCTCAACCCTCAGCTCCCATCCCCCAGGAATCGTGACCCCTTCTGGCCCTGCGCCCCGGCTTCAATCCATGGGGGTACCCAGGATTGCGGTGCTGGGAGATTTCATGGCGGACCGGTTCATCTGGGGGGAATCGGCTCGGGTTTCCCCGGAAGCTCCCGTCCCGGTGGTGCTGTCCGGCAGGGAGGAAATGCGTCCCGGGGGAGCCGGCAACGTGGTCGCCAACCTCCGCGCTCTGGGCGCGGAGGTGAGCGCCTTCGGTTTTCTCGGGGATGATGCTTCCGGGGTCCAATTGCGCGGGGTTTTGCAGGAAGGCGGGGCGAATACGGATGGAATCAAGATCAATCCCGCGCGCCCCACGATTCAGAAGATTCGGGTCATGGCCCGAGGCCAGCAAATGGTTCGCGTGGATCGCGAGCGGACCGGACCCGCTTCCGAGGCTCTTTCCCAGGGGGTTCTCGACGCTCTTGCCGCCACCCCATGGGACGCCCTTGTCCTGAGCGATTATGGAAAGGGGAGCCTGGCCGGGGGCACGGCCGCCGCCGCTGTCGCTGAGGCCCGGAGAAGAGACGTTCCTTGTCTCGTCGACCCGGCCCCTGGAAACCTCGAAGGCTACGCCGGGGCCACCGTCGCCACCCCCAATTGGGCTGAAGCCGAAGCTTGCGCGGGGCGGGCCCTCGCAGACCTTGAAAATCTGGCCCAGGCCGCGGAGGAGATTCGGAGTCAATCCACCCTGGATGCCCTGCTCGTGACTTTGGGTCCTGAAGGCATGCTCCTTGTTCGGGAGGGGGCCTCCCCCTTCCACCTTCCAACCGCCGCCCGCCAGGTCTTCGACGTCACCGGTGCCGGAGATACCGTCATCGCCGCCCTCTCCCTCGCCCTCGCCGACGGGTGGGATTGGGAAGATGCCATGCGCCTCTCCAATGCGGCGGCCGGAGTCGCCGTGGCTCAGGTCGGCACCGTGGCCGTGGAACGAGGCCAGGTTCTCCGGGCCCTGACCCGGGGCACCGCTGCCTCCAAGGCTCCTTCTCCAGAGGAGAAGGGTGGCCTCGAAGATTCCTTGAAGGGGCTGCGCGGGAATGGGGGAAGGCTGGTCTTCACCAATGGTTGTTTCGACCTCCTTCATGCCGGCCATGTTCGCTTTCTTCAGGAGGCTCGCAGTTTGGGAGACGCTCTCATCGTTGGGGTGAATGACGACGCCTCGGTGGCTCGCCTCAAGGGAGAGGACCGGCCCTTCAACGCGCTTGCTGACCGGCTCGAAGTTCTTGGAGCCCTGGAGTGCGTGGACCTGGTCGTGCCCTTCGAGGAGGACACGCCCGAACGTCTCATCCAAACCATTTCACCCGATCTCCTAGTCAAGGGCGCGGATTGGGAGGGAAAGGAAATCGCTGGAGCTTCATTCGTGACTGAACAAGGGGGGGCCATCCGTTTTCTTCCCCTTCACGAAGGCCGAGGAACCTCCACCCTGGCGGAACGGATTCGCGGGTCTTGAGGGGCTCCGTTCTTCGAAGGCCGGCAACCACTCTCGCCATCGGCGTCTTGGCGGGTCTGCTTTCGGGGCTCCTGGGAATCGGGGGCGGCCTCGTGGTCGGCCCTCTCCTGGTTCTCCTTGCGATTCCGATGAAGAGGGCCCTGGGAAGCGCTCTCGCCGTCGTTGCGCCGGTGGCTGCGGTCGGGGTCGCCACCGAATTCTTCACGGCCCCCGAACATCTGGTGTTGTGGGCCGCGGCCCTGGTGGCGGCAGGGGGACAGGCGGGGGTGCACCTGGGCGAGCGTCTCGTCCGCAGGGTTTCCTCCTCCAGGCTGAGAACTTTGTTCATCCTGCTTCTCGTTTTCGTGGCCTTGCGCAACCTCGGAATCTTCGGCGAAATCCCCGCCGACGCTCAACCCGGCCTCTTCCCTGGTTCTCCCTTCATGCGCTGTGTCACCGCCCTTCTGTTGGGAGTCATCGGAGGATTGTGCGCCCTCATGTTCGGGGTGGGAGGGGGGGTGGTTGTGGTTCCCGGTCTGATTTTTGGGGTCGGCGGGTTTTCCTTCCACTATGCAACCGGTACCAGCCTTCTTGCCATGGTGCCCACGGCAATGGTCGGCGTCGCCCTTGCCATGAGGGACGGAAGGGTCAGCGGCAGCCTAGTCAAGCGACTGGCCCCGGCCGCCCTTGTGGCCGCCGCTTTCGGAGTCTGGATTCGCAATCGCTGGATGGAACCCTCCTTCCTGGCGATTCTCTTCGCCATTTTCCTGCTTTACACCGCCTGGAACTTGTTGAATCGGGACTCCGGGCGGAGTTGAGATTCAGGAGAACGGAGTCTCCACCGAATCGGATTCCGGGGCGGAGGTGGGTTACTTTTCCGAGACCGGAATCACTTCGTACCAATCCCCGGTCCACCAATTCTCGCGCACCAGGGAGCCTTCAGCGTTGATGGGTTCGGCTTCGAAGCGGAAACCGAAGGCTTTGCCGCGCGGACCGCCCACCCGGAAGCCGATATCCAGTCTGTCCTTGTCCAAGTTGATGGTGATTGCGTGGGGAATCTGCTTGATGCGCTCAAGGCGAGGGGTTTTCTTGAGGGGCATGACGGCGACCACCCGGTTGCGCATGTCGAGGACGAGAAGGTTTTGTGTGTCGGGGACAATTTCCACTTCATGGAAGTCCACGTACCTCTTCTTTTCGTCCTTGTCCTTCTTGGGCTCGGGAGGGGAGTCCTCCGGGATGGTCTCCTCAGCATCCGGAGCCTCTGGAAGGAAATTCGCAGGGACCGTGCCTCCACGAGCGAGAATGTCCTCGACCTCGAGCGGGGTTAACCAGGAGAGGACATAAGTCCCTGGGCCGAGGCCGGGTTTCTTGAGGGCGACCGTGGTGTGGAGCATGCCAACCGGAACGGGATCACCGTCCCGAATGTACCGGGCCACCTTGTCGGGGCTGGAGAATTCAATTTCCTTCTTGGCCACCAGGGCGAAGCAATCGTAGCTTCCGAAAACCGCGTACCCGGCAACGGGCTCGGAAGGGGGTATGGGCTTGGGGGGGTCGGCGCGGTTGGGAACCACCGTCTCCAGGTCGATGTAGCGACGCTTTTCAAGGCCCAGGGTGTTGGCGAAGTCCAGGACGCGGGAGGCCATCCCGTCCAGGACCCGGCCCTCCAGATCGTCAGCAGAGATTTCGCAGGCGTCGCGGCAGGGAAGCAGGGAGGAGGCGACGCGGAATCCAATCATGGGGGCGCGGGAGTCTCGGAAGAGGCCGGCCCGGGTGTCGATGCGGGACACGAACCCTGGATTGACATAGGATCCTCCCTTGATGACGCGGGTGGAGCCGTCGAAAAGGGGGAAAATATCTTCGGTGGTGCCGGCCTTGGTCTTGACCCTGAAACCCTTGAATTTTGGGAGGGCGTTGAAACCGCTGTCGGTCCATTCCCAGACATTGCCCGCCATGTCCACGCACCCGTAGGCCGACGCGTTTCCAGGGAAGGAGTTGGCGGGGAGAATCTTGTAGGAGAGGTAGCGCGGGCTTGTGGCGTTGTGTGCGACCAAGGAGGAATCGAATTCCATCCCGAAGGGGAAATCGGATTCGCCGTCGCCGCGGGCCGCCCTCACCCATTCGAATTCGGTGGGAAGGCGCAGGCCGGACCAGCGGCAATATTCGAGGGCGTCTCCGTGGCTCACGAAGGTGACAGGGGTCAGGGCGATTTCCCCCGGCATTCCCCATTCGAGGGCGAGGTCTTCGTTTTGCCAGTTCTCAGTCCACCAGGCCCCGAGGGCCGTGGGCGTCAGGACGAAACCAGGATTTTCCTTCTTGGCTTCGGCAATGATGTCCTGCTTGACTTTGTCCGGAATTCGGGCCCAGGTCACCGGGGGAACCGAACCGGTGTCCTCGATGAAGACCCGGTACATCTCGTTGGTGACTTCGCAGGGGCCGACAAGAAATTCTTCAACGTCCATGCGCGACCTGGGGGTTTCCGCGCCCAGAAGCTGGGCGTTGTCCGGGGTTTCAGCGATGCGCTTCTTGGCGACATCGACCTTGGTTCCCACCCAGGTCCGCCCGGCAGGGATTTCCACCATTCCGGTGGAGGGGACTCGGGGTTCGGGGGCGGGAGCTTTTTGAAGGGCGAAGGCCAGAAAGAGGGCGGTTTGCATCAATCTTGGAGGGGAAGACCCCGAAAGGGAATCGGAAAGGTTACCGTGGTTGGTGGAGCCGGCCAAGCGGGCTGTTGCCGACCGGACACCGTAGTTTTCCTGCTTCCTCCCTTAGACCACCCGCTTCTCCTGGTTTCCCTGCCGATGGCGAGTCCCAGCAAGACTTTTGAAGGAACGGTTCCTCCCCAGGGGGGGGGAGGCCGCTTGGACCGCCTGGTGGTGGAGATTCTGGACCCTGGGATTTCCCGCAGCTTGGCGGCGCGTCTGATTCGGGAGGGGAGGGTGCTCGTGGATGGCCAGGTGGTTTCGAAGCCGGGGTTCGTGCCCAAGCCCGGCCAATCTCTCCGCATGGTCATTCCGCCGCCGGAGATTCCGGAGCCAGGCTCACCCCTTGAACCGGCCATTCTCTATGAAGATGAGGGCCTTGCCGTTCTGGACAAACCGGCAGGCCTCTTGATGCATCCCAACACCACCCACGGCACCGGTCCCTCGGTCGCCGGTTGGCTGGAAAGCTGGAAGGGTGAGGGGCTTCCCATCGGGCAGGGGCCGGAGAGGCCGGGAATCGTTCACCGCTTGGACAGAGGGACCTCCGGCGTGTGCCTGGTTGCATTTGAGACCGAGGCCTTCGAGGGTCTTCTCGCTCAGTTTGCGGAGCGCGAAATTCGCAAGGAGTACCGGGCCCTGGTCTATGGCAGGCCCCGCTTTGTCTCGGACCGTATCCAACGGCGCTTGAAGCCGGACCCCCATCATCCGGGGCGGGTCCACACGACCAGGTCCACACGTGCGGGGACCCGGGACGCGATTTCCGATTACAAGGTTCTCGAGACCTTCGACGGTTTTGCCCACTTGAGGGTGGAGCCCAGGACGGGGCGCAAGCATCAGGTTCGGGTTCACTTGGCTTCGGAAAAGCTCCCCATCCTGGGCGACCCTTTCTATCGGGTGGGGAATTTTGGCCCGGGTCTGCTTCCGGAGGGATGCCCTCGGCCTACCCGGACCCTCCTCCATGCCCATGCAATCGCCTTCCAGCATCCGTTGACGGGGGAAGAGTTGACCTTCAGGACGGGGCTCCCGGAGGACATGGCTGAGATTCTCGAATTCCTTGCTGCAGCGGCTCCCGACCCCGGGGCGGAGTGCGGCCAATGAG
>DCAK01000042.1:0-9654 GCA_002311925.1 Planctomycetes bacterium UBA1135
CCAGGTGGTGGTTCGGAACACCAACTTCACAGGCGAATTCGGGGCAGGAGAGACTGCGGCCGAGTTTAATATTTCATCAGGTGGAGATTTAAGTGGAGGCAGCGTGGAGGGGTGCACCATTACGGGTTGCGCTATCGGTATTAATGTTCAGGCAACGGACGGGTCGGGAGGAATTGCCGACTACGCAATCGGAACCGGTTTCGAAATCAAGGGGAATTCAATCAGCAATTTTTCCCTGGCTGGAGTGCGCATAGGCGCACTATCGGGCACCACGGGCCCCTGCCGGGTGGGATGCCTCGTCACCGGGAACGACATCAACGGCGGCTACCCAATCTTCACGCCGCCGAGCGGCCAGGTGGGTCTTCTTCTCGACTCCTCCAATACCACTCCGGGTGGTCTTGCCGCCTTGATGGAATCGGGGGCCCAATACAACGAAATCATCGGTTGCGAGACCTGCGTGAAATTGACGACCAACGGGGGGACTTCCAATCAGGCCGACCTCACAAGCGCTTTCCTCGGCAACCTCATCCAACTTTCCACCCAGGCGGGGGTGGTTTTCGAGGTTAACGGGTTTGCCCCCTCCCCCTTCAGCAACAATCTCCCCAACTTCGGGACCTACGGTTCCTTCCTCCAAGCTGGGCGGAACGTCATTTCCAACCACCCTCCAATAGGGGTGGTTCCCGCGACTGGAGCCGTGGTTTTGGATTTGGATATGGATTCTTTTCTCTCCAAGCCCGACTTTCACGGGAATTGGTGGGACCAGTCGGCCGTTTCCGAAGGCTCCGTGCTCTCGACCTTCATCAATACAAACGGCGCTTCCTTTTTCGGGACCTCCCAATTGAGCCCCGTCTTCCAATTCTCCATGGAGGCCTCGGTTTCTCCCTCGACCATCACCGAGGGTTCGACTCCATTGGTGAAGGTCTCCGCGGGCGAGGGCTTTCTTCCCAACAGCGCCTTTTTTCATGATTTCGACCTGGATTCGCTCCTGGAAAACATGGTGGTGAACGTGGGGAACATCCTCATCGACCTCAACGACTCGGAATCCTCCCTATCGTCCGACGGCTCCTCCCTCACTTTCCGCTTCCCCAATCTTTCTGCAGGAACCTACAACCTCAACCTGCAGAACCCCGGCGGGCCGTTCGTGACGGACAATGGGAGTGGAACCGGAACCCTGCCGAATTTCCAAGTGAATGCCCCGAGCGGCTCCGCGGAAGGGGGCGGCCCCTGCTTCGTGGCCACGGCGGTCTTCGAGAACCCCCACGCGGCCGAGGTCGAGACTCTGCGCCGATTCCGGGATCGCTGGCTCCTGACCTGGGAGGGGGGAAAGACGTTCGTGAGTTGGTACTACGAAAACGGGTCTACCGTGGCGGAATGGGTAGCCCCTCGACCTTGGGCTCGCGCGGCCTCCCGGGCGGCATTGGCGCCACCGATTTGGATGGCGACTGCCCTTGAACGCTGGAATCCTGGCCAACGCCTCCTGGCTGGGGTCGTGCTCCTCGGCCTGGCTTTCAGCCTGGGCAGGAGACGACCGATGTTCCTCTCTACTTGAGGACCCGCGTTCCGATTTCCGCGCCGGGAGGCATCTTCATCCCTTCGCGGAAGATTTGAATCTCGATCTTTCTCCGTTCACCCGGGGCGAGACCGAGGACGACCGGTAGCCGGGAATCGGGAAGGCTGTTGGGTTGCTCCACCCAATCCACCGTCCATGCCCCGCCCTTGAGGGGAGGGGAAAGGAACGACCCTCGCGGAGAGGGCTTCACGGATTTGCTTTCTCCTGTCTCCTGGTTGACGAAACGAATCAGGCCGAAATTCACCCGGGAGCCGTCGACCCCCGAAACTGTTCCCTCCACGTGGCCGGCCTTGAGGAGCCCGAATTCGATGGGCCCTCCGGTTCGGGGAATGCCTGCTTGTTGAATCTCCGAGGGGAAATATCCGGGGCAGGCGACCTGGACCTCCCAGGACCCCCCCGCCAGGCGGGAGATTTCCAACTGGCCGTTCACCTTGGCCTTTCTGGTGGTCCATTCCTCGGTCCCCACCCTTCGATACCTCACCTGGGCCCCGGGAATGGGTTCGCGCGACCGGTATTCCATGGCGGTGACATCGAGAGAAAAGGTGGGGGCGGTGTCGGCGATGTCTTCCCTGTCGCCGGTTTGAATCTTCGGATCCGAATTGAAGGAACCCACGGCGACGGGGTTGTCGTCGAATTCCTGGCGCCCAGTGGTGGCAAGTTCAATTTCCGGAGGTTCGAAACCGCCATCGTCCACCGGGTCGAAAAAAACCGAAGCCACGAAGACTCCTGCCCCCAGAAGGAGGACCAGAACGAGCGCTCCGCGAAGACCCGACATCTCAATCCCTTGAAAGGGGTTTCGCGGCCACCGGAATGGATTGACCTCCAAGCACGGCAAGAATTCTATTCCCATCCTCCGCGGCTTTGCGTCGAATCCTGCCCATTCCGAGGGCGTTTTTTTTGCCGGGAGGGAGGCAGGAGGACGTAACTTTCCCCACCTCATTTCCGGCTTCGTCCAGCAGCGGCGCCCCCTTTTCAGGAGGATGCCCGCTGAATTGAAGGCTGCATATCCGCCAGGGTGCTTGCCCATAGGTGCGGATACGGGCGACCACTTCCTGCCCGACGTAGCACCCCTTGGTCATGGAAGTTCTTCTCCAGTCTCCGGTTTCCGGAAGAATGGTTTCCGCCGAGAACTCCCTCCCGAAACGGGGGAGGAAGGCCGCCACCCGGAGAGTTTCGAGGACGGGTTTCCCGGCAGGCGCGCTCGCCCGACCCCGAAGCTCTGCGAGAAAATTCTCAGGGCCATTTCCTGGGGAGAAGAGTTCAAGGCATGGCGCGCCCTTGTCGGGTCGTTGGATCAGCCAGCGGTCATCATCGAGCCGGACGATGGAGCAGCCCCCACTCGAAGGGGGAGGATTCAATCCGATTTCCGCGAGGGCATCCCCGCCCTTGGGGCCCAGAATCAGGGTCCGTTCCCACTCTTCCAATTCCCAGGCGAGATTTTCCGCGAAATGTGAACGGTCCAGGGCCTCCAACAGAGCGGTGGAACGGATGGCTGGGTGGTCCAGCCCGAAGGAAGATTCTCCGCACCGAAAGGCCAGGAGGTCGGCCACCCAGCGGCCCTTCCGGTCGAGAAGGGCGGACCATTGACCCGCGCCGATTTCCAGGGCGAGGATGTCGCTGGTCAGAAGCCGCTGAAGGAATTCTTCCGCGTCCGGGCCCGCCACCTTGAGCCAGGCACGGCCTTTTCCTGGGGCCAGCGTCCAATCCTCCCGGCAGGCGGCAAAGGCCGCATCGTCGTCCCTTTCATTTCCCGGGGGAATCATGGAAACAGTCTAGGGGAGAAGGGCGTTTATTCTTTTGCATGTCCGAATCGGAACCTCCCCTTCCCCCAATTCCCTCGAGGCCTGCGGAGGCCCACAAGGGGACGATGGGACGCGTCCTGCTGGTCGCGGGCTCCCGCGGGATGGCGGGCGCGGCCGCCCTGGCTGCTGAGGCGGCTCTCCGGGGCGGGGCGGGATACGCGGTGGTGGCCTGCCCGGGAAGCATCGCTCCTGAAATGACGGCTGCGGTTCCAGGGGCGCTTCTTCGCCTTTGTGGGGAATCCACTCGCGAGACCCTCCTTGCCGAGGACGGCCCGGCCTTGGCGGAAGAAATGACCAAGGCCCAGTCCCTCGTCCTGGGTCCAGGCTTGGGGATGGAGGAATCCACCGGGCGCCTGGTTCTTGACCTTGTTTGCAGGGCCGACTTGCCCCTCCCCATGGTTTTGGACGCGGACGGGCTCAATCACCTCGCCTGCGCGGAGGCAGCACCTCGCTTGCCGGACTCCGCCATCCTCACCCCGCATCCAGGGGAGGCCGCCAAGCTTCTGGGCATGGATTCCGCTGCTCGCGTCCAGGAGGACCGGGATGCGGCCCTGGCCCATCTCGTCGAAAAGTTCGGGGCGGTGGTTCTCCTCAAGGGGAAGGACACTCTCGTTGGGGCCCCCTCCCTTCCTCCTTGGACCAATCGAACCGGGAATCCAGGGATGGCGACCGCAGGGAGCGGAGATGTTCTTTCCGGCCTACTGGGGGCTCTTTTGGCGCGAGGCTTGTCGCCCTGGGATGCGGCCCGCCTGGCGGCCCATCTCCACGGACAAGCGGGTGATGCTTGCGCTGCTCGGCTCGGCAGGGAATCCATGCTCGCTTCCGACATCCTCGAGGACCTGCCTCGGGCCATTCTGGATTTCCAATGCTCCTCCTCCTGACGGCGACTCTTTGCGCGGCCCCTCTCCAGGAAGACGAGGGTCGGGGCCTGCTCAAGGTCGGGGATCATCGACCCCGCCGTCCGGGCCTGGAAAGAGCCCTGGAGATTGCCCAATTCGGGTTTCCTGAAGAGGAGAGCCTGGATTCTCTTCTCGCATCCATGAGAGATTCGAACGACACGTGGGAGGCGGCCCTGCTCGGCGCTGGCGCCCTGGTTCCAGCGACTCTTCCCGGCGCCATGGACCTGGCCCCGGAAGAAAAGGAACGAGCTTTTTCCCTGGTCCTCGATGCCCTCATGGAGGGCCCGAGGAAAATTGGTTCGGACTTCCTCTTTGCCCGGGCCGCCCCATGGATGGGGGCCGCTGAAGCGGAGGCCCTGGTGGACAGGTTGTTGGCGGGGGATTTCCCAGGACGGCGCGCCGCGCTCTCCCTTCTCGAAGCCGGCCTGGCCCCTGAGGTCAATCCCGCCATTCTGAGATTCGTTCTGGAATCACGCGGGGACACTCACGAGCGTCTTCGCTTCATCCAGAAGCTTGTTCTATGGCAGGGCCCCGGGTCCCTGGAAATCTTGAGCGACATTTTGGAGCCGCATTCCCCCGACCTTCTTGCGCGGGTCTTCTTTCAGAGTTGGCGACCGATGGCGAATGTACGGCATCTTCCAAAGCTCTGGGAAATCGCCCTCGGGGGGAATAAGTGGACCGCTCAAACGGCCCTCCAAGTCTTGGCTCCCTTGGAGACTTCCGACAAGGCCCGGATGGAACTCTTCGACCGCATCCTCGAAATGGGGGAGAGGAATCGTCAAACCATCCTCGACCAAATGGTTCTTCATGTCCCCGACCCTCTCCTGGAAGGTCGACTGTTCCCCCTTCTCGATTCCGCCGACCGGGACTTGAGGGCCCTGAGCCGTCTCATGCTTCCGCGCGTCGCAGGCCCGGAGAAAGCCTTCGCCGAATTCAAATCCAGGGTCGGGGAAAACCTTCCCCTTGCCAGGCAGTCGGGGTGGATGGTCGCCCTCGCCAGGTTGGATTGGGCTCCCGCCCGAGAAACGGCCGCCGCCTGGTTGGCAAGCGGAGGATGGGCCACGGGTTCCGCTGCCATGGCGGTGTCGAAATCCCTTGCAGGCAGTTCCGCCATCGACCCCTGGCTGGGAGGATTTCTTCAAAACCCCGAGGTTTCCGCGGCCATCACCTTTCCCCTGGCAATGGCCAGAGCCCCCTATTCCCAGGAGGCTCGGTCGTTTTTGCGCCAGGCATTGGAAGGAGCGGAAGGGTTTCGCCAGGAACAGGCCATTCGCGGACTTTCCAATGCAGGGCTGGAGGAGGACCTAGAAGTCCTCCTTCTCGTCGCCCAAGGAGAAGAATTCGACGCTGTCGCGCGGGTCGCCGCCTTCGAGGGTCTCGCCCGCCATTCCGCGACCGGCCCCATCCTCGTGGAAATCCTCAGGCAGGGTTTAGGGGATTACCAGGCCATGGAGGGCCTGGTCCTGCAAATGATGCGTCATCCCGACCCTGATATCCGAAAGGCGGGGGTCCTGGCCCCGGAACAGCCGGGATTGCCAGTCGAAGAATCCGACGCCCTCCGATTCGCCATTCTTCAGGAGCAAGCCCGCTTCCCTCGAGAGTCTGAAATGGAGAGCCTGGCCCAATCTCTCGTATCGCTGCTGACCTTCGAGGCGGACCATGCACCTTCTGATTTCCTCCCCTTGCCCGCCCCTCGGGCACTCTTGATGGAGGAACCCCTGATTCTTCCAACCGCCCTCGCCCTTTCCGCTTGCTTGCAGGCGAGCGGTTCCGCTCCTTCCCCTCTTCTCCAATCCTTGGCGGCGGAAAAGGTCCCCCTCGCCCGCCTCCTGGTCATCTGCCCCCTCCTGGCGG
This sequence comes from Planctomycetes bacterium UBA1135, assembly GCA_002311925.1. Lineage (GTDB taxonomy): Bacteria > Planctomycetota > UBA1135 > UBA1135 > UBA1135 > UBA1135. The sequence continues at coordinate 6,126 of DCAK01000042.1, forward strand.
AATCCGGGTCTTCCCTTCCCGTTGCGCAATGGGTGGGGGAAGCCGCCCAGCGGGAGGGGCTTCCTCCGGGCAATCGGGTGAGGGCCCTGGCCGCTTGGGCTCACGCCGCGGGACTTCAAGAGGATGGTCGGCGCCACGCAAAAGCTCTGGCTTTCCTTCTCGCCAAGCCCAAGGAATTGAGCGCCTGGAAGGCGGACCTTGGCTATGGCTTGCGCCGGTCGGGGGTGCGCGGCTGGATTCTTCCCCTGGACCGGCTCGCCGAGAGGCAGCTTCTCGTTCGGGCCCAGTCTCTTTCAGGCCAGGGTCGGCTAGAAGCTCTTCGGCTCCTGGTCGGCCCCCCCGCCGCATCCTTTCAAGCCTTGGTCAAGGGGTCGGAGCTGGCGCTGGCTTGCCCGGGGGGAGAAGCCTTGGCGTTTTCCCTGGGTGAAATCGCGGCCGGAATGACCCCTGGAGATTTCAGGGGGTGGTTGGCTGCGGGCTTGGCCGCAGCCGGGGCCGACCTTCCCGAGGATGCCGCATTCCACTTGTCCCGCGTTCTTTGGACGGCCCCGGAGGGAAGCGAAGCCGCAGGGACGGCGGCCTTCTGCCTTGCAGCGTTAGGATTGGAACCCATCGAGTTCTGATTCGTTCCCCTTTTCATGATTCTCGCTGTTTTCGTAGCGCTTCCAACCGCTTTCCTCCCTCAGCAGGAGGAGGGGGCCGAGAATGGGTCTGCCGTGGTTTCGGCTCTCGCCTCGCAAGGCATCCATCTGAACCTGGAGGGGGGATGGATCGAGGTGGCCGCAACCATCTGCCAGCGGTCGGACCCACTCGAGTACCTGGTCATCAACCTCCCCAGGGGAAAGGACCATGAAGCTCTATTTGGCTGCGAGGGCGTGGACGCCCAATCTCTCAACGCCGCCATGCTCCTTCTGGGAGTGAAAGTCGGCGCCAACGGGAAGTTCGAGGAATTGGACACGCCCCCGACCCGGGAAGATTTGGAAGCCGGCAAGCCGTCACACAAGGTGATTCCCGCCTCGGGGGACGGCTTCTTCATCCAAGCCGCCTGGGACATCGTCGGGCCAGACGGCAAGGTGGAGACCTATTTCCATAGGGCCGAGGACCTGGTCTTGAACCTGAGGGACCAGCGGGCCTATCACCGGGGGAAGTTCATCTACCTGGGCTCTCGGTTCATCAAGCCCCACCGGGACGCTCGGGAAATGTTCGCCGCCGATGCCGAGGGGAATTACGTGAGTCTCTGCTATTTCGTACCCGCCAACCATTTGCTGACCGGGAACGACCCCAATGCGGACGACCAATATCTCTGGTATCCCAACATCTACCTTCTTCCTGATATCGGCCACTCCGTTCGGCTCTTCTTCTCCCTCGAACCCCTTTCCCAACCCCCTCCGGTTTCATGACGGTTGGCAGGGGTAGGGATTTGGCGAGGCGCAGGTTCCTCAACCGGGCCGGGCATGGGATTCTTTTTGGGGTCCTGGGTGGAGTGATTCTCGGCCTGCCCTCATGGGGGTTGGGTCTTCCTTGGGGCCCTCCCGCCGCCCTTGGAGCGACCCTGGCTGTCCTCCTCTTTCTCCTGGAAAAACCCTTCGCCACTTCGGCCGGAAGCCAACTGGATCCCGCATCCGACCCATCCGGCGTCCTCCGCGCCGCCCTCTCCGTCGACACCGAGCATCCCTTTCATGGACGGCTGGAGGAAGCTGCCGGAGCCGTGCGGCCGAGGTTTCTCCCCATGATGGGATTCGGCCCATTGGCAGCCGCCACCGGCGGCCTGGTCCTGGTGGCTCTGTGGGTGCAGGCTGGCCCCTCGATGCCGGACCCTTCGGCGCTCGGCGGGGTCGCGGGTGGTGGAGGGGGGACTCTCAGCGGGGCAGGAACCTCTTTCAACGAGGAGGAGGGATATTTCGTCTCGGCCCCCGCCCCGGCCCCTGTTGAATCCGATTCCGGCCTCTTGGGGCCGGGGGAGTCGTGGGAGAAAGTCGAAACCACCCGGTCGGATGTCGCCGCCCTCATGCCTGGCCGAGATTTCGGGGGCCACCGGGACGTGGTGGAGAGGTACCTTCGGCTCAAGGCGGAGAAGCCATGAGCAATCCCAATCGAACCGGCTTGGTAATCGTTGGCCTTCGGGGGTCGGTGGCTTCGACGGTGATTCACGGATTGGAGGCCCTGCGGGCGGGGACCCCCCCGCTTGGCCTGGTGACGGAGCTTGAAGAGTTCGAGTCCGTCCCCTGGACGGACTTGAGGGAAATCCATGCAGTGGGATGGGATGTCGCCGGGAATTCCCATCGAACCGCTGAAAATTTGGAGAGGACGGGCGTCCTTCCCTCTGATTTGGTGGATTTGGGGGCTTCGCTTCGCGACCGGCTGGAATTGAATCTTGCCCCGGGGATTCCCGAGCCCGAAGACGAGGAGCTGGCCGACCCCAAAGCGCGAGAGCGGCTCGGCCTGCCCGCCGTTGAAATGGTGGAAGCCCTGCGCGGAGACATCCAATCCTGGCGCGAGAGCCAGAAATTCAAGCGCATGGTGGTGGTGAACCTTGCCACCGCCGAAAGAACGCGCGAGATTCCCAAGGGGTGGGAGGACTCCGAAGGGAAGCCCTTGGAGCTTCTCCCCTCCGTGCCCGCCGACTTTCCCCGTTCGCTTCTTTACGGAATGGCGGCCGTTGCCGAAGGCGTCCCCTTCGTGAATTTCACGCCTGCGATGGGGGCGGAAGTCCCGGCTTTCGCGGGTTGGGCCAGGAGAGAAGGGGTTCCCGTGCTTGGAAATGACGGCAAGACCGGCGAAACCCTCATGAAATCGGCCCTGGCGCCCATGTTCAGGGACCGCGCTCTCCGAGTTCTTGCCTGGGAGGGTTACAACATGTTGGGAAATCGAGACGGCGCCGCTCTCGAGGATCCCGACCGAAAGGCCCGCAAGGTCGCGAACAAGGACGGCGTTCTGCGGGGAATTCTGGGTGACCAGGGGACCCACTCGGGGGTCAGCATCGATTTCGTCCCCTCCCTGCACGACTGGAAGACCGCCATGGATTTCATCCATTTCGAGGGTTTTCTGGGCACGAAGATGCAACTCCAATTCACTTGGCAGGGAAGCGACAGCGCCCTGGCGGCGCCCTTGGTGCTCGACCTGGCCCGCCTGGCCCTGTTGGCCAAGGAACGAGGCCAAGGGGGGCCCCTCACGGCCGCGGCGGCCTTTTTCAAGAACCCCGCCGGGACGGACGAGCATGATTTTCATCGGCAGATGGCCGAACTTCGGGCTTGGTTGAGGCGCTGAGCCTCCATGAAGCTCGAGGACCTCGATTTCACTCTTCCCGAGGATCGGGTTGCCACCCACCCGCCTCCCCGGCGCGAGGATGCGAGGCTCCTCGTGGCGCAGCCTGGCGGTGGCGGAATATCCCACCGAAATTTCCCCGACCTTCCCTCCCTGCTCGAGACCGGCGACCTTCTGGTCTTCAATGACACCCGCGTGGTCCCGGCTCGTTTCGTCGCCCGCAAAGCCACCGGGGGGAAGGTGGAGGGATTGTGGCTTTTTTTTT
>DCAK01000042.1:9694-10075 GCA_002311925.1 Planctomycetes bacterium UBA1135
GGATTGTGGCTTGCCGATCGCGGCCCCCGAGAGGCGGAATGCCTGCTGATCGGAAATCGGCTTGCGGCGGGCAAGGAATTCGAAACTGATTCTGGCGCCTTGCGCATTCTGGAGGACTGCGGAAAGGGGCGTTGGATTCTGGTGAGCCCGGCGGGACTGTCCTGGCGTGAATTCCTCCAACAATCCGGACGACCCCCTCTCCCTCCCTACATTCTGGGCCGACGGCGGGCCTTGGGGGAACCCGAGGAAAGCGAGGAGGACGCACTGCGCTACCAGACCATCTGGGCGGAGGGGCCGGGCTCCGTTGCCGCTCCCACGGCGAGCCTCCATTTCGACGAGGGGGTTCTCGGCGCTCTCAAGGAGGCGGAAATCGGGTCGGTC
>DCAK01000042.1:10210-24072 GCA_002311925.1 Planctomycetes bacterium UBA1135
GACTGACTCTGGAGGTGGGCCCGGGAACCTTTCTCCCGGTGGACAGTGAAAGGGTTGAGGACCACTCGATGCACGCCGAGAAATACGAAGTTTCATCGGAAACCGAAGAAGCCATCGCCGAAACCCGGAGCGGGGGAGGCCGGGTGGTGGCGGTGGGAACCACGGTGTGCCGGGTTCTGGAGACCCTGGCACATGGAGGGCCATCATCGGGGGAGACCGATCTCTTCATCCTGCCGGGCCACCAATTTCGAGGCGTGGACGCCCTCTTGACCAATTTTCACACTCCCCGGTCGACCCTTCTCGGCCTGGTCGGCGCTTTCGCCTCCCATTTGGGGGCCGGCGACGGATTGAGGTGGGTGAAGTCCTGCTACAGAGAGGCGATTGAGGAGGGATACCGCTTCTACTCCTATGGAGATTGCTCCCTCTGGAAATAAGAGAAGCTGACCCCCTTCGGTGGGCCACGTTCTAATTTTTCCTCCTGAAGTTAATTCCAGGTAATGGTTTAGGGCCTGCTACCCCTGCGACCCTAGGCCTGGGGGGGGTTCAAGCCTAAGTCCATTGTGAGAAAGGAAGTACGGGAAAAGTGGCCCACCGAAGGGGGTCAGCTTCCGATGGGTCGGTTTCAGTGGGTTGGTTTGGGGAGGGCGAGGGCGAGGCCGAAGGGCAGAACGAGAAAGACCGCGCCGGAATAGAAAGGAATTCCGCTTCCCCATTTCCAATAAAGAAGGGCCCCCAGAACCGGGCCCACCGCCCGGGAAAGAGAGCCCATGGCTCGCAAGGATCCGAGGGCAAGACCCTGGGTGTCGGCGGGGGAATAAAGGGAGGCCAAGGCTGAAAAGCAGGGCATGGCGAAGGCGCTGCCAACTGCCATGAACCCGAGCCCCATATAGAGCGCGGGAACCGTTTGGGCTCCCGCAATGAGCAGAAAACCCGGGGCGGTGAGCAGGAGCCCGGCTCGGGCGAGCGCCCGCTCGCCGAATTTCGGCGCCAACTTTCTCACCAGGCCTCCCTGGACAAGGGCGATGAGGAAGCCCACGAAGACGAACATCCAGGCCAGGTCCCCTCGGCTGAATTCCAGCCTTTCCACGGCCAGGAAGGTGAGGGTGAATTCGGCGGCGGCGAAGGCGAGGAGATAGAGAAAGTAAACCCAGTTGACCCTGCGCAAGCCGGGCGCATCGAGGGCGCGGAGGCGGGCGAAGGGGTTGACCGAGTGCCCTAGGGGACGCGGTCCTCTTTCCGGGGGCCGGGTTTCCGGGAATCGGAAGAATGCCCAGGCCAGGTTGAGAAGAGCGAGGGCGAAGGAAATCATCGCCGGAACCGAGAAAGGGTTCAAGGCGAAGGAACTGGTCGGAGCTCCGTCGCCCTGGATTTCGAGCAGGGGAAAGGCCCCCCCCAGGGCCGGGCCGCAGATGAATCCCAGGCCGATGGCCATGCCGACGATGCCCATACCTCCTGCCCGTTCCCCTTTGGGGGTCGAATCGGCGACCGCCGCGGAGGCGACCGAAATGTTCCCCGCCATGGCTCCGCCGAGAATCCTGGCCAGGACAAGGATGAGGAAGGTGCCTGCGAAGGTCCAAAGCAGGCAGGCGGCAGCCGTTCCCGCCAAGGTCAGAAAGAGGATCGGTCTACGGCCCCACCGGTCGGACAGCGAGCCCCAGTAGGCGGAGGAAAGGAATTGCAAAAGACCGTAGATGGAGCCGAGGATGCCGCCGAAGAGGGTGACGACCGCGTTTCCGTCCCCCCCGGAAAGCTCGCCCAACCAGGCGGCCAATCGTCCGACCATGCTTTCTGCGCCCTCCAGCCCGACATAGTGTTCGAGCATGGACGGGAACAGGGGGAAGATGATGGAAAATCCCACGATGTCCAGAAACACCGTCAGGAAGACGATTCCAAGGAGTCCCTTTCGCTTCGAGGTCACGATGAACGAAGAGGTTTCAATCCGGCCCTGCTTCTTCGGGCGTTCAATTCGACCAGGGCGGCAGGTTCCTGGCCCAGCAGGCGGACCAGCTGGGAGGTCGAGGTTTCGAGAATGTCCGCCACTGCCGCCAAATCATCCTTGGCGAAGGCGAGAAGGTCGAGAACTTCGGCCAAAAGGGCCGGGAAGTCGGCATGGTCGGGATTCACGCGCATTTTTCCTCCCCGCAATCGGTCCTTCCAAAGGCTTGAGGGTCTGCCCTCTGGAACGGCGGTCCGTTTCTTGACCGCCAACCTTTTTCGGAGCCGGAGGAGAGCCTCCCTGTGGTTGTCCTTCCGGCTTCGCCTCTCGGTCGCCGAGGCTTCGATGCCCGAGGGCCGATGGACGAGAAGAACGCCGGTTGCGTTCCTGTTCCGGTGCTGCCCCCCGGGGCCCCCTGAGCGAGGGGGGCGGGCCTGGATCTCGGCGAGTAGGTCTTCTTCGGGAAGTCGAGCAGGATGCACTTGGCCAGTCTAGGTCCTTGGGCAATCCGCTATTCTCACGCCCGTGGAGAAACGAATCTGGCACAGGTCCTACGACGAAGGCGTCGAGGCCGAGATTGATTTCCAGGATATCCCCATTACCGGATGGCTCTCCCGCAGCGCTCGGCTCTACCCCGACCGACCGGCCGTGGTCTTCATGAATTGCCGGATGACCTATTCCCAACTGGACGAACAGGTCGACAGGTTGGCCACAGCCCTTGCCGGGATGGGGGTGGGCAGGGGAACCAGCGTCGCGATTCATCTCCCCAACCTTCCGCAGACTGTGATTTCATTTTTTGCGGTCCAGCGCCTCGCAGCCAGAGCAGTGATGACGAATCCCCTCTATGTCCCGCGAGAGATCGAGCACCAGTTCAAGGATGCCGTTGTGGAGGTAGCCATCACCGCCGATTTTCTGTGGGAGCGGCATCTTCGCGGGATGCGGAAGAGCCTTCCTGTCCGTGAATACATCGTCGCTTCGATTCCCGAATATTTGAGATTCCCGCTCAACCTTCTCGCCCCCCTCAAGCTGAAGAGCATGGACCCGCCATCCATTGCCAAGGTGGAGGCCTCGGACGGGGTCCACCTCTTCCGCAAATTGGTGGACACCACGCCGCCCGCCCTCCCTGAAGTGGAGTATTCGATGGACGATGTGGCCTGCATCCAATACACCGGCGGCACCACCGGGGTCAGCAAGGGGGCGGAATTGACCCAGCGCAACATTTCCTACAACGCCCAGCAAGTGATGACCTGGTTCCGCGGCATCCGGGAGGGGGAGGAGGTTCTGCTGTCCTGTCTGCCCTTCTTCCACATCTTCGGGCTCACTGTCTGCATGGTTTGGCCGGCCCTGGGGGGGGCATGCATGGTTCTCATGCCAAATCCGAGGGATATCCCCACCATGGTCAAGAACATTTCCAAGGAGAAGGTGTCCCTTTTTCCCGCCCTCCCTGCCCTGTTCAACGCCATCAACCAGTTCCCCGGCATCGAAAAGCGGGACCTTTCCTCGGTGAGATACTGTTTTTCCGGCTCGGCCCCGCTTCCGGAAGAGGTGCAGAGGAAATTCGAAACCCTCACGGGGGCCATCATCGTGGAAGGTTTCGGATTGACGGAAACGTCGCCCGTTCTGACGGTGAACCCTCTCAACGGGGTTCGCAAGATCGGGACCATTGGGATTCCTGTCCCCGAGACCGATGTGCGCATCGTGGACCCGGTGGATGGCACCACGGAAGTCCCCGTCGGGACGGAAGGGGAACTCGTCGCCCGGGGTCCGCAGGTCATGAAGGGATACCTGAATCGACCGGAAGAAACCGCCGATATGGTTCGGGATGGTTGGCTTCACACCGGCGACCTCGCCGTCGCCGACGAAGACGGCTACCTTCGCATCGTGGGGAGATTGAAGGACCTGATCATCGCAGGTGGCTATAACATCTTTCCCGATGAAATCGACAGGGTCCTGGCCGAGCATCCCGCCGTTCTGGAAGCCTGCACCATCGGCATCCCCGATGAAAAAAGAGGTGAGACCGTGAAGTCCTTCCTTGTTCTGAATAAGGGAGGAAGTGTTTCCGAGGCCGAGCTCGCGGAATTTTGCAGGGAGAGGTTGGCCGCCTACAAGGTTCCCAAGTTCTGGGAATTCCGGGATGAACTTCCCAAGAGCGCAATGATGAAACTCTTGCGCCGGGAACTTCGCGCCCAGGAGATTGCCAAGAATGCCTGACTCCTCATTCCAAGCTCCGGACCTCTCGGGGAAAGCGGCCGTGGTGACGGGCGCCAGCCGGGGCATCGGCAAGGCCATCGCCGTGGGTCTGGGCAAAGCGGGTTGCGGGGTCGTGGTCGCGGCCAAGTCGGAAAAGGACCGCGACAAGCTGCCCGGCACCATCCATGACACCTGCGCTGAAATTGAAGCTGCAGGAGGCCGAGCGGTTCCCATCCGTACGGATGTTCGCGACGAGGCCGCGGTTGAAGCGATGATTGCCGCGGCCAGTGATGCCTTTGGCCGGCTCGACATCCTGGTCAACAACGCTGGCGCTCTCTGGTTGAAGTCCATCGAGGAGACTCCGCCGCGAAGGTTCGACTTGGTGGTGGGGGTGAATGTTCGCGCCGCCTTCCTCGCCTCCCATTTCGCCCTTCCAATCATGAAGGAACAGGGATCCGGCCTGGTCATCAACATCGCCCCTCCTCTGGAAGAATCCTTCATGGAGGGCAAGGTGGGTTACGGAATATCGAAGCTGGGAATGACGCTGCACGCCCTCGGGATGGCGGCGGAGACTGCCCCCTTCGGAGTGGGGGCCTGCGCCCTTTGGCCCGCCACGGTCGTGGAATCCCAGGCAAGCATTCACCACAACCTTGGAACCCGGGACCAATGGAGAAAACCGGAAATCCTTTCCGACGCGGTTCTCGGGCTCGCTGGGATGCCCCTCGAAAAGGTTTCGGGAAAGGCCTGGATTGACGAGGAGGTCCTGGCTGCCTGCGGGGTGGACGACCTGTCCGGCTATTCCTGCGTCCCGGGCGGGGACCCCATCCGCATCATCGGCGACTCGGGCTGGCCAAAGGGGTCGGATTAGAGCTGGGCCCCGTCCGGAAGCCTTTCTAAAAAGAGGGCCCGAACCTCGGCCATGTGCTCCAACATGTTCTCAGGTTTCCACTCCTCCGTGGAAATGGGAGGGAGGTATTCGGCCACCACCTTTCCAGGCTTCGCGAACCAGGCTCCGGCCGGCATGACCTCCTCCAGGCCCGTCATCACCAGGGGAATGAGGGGCGCCCGTGTTTCAAGAGCCAGGTGAAAGGGCCCCTTCTTGAAGGGAAGAAGGCGCCCGTGCCCCGACCGGGTTCCTTCCGGAGCAATCAAGAGGGCCATCCCCTTTTCCCGAACCACCCTCGCGGCCTGGGCGAGGCTGGTGCGCGCCTTCTCCAGATTTTTCCGGTCGATGGGGATGAACCCCAGCCTCTGCATCAGGGCTCCCATGACCGGGATGCGGTGGAAATCCTTCTTGTAGACGATGGTCGCATCCCTTCTCCAGACCGCGGCCAACGCCACCACGTCGAAGGTGCTGACATGGTTGAAGAGGACGATTTTTGGACCCAGATCCCGGCGATGCTCGACTCCTCGAAGTTCCCACTCGATTCCGTACATGAACATGATTCCCTTCGCCCAGATTCGAGGGATCGGGCCCCTGCACCTGCTGAAGAGGGGTGGAATGAAGGAAAGGGCGAGGAAGACCGCCATCACCCCGAAGGCCCAGGTCATTACCAGGGGCATCATGAGGGCCCCTCGCAAGGTGCCGAGACTCACTCGCCCTCCTCGCAACATGCGTGGGGATCTTCATCGCCGCCCAAGGGGGTGAAGACCTGCCCGAGGAATCCGGTCACGCCTTGGCGCAGCAGGGAGGCGAAGTAGACCCCGCCCAGAATCAGGAGACTCCACCCGAGCGGGCCGTCCATGGACATGCCCAGAGAATCCAGGGGGGGGAAGGTCATGTCGGGCAGAAAGCTGTTGGCGGCGAGTCCGAGGCCAACGGCGAGAAAGGGCATTCCCGCGCTGAATGCGAGGGCCAGGCGGCCGCCGTGGAGGTCCTTGAGAACGCCGAAGGTGGTGAGATTGGTCGCGGGGCCCGTCAGGAGGAAAGCGATGGCAGCCCCCGGAGAAAGGCCTGCGGCGAGAAGCACCGCGATGAGGGGGGTGGACCCGGAGGCGCAGACATAGATGGGCATCCCCACGATGGCGGCCGCCACCACGTCGAGGCCGGTGGGGAGGGAGGTCAGCCAAGCGGCTTCAGCCAACAAGGGTCCGGCAACGGCGGCGACCCCGAGGCCGAGAAGAATCCAGGGGGCGGTGGCGTCCACGAGGTCGCCGAATCCGTAGGCGATTCCACCCCGCAAGCGTTTCTTCCATGGCTCTCTCGGCCCACTTTCCTCCTCCAGGGTTTGAAGGGGTGGGTCCCCACGGTTCCCGCCCAGGGCCATTCCAAGGACGAGTGCCAGGAGGGCGGCGCCTGCGACTCTCAAGAACGTCATGGGTCCTCCAAGCAGGCTCAGCGACAACAGCATGGACGCCCATCCGATTTCCGGGCTTGCAATGAGAAATGCAATGGCTGCGCTTCTCGGAGTTCCGGCCTCGATGAGGCCCCGGTACATGGGGATGACCCCGCATGAGCAAATGGGTACGGGGAGACCTGCGACGGTTCCCCGAAGGGCTTGGGAAAACCTTCCCCCTCCGCGGAAGAAGTTCACGAGCTGAATGGGGAGGAAAGCCTTGGCGAGGGCCACCGTCACGGAAGCGGCGAGGAGGGCTGGAGCGCTTTCTCCGGCAAGCTGAAGAAAGGCCCGCCCTGCTGAGCCGGATTCATGAGAGGCGACCAGGAGGAGCCCGATGGCGAGGAGGCCACCGAGGCCCGAGGCCATTTTTTCCGATTTCCGCGTGAGGGTCCTTGAAAGTTGGAATGAGTGTCCCACCACCACATGGAGCAGGGCTCCCGCCATGAAGGCCTGGAAGGCGGACATCCAGCGCGTGGATTCCTCGAGGAAGCTGCCGCCGTAGGATTCTCCAAGCAGGGTGGAGAGCACGATGAGGGCGAACACCGCGACCGCCGCCTTGACCCGGGGACGGACGAGCCACCAGACGGCGAGACCCACCGGCAGGCGGTGAAGGACCACCGCGAAGGCAAGGGAGTCGCCCTCCGGCGAACCTTCGATGGGATGGAGGGCCACTCCGTCGAGAAAAGTGTGAAGAGCGAGGCCTGCAAGGCCGAGGCTAACCTCCAAGTTCAGGGTTCTCGGCCCTTGAGCCCGGAACAAACCATGCGCCAGCATGGGCAGAACCGCGCCGGCAAGGAAGATTCCCGCTGCCGGCCATCCGAAGAGCCCCAGACTCTGGGGGAGGACATGGACGAGGAGCAGTCCGGCCAAGGAAATCCGAACGAATCCGTCCAGTGCGGCGCTGGACTCTCGACTGCCCTGGAAGAGGCGGAAGAGGAGGGGCCCGGCAAGCAGGGCGAGGATGCTCAGGGCCAGCACGGGGGAATTCTAATGGAACGCGGGCCGCCCCATGAGGAGTGGCCCGCTTTCAATGGGAGAGGATGCCTCTACTTGACGGTCAACATGCGCATTTGCGATTGCTGCACATTGTTCGGACTTTGAACTTCCACGGCCTGAGCCCAGAAAGTCGTGCCGGCCGCTCCGTTGGGAATGGATACCTGGACCGCGGACGAACCCGAGGCGTCGACAATCGCCCAACCAATCACGATGATGGGGTCGGAGAGGGCGAGAGGGATTCCGTAGGAGGTCATGGTGGGTCCGGGCCCGACGAGGGAGACACCGAACCAGTTCTTGGCTCCGGGAGTTCCACCGGTCACGCTGAAGGTCGCCAGGGAACCCGAGTGGAGTCCGCTGACGGAGAGGGGAACGGTGACGCCCCCCGAGAAGCAGAAGAGGGAGCCGTTGTCGGCGAGGCCGTCGGAATCTGCAACGAAGGTTCCCACGTAGACATCCTTGGTTCCGTCGAAGTCCACATCCGAGGCCATCACGAGGCTGGTTCCCAATCTCTGGTCGCTGACCGTGCCCTCGTAGCGCCAGAGCTCGGTTCCCGTCGCGCTGGAGAACGAGCGGACTGAACCATTGTTGATGAGGCTGCTGCTGTCCGAGCCGGGGTTGGTGGTGGCGAGATCAGCCACTCCGTCCCCATCGGCATCGTCGATTTCCTTGAGGATGAAGCCAAGGCCGGCATCGGCGGTGTCGCCGATGGCGGTCCAGAGGACACCACCCATGCGGCCGGAAATGCCCACAAGCTTGCCGTTGTTGGTCAATCCGTTTTCATCGGCAAGGGGGCTTCCCGACACCAGGTCAGTCGCTCCGTCGCCGTCGGCATCATCAATCAGGATCAAGTTGGACCCCAGATGGGAACCGTTGTCGGCGCCCAGCATCTGCCACATGGTGGCTCCGGTGGCTCCGGAAATGGCTTCGATATGGCCGTTGTTGATCAGAGGGTTCCAGAAGCTCCCGGTGGAGGCTTCGGAGCTCACCATCAACACGTCATTCGAGCCGTCCCCGTTGAGATCTCCAGGCAGAAGGAGGCGGGAGCCGAATAGACCGTAATTGAAGGATCCTGCTCGCACCCAGAGGGGATAGCCGTTGGCGCCGTTGAGAAGCTCCACGGTTCCATTGCTGGCCAAACCCATGGAAGAGTTTTCGGGGTTGCCGAGGACGATATCCATGACGCCGTCGCCGTTGACATCGCCGAATACCTTGTGCACGGAGCCATAGTGTTCACCGGGGTGGGTTCCTGCGTGTTCCCAGATGACCGAGCCGTCGGCCCCTGAAATCAGGCTGGCTTTGCCGGCGTCGGGGAAGACCATCCATGCGCCGGCGGCGGCGTCGGGGTCGACCACGAGCAGGTCGGTGATTCCGTCTCCGTTGATGTCGCCGAGGTCGTCCACCGAGCCTCCGAAGCGTGCGTTGTCGATGGCGCCGTCAGCCTGCCAAAGAACCTGTCCGGTGGTGCCGGAAATGGCCATCACGAGACCGTTCTTGTAGAGGCCGGCGCTGTTGCCTTCGGCGTTGTGGGCAATGACATCACGCTTTCCGTCACCGTTGAGGTCGGCGACCATGACAAGGTTCGCGCCGATTCCCTGGTCGTTGCCGGTTCCGTTGGTGCGCCACATGGTCCACCCGTAGCTGGCGGACACGCACTGGACATAGCCGTTTCCGAAGAATCCCATGCTGGAAGCTCCGCGCGAGCCAACCACGATGTCCTCGAGATTGTCGAAATTGACATCATCAGAACGAGCGTAGGAGGAACCGAATTCCTCGTTGTCGGACATTCCGAAAACCTGCCACATCATGGATCCGTCCACGCCGGAGATGGCTTTGCAGAAACCGTTGCGAATGAAACCGTTGGTCGAGCCCATGGAGGTCAGGGCGAAAAGGTCACGGACTCCGTCGCCATTGATGTCGTCGATGGTGGGAAAAGTGAGTCCGAGTTGCTCGAAATCGTAGTTTCCGTCGATTCTCCAGATGAAGGAACCATCGGTTCCGGAGATGGCACGAATGACCCCGTTCTGGGTCATGAGGTTCGAGCTTCCCGTGGGGTTCACCGAGATGATGTCGGTGCGGGTATCTCCGTTGAAATCGTCGATTGCGTAGAGACGGCGGCCCATGCCCTCGAAGCTGGTGTCGCCGTTCGCCTGCCACATCAAGGCGGCGTCCTGCTGGGCAGGAAGAAGGGAAACGGGTGCGACGATAAAGGTGAAGGCCGCCGCGAGAATTGTGAGTCGGATTTGCATGGTGTGAAGTGGTTGAGCAGGGAGCTCTTGCAACCCCAAGGCTACCACAGGACGAGAGACCTTGGGGATTCGAATCGGGAGCGGGTGACCACCAAGCCATTGCCTTGTAATGACTTATGGACACCTCTTGAACTTGTCAGGAATCAGGGTCGGCGTATCCGAGGGCGGCCAGTCTTGCCAGGGTTTCCGGGTCCAAGTCGGCGCGCGAACCCGCCAGCCTGGAGGCGAGGGCGGAGGCTCCGATTTCCACCAGTGAGGACCCTAATTTTCCGATATTGGAGGGGTCCGCAGCCACCGGTTCGCTTTCTCCGGGGCCATTTTCAAGGTCGAATGCCATCCATTTCATTTCCGTTCCCAGTTCGCCGAGAGACACCAACTTGGAGGCCCCTTGGACCACCGCCCTCAAAAAGGCTCCCGGCTTGGGTCGTTCAGAGTAGATGATGCGGCCAGAAGGGCCCCGGCCGGCTTCAAGCATGGGGGCCAGATCGAGGCCGTGCGTGGTTCCCGGAATCCGGATGCCCATCAGCGAGCCCAAGGTGGGAAAGATGTCCGCGAGTTGGACGGGGTCGGGGAATACCTGGGCGGGAACCCCAGGTCCGACAAGAATCAGGGGGACCCGAATCATTTCTTCGAAGAGGGAGTTCCCGTGGCGCCATTGGTAATGGTCGTAGAACTCTTCCCCGTGGTCGGAGAGGAACAGGAGGTAATCCTGGTCGGTGAGCACTCCCTTTGCCCGGAGGTTGGCGAGGAGGATGCCGATTTCCCGGTCAACGAAACGGATTTCGGCGTCGTAGAGGTCGCCGAGGTCTTGGAGGAGGGATTTTCCCGGTTCCGGGTAGCGGCTTTCAGGAAGGTCGGGGTGGAAGGGGGAAAAATTCCAGGGAATCTGGAGTCGAGCATTGATGGCGAGGGGGTCGAGGTCACGCTCGTTGAGAAGGTCCTCGGGCGGGTTGTAGGGCTGGTGAGGGTCGAGGTAGTGGACATAGAGAAAGACCGGGGCTCCTTCCGGCACCTTCTCCACCCAGTCGAGGACCGCCGCGTTCACCGTGAGGGCGTCGGTCCCCCGCAAGATTCCGTGGTCTCCCATGCTCTCCATGAGGCGGGGAAGGAATGTGGCGACCAGGAGCTGCTTTGTCTTTTTCCAAAGCCGCCCGATTCTCGATGATTGAAGCAGGGCCGGGGTCTTTTCGTTCCAGAACCAATCGAATCCCCGGGAGAAACCGAAGGTCGGGGAAATCTGGACGTTGGCTGAGAATCCGGCGGTGTGATAGCCCACCTCCCTGAACGCTTCGGAGAGGAGTGGTGCCGAGGGAGCGAGCTGGTCAGCCTGTTCCCAGGTGCCGTGCGTGGAGGGATAGAGGGAGGTGAAGAGGGTGGCCACCGATGGGCGGGTCCACGGTGATTGGGCCCAGGCCCGCTCGAAGCGGGTGCCCTTGGCGGCGAGGGTGTCGAGGACCGGGGAAGTGGGACGGTCGTAGCCGTAGCAGGAGAGCCGGTCGGCCCGCAGGGTGTCGACAAGGATGACCACAAGATTGGGCGGCCGCTCGGAGGGGGCGTCGACCGGAATCTTGCGAAGGTCGGCGGTGGAGGGGGCGGCCCCCCAAGCCAGGAGGAAGGAAAGAAGGATTCCTCCCGTCAGGAAGCGTAGGGCCCAGGGTTCGGGAATCAATCTGTTAAACGTCCGGCGGAGAATGTCGGAGAAGGCCAGAACGGCCAACATCGCGCCGACTGGGGCGAGGGTGAGGAGGTCCTTGCCCCCGAAGAAATCCATGAGGACCAGGCGGGACAGGACCACCATCGCGGTGATTTCAATCGCCCAACCGGCGGCGGTCGGCGGACTTTTTCGCAACCATCCCCCGATGAACCCGATGGCGCCGACAATGAGGGCGTAGAAGACCGCCACCTTGAGGAGCCCCCCCGCGGGATTTTCAAACACAAGGCCGCTGGTGAAGAGGGCGTGCAGGCCATCCAGGGAGCCCATGAATCCTCCCGCCAACCCGCCCATGAACCCGGCGGCGCCGGCAAGTTGCCATCGGGAGGGCCTTTCGAGATTCGGTTGCTTCGACTCCATAGGGAGAATTCTATACTTTTCGGCGTGCCATCCGACGCCGTCTCAGGCGGGTCCGGGGGCTTCGGGGAAGAAAGCCCTTGCGGAGAAGATGTGAGAAGGCTCACGGTTCTCCTCGCTTCCCACGATCGCCTCGAGCTCCTCCAGGAATCTCTCGCAAGCGTCCTCCAGCAGGAGCCGCGTGGGTTTCAAATTTTGGTCGTCGATGACGGCTCCGGGGACGAAACCCGGGCCTGGCTTGAAGCCAAGGCCGAGGAAGAAGAGTCGCTGAAGGTTATCTTCACCGAGAATCAGGGGGTGGCCTCGGCCCGACAAAGAGGCTTGGAGGAAGCGTCCACCCCTTGGGTCTGCATTTTGGATTCGGACGATCTTTTCCTGCCCGGCGCGCTGGCAAGGATTGCGGAGGCCGTCGTGAATGCTCCGGAAACGGATCTCGTCTACGTCGACAATCGGCACCTCTTTCCCGATGGAAGCTGGGAGGACCGACCCTATCCGCGTTATCCCGACAACAGGGCCATGGCGCGCGCCATCCTTCTCCGTCCGAGGATTCCCTTCAAGCATTCGGGAACCGTGATGAAGCGGGAGGTCGCCCTGGAGTTGGGGGGGTACGACCGAAACCTTTCCATCAAGGTGGATATCGACCTGTTCCTCCGATTCCTGGTCCGGGGGAAAAAAGTCGAATTGATTTCCGAGCCCCTGGTCGCCTTTCGCATGCATCGAGGGTCCATGAGCGCCCACCGATTTGAAGGAATCCGGGCATGGCGGCGTCTCATGCGTGAATACGGGCCCTCCAATCCGGTCCTCCGGGCGGGGTGTCTCCTTTGGAGGTCGGCGGTTGAGTTCGCCAAGCTTCTGTACCTCCTGGTCCGCATCCGCCCCGCAAATTGAAAGTCTTCCTGGTTGCCACCCACTTCATCCAATACGGATTGGAACTGGCCGGGGGCTTGGTCCTCGAGGGGGCCAAGGTTCGCATCGCCTTTTGCCCGGGCCACGCCGAACGCCTGATCGGACCCCGCTGGCGAGAACTCGTCGCGGACGGTGTGGAAATCTGCGAGCTTCCCCGTCCTCCGCGTCGAAAGATTCTTTCCCTGGCGACGATGCGGAACACCCTGAAACTTTGGCGTGGAATTCGGAACTTTCGCCCGGATGTGGTTCATCTTCAATCCTCCATCGACCCCGCCGTGGCCTTGACGGGCTTGTTTTCCCGGCGACCAGTCGTGGCCACGGTGCACGACGTGACCCCGCACCTTGGGGAGGAGAAGAAACTCAATCCCTTTCTCGATTTTCTCGAATATCGAATCGTTCTCCCCTGGATCCGGCGGCGTGGAGTGCGCTTCATCGTCCACGGAGAAAGCTTGCGGGGAGAGCTTGCGGAAAGGATGGGGGTCCCTCTCGAAAGGGTGACCAAGGTCCCTCATGGGGTTTTTTCCGGTTACACCCTGTTGGATTCAGGGGAAGAGGTTCCGGCACCCGGCCCCACGGTCCTCTTTTTCGGCCGCATGGAGCCCTACAAGGGGGTGGGAGTTCTGGCCGACGCCATTCCCCTGGTGCGGGCCCGGATTCCCGATGTTCGCTTTCTTTTGGCCGGCCGGGGCGAGGCCCTGGACCAGCTGCGGCCAAGGCTCGACGCTGAAGCGGGGGTGGAAATCCAGGACCACTACATCGAGACGGAGGATGTGGGCCTCCTCTTTCGCCAGGCCACCGTGGTGGCTGCTCCCTATCTCGAAGCCAGCCAAAGTGGTGTCATAGGCATCGCGCTCGCGTTCGGCGTTCCGGTGGTCGCCACGGATGTCGGAGCCCTCTCCGAAATGGTGGAAGACGGGAACAACGGTTTGCTCGTGGGGCCCGACCAACCCTCGGTCTTCGCCGAGGCGTTGTGCCGGGTCCTGGAAGATCCGGAACTCGCCTCCTTGCTGGGCTCGGGAGCGCGGGAAAGTGCCGAGGGCCCGTTTTCCTGGAAAACCGCCGCCAGGATGACCTTGGATTGGTATCGGGGAGAAGCGGGCAGCGGCCCTCAGGGCCGCTCGTAAACCCCGCAGTCGGGGGCGGCCCCCCAGGATGTTTCGCCGCAATCCAGCCCCGCGTCC
>DCAK01000023.1:0-150 GCA_002311925.1 Planctomycetes bacterium UBA1135
ATTCCACCGGTGTCCATGAGGTCGAATCTCAACTCCTCCTCCGGAAGGTCCACCGGCAAAATCAAGCGATCCCGGGTGACCCCGGCGGTGGGTTCAACGATGGCCAACCGTTCTCCCAGAATGCGGTTGAAGAGGGTGGATTTCCCGACG
>DCAK01000023.1:316-691 GCA_002311925.1 Planctomycetes bacterium UBA1135
GGTCGAGGTCGAGGTCGGCCGAGGCCAGGCAGGCCTCCAGAAGACTCTCCCCCGAGGGAGGGAGAGGGCCGCGAGGAGTGGGGGTCGCCGGTTGAAGCCAGACTCGGGCCCCGGGCGACACCAGGGAAATCGCCTCCAGGCATTCCGCCCACTCGCGTGGAGATTCATCCTCGGAAACCACCACCTTCACCCAAGTCTCCACCCCGGCCCGCGAGGCTTCCTGGAGGCAGGCCTCAGGGGTGGACAATGCGGCCCCCTCCTCGAGCGCCGAGGGAACCTTCCAATCCAGGGACAACTGGTCCACCAAGGGAAGGACACGGGCGAGCGAGGGAGCGTCGACGCCGGCGGTCTCCAGCAGTACCCGGCCCTGCCAGC
>DCAK01000023.1:758-1197 GCA_002311925.1 Planctomycetes bacterium UBA1135
ACCCGGCCCTGCCAGCGCGGCAGCCATGAAAGAAGAAAGGGCGCTTGCTCCAGGGGTTCCCCACCGGTGACGGCAAGAACAGGACGGAATCCTTCCATTCCATGGCTGACAAGAACATCCCCCAGCGCGCCCTCCAACTCTTCCACCGAGACCGGGTTGGGCAGGATGCGCGTCTCCCCCTTGAGGTGAAGCTCCCAATCCTTTCGCCGGGTCCACGACCGGGGAGTGTCGCACCATTTGCAACGCAAAGGGCAACCCGCCAGGCGGAGAAAGAGGTGCACCTTGCCGGTTTCTCCCCCCTCCCCTTGGAGGCTCAGGAAAACCTCGTCGAGCCAGACTTCGCCGGCGGCCAAGACAGAAGGTCAGCTCGCGTCCGATTCCGCGCCTTCGTTCCCCTCCTCGGGGATCTCGGCGGCAGCCTCGGCGCCTTCTTCACCCT
>DCAK01000023.1:1352-2129 GCA_002311925.1 Planctomycetes bacterium UBA1135
CGGAACGCTCCGTGTTGAGAGTTCCTTGGATGTTCAGGGATTTGTGGATGGACATGATTGGGGACCGGTTCGGGTTAATCAATCCGGTGGCTGGCCCGGATGTAGGCGGATGAGAATGGCTGGGAATCGGGTTCGGAAGGAACGGAAATGCGCGCCACTTGGGAGAGGAGCTTTTGAAGACCCTCCACCGACGCCGCCGAACCCACATAGACCTCGAGAATGTCGGGGTACTTCAGGGGTTGAAGGAGCTGAACGGGTGGGAAGCCGTCACCGTCCGGGTCCAGGATTTCCTTGAGGGCGGCGGCGGTCCGGCCAGCCAATTCCCTGTCAGAAGCCGCGTAGGTGGCGGCCATGATGGAAAAGGAGGGCGAGGGACCCGCGCCGGAACCGGAGGCGGAGACCTCCGGGGCCGTTGAATTGCGCAGGGAGCCCTGGCAATCGCCGAACAACCAATCGAGAACGAGAACGGACAAAACCAGAACCACCGCTGCGGGAAGCCACCCGAAAAGGGGGTGACCCTTCAGGCGCTCCACCAGGGGAGGCGCGGATTTTTTCCGGGAGCCTTGGGAAGGAACAGGGGCAGACTGCACCCTTGGAGGCCGGTAAGACCGGGCCACCTGCTTTTTCCTCTTGAGGAGGTCCAGGAGTTCCTTTTTCCTTCGCGGCATGGGCCTGCCCTTTTGGGGCGCAAAGGATACGCAAGCGGCCGCAGATGGGCAACTTGCGCCCCCGGGAGAATGGCCCCAGGATGGTCGCATGACAACCTCCCCGACCGGG
>DCAK01000023.1:2197-2588 GCA_002311925.1 Planctomycetes bacterium UBA1135
CCCCCCCGAGCGGGGCGCGAGCCGCGGCCACTCTCCTGGTCCAGAGCCTCGGCGAAGCCGGGCTGGAGAGCTTTCGACGGAGGTTGGAGGGGCCTCCTTCGCCCTCCTTGGATGAAGAGATTCGAAACTGTGAACAATGCTCCCTTTGCGAAAGCCGCACCCAAGCAGTCCCCGGAGAAGGGCCCATTCCGGCCGATTTCATGTTCATAGGAGAGGCCCCGGGCGCGGACGAGGACGCTTCCGGCCGCCCCTTCATCGGCAAGGCCGGCAAACTCCTCACACGAATCATCGAGGATGGGATGAAGATTCCACGGCGGGAGGTCTACATCTCCAACATCCTCAAGTGTCGGCCGCCCGGGAATCGGGACCCTCTCCCGGAGGAAACCCGCGC
>DCAK01000023.1:2678-2927 GCA_002311925.1 Planctomycetes bacterium UBA1135
TGCGCGCCCTGGCTCACGGCCCAGATTCAAAAGGTCCAACCCAAAGTCATCCTCGCCCTGGGGAGGCATGCGGCGTGCCACCTTCTTGGCAAGGAATCCTCCTTGTCCAGTCTCCGAGGCAGGGTCCACCAGGGAATCCCCGGCATCCCCCCCGTGGTCCCCACCTACCACCCCGCCTACCTCCTCAGGAATCCAGGAGCGAAAAAGGATTGCTGGGAGGACATTCAATTGGCCCTGAAATTCCGAGTT
>DCAK01000090.1 GCA_002311925.1 Planctomycetes bacterium UBA1135
CCAAGCGCACATCTAGCTCGGTGAACTCCACTCCATTGGCGTGTTCGTCTAATTCCGCCCGTCCAGTACGTCGTGCAACTGAAACTACCTCGGGATGGGTTAAGTGGATTTCCTCCACCACCTGGCCCAATTTGTCACTCTGCTCTAGAGATGTACCTGGCAGGGTCCTGGCGGAAACCGTAAGTGCCCCTTCATTAAATTTGGGCAGGAATGAACTTCCTAAACCAAGCATGGTGCAAACCGCAACCACAAAGCACAAAACGGCTGGAGATAAAGACAAAAGCGGGCGCCGAAGAACGCCAACTAACAAGGATTGATAGGCGCTTTTTAATCGATGAATATGACCAGGTTCTAATCCGCTAAGGATTGCTTTTGATTTAGGGATGAGCAAAGAACACAAAACCGGGGTAATGGTGACCGCCACCAATAGTGACGAAGCAAGCGCCGCCACATAAGCCAATCCTAAAGGCTGGAGCAACCGGCCTTCCACTCCAGAGAGAAAGAACAAAGGTGTAAAAACCAGCATGATGATGAGAGTGGCAAAGACGATGGAAGAACGAATCTCAATGCTGGCGTCCAAAACCACCGATAAACTTTTCCTTCTCTGGTCTTCCGGCAACCGGGCATTTTCCCGCAAACGCCGTACCACATTTTCAACGTCAATCACCGCGTCGTCCACCAAGGCGCCGATGGCAATCGCCATGCCTCCTAAAGTCATGGTGTTGATGGTCCCCCCCATTGCCTTCAAAATCAAAACCGCCCCCACCAAGGACAGTGGAATGGCGGTCAAAGTAATGAACGTGGCCCGCAAGTTGAGCAGGAAGAAAGCAACAATGAGCAACACCAGCCAAGCGCCGTCTTTCAAAACAGCTTGAACATTGGCAATGGCAGTTTCAATAAAATCGGCTTGGCGAAGCAAATCGCGGTGCATCGTCATCCCCTCCGGAAGCTGGGCGGCCAGAACATCCAATTCTGCGTCGAGTCGTCTGGTCAACTCCAGAGTGTTGACTTCGGGTTGTTTTTGGATGCCAATCCCCACCGCCGCTTCCCCATTGACCGAAGCGGTACCGCGCGAAGGTCGGGCGCCGATTTGTACCCAACCCAAATCACGTACTTGGATAGGCACCCCATCGCGGCTTTCCAAGGTCAGGTTGGCAATGTCATCGGCAGTTCGAAAACGACCCACCCCGGTGACCAAATATTCGCTGCCTCCCTGGGCAATAAACCCGGCTGGAATATTTTGGTTGGCAATGCGAATGGCGTCGGCCACTTGAGTAATAGCAATGCCATAAGTTTCCAGCCGATCGGGTTCCAGCCACACCTGATATTGGCGGGCGCCCCCCCCTATAGGTGTCACTTGTGAAACCCCTTGCACGGCTAATAATCTGCGCCGCAAAACAGTATCGGCAAAGCTCCGTAAAGCAATGGGGTTGTTTTCTGCCGAAGTCAACCCGAGAAAAAGAATCTCCCCCATGATGGAGGAAATCGGCGCAAGGATGGGTTCCCCGGTTTGTTCCGGCAGGGAATCGGCCACCAAGCCCAAGCGTTCGGTAACGATTTGGCGGGCACGGAAAATATCAGTGCCCCATTCGAACTCGGCATAGACTATAGAAATGCCGACCGCACTGCTGGAACGAACGCGGCGAATCCCTGGAGCCCCGTTTAAGGAAACTTCAATAGGGAAAGTAACCAGACTCTCCACTTCAATAGATGCCATGCCGGGAGTCTCAGTTAAAACAGTGACCGTCGGCGCGGTTAAATCTGGAAATACATCCACTGGTGCTTTCAAGGCGGTGTTTGCCCCCCAAATGCAAAACGCAAGCGCTAGGATGAGTACGGTGGATCTATTCCGCAAAGACCATTGAATGAGGCGGTCCATGCTTAGTGAGTGTGAGCGGGAATAGTGCCCGACAGTGAAACTAGATGAACCACATAAGCACCATCAACCACCACTTGTTCGCCAACCGCCAAGCCTTCGAGAATTTCAACATAGTCACCATCTCGTAGCCCCAAACGCACCGCTCTCCGTTCAAAAGATTCACCGGCGGTTTGCACGAAGACCACATCAAGTCCTGCGTCATCCACCAAAGCGGAAATCGGCACCGCCAAGGCTTCATGTAGCTGACCGGTGGCCAAGTGGGCTGCCAAAGTCATGCCGGGACGCAACCAGCCTGGGTTTGGAATTTCGTAAAGCACTTCGGCGGAATGGGTGACCGGGTGAACCAAGGGGGCAACCAGCAAAAGCTCTCCGCCCTTACCCGGCAATTCAATTTCTTCACGCGTTGTGGGATGGTGAAGATGAGCTTGAGGGTTTTCACCTAAACGCGGCAAATCTGCCTCAGGAACTCTGACTGCCACATGGAGTTGGCTAAGGTCTTGGATTTCAAACAACAGTTCCCCTTGATTTAACCATTCACCAGCGGAAGTGGGAGCAAAAATGACTACACCGGAAATAGGTGCGCGCAACTCCAGCTCCAAATGCTTTGCTCCACTTTGGTCAGATGTCAGCGTTTGCACTGCTTGACTCCAGGCTTGCAAGGTAGATTCCGCGGCTTGAACCGCACCTTTGGCAGAAGCAAGTTGGTAAATCGATTCCTCCCACTCTTTATCAGACTTTGCTTGTTTGGCATGCAAATCTTCCACCCGAACGGCAGACTTTTTTGCCTGAGTGAAACCCGCTAAGGCGGTTTCTAAAGTTGCTTTGGCCTGGCCTTGCTCTTGCTTAGCACTTGCTAATGATGATTCCCAGTCGGCCAAGTCCGATGATAATAAAGGAATCTTTAAAATTGCCAACGTGTCTCCAGCAACGACCCTTTGCCCCAATGCAATGCGAGAAGTTTGCCTAGGTGGGGACAAAGTTCCCGCCAAAGGTGCAGGAATTCGCGCAGAATGGGTGCGACAAGCAATTACCCGAGCCGTTGCGGGAATGCGTTCCCCTAATTTTCGTAGGCGGGAAGCTTCTACTTTCATCCGCACTGGCCATTGTTGTTCTTTCAGCACCGTAATTCCGCTTTCTACTTCAGCACCTTGGCTAGCTTTGAGGACATCGGCCTGGTTGGCGTGAACGGTGATATCCGGCAATTTTGGCTGGTCCCCCGCCACATCCAGCGTCCATTGCCATTCTCCGGCACTTGGGAATCGAAGCTCTGTTAAATAAATTCCCGCACGGGTTGGCTTTTTCAAATCAACCCTCATGATTTGTTCGCCAGTTTGGAGGCTCATGGACAAGGGGCCTTCCGCACGAGGGGATCCGTCGGCCAAATTGCTGACATGCAAAGCAAAGCCAACTAAGGCGCCTACGGAAGGGACTTCGTGTTCTAGAAAAAACTCGTGCTTCTCTGTCCAAACGGTGCACGACAAGGAGGGAGTTTCCGCCGACGGCGTGCTATGCGAATGAGAGTGGGATTGTTGGCCACAGCCTACGAGGCAAAGGCTCATCCAACTTAGGAAAAGGAGTGGGTGCGGATTTCGGGACATGGTTTCTTTGGTGACTTGTGGAGTATTCATTCACCAAAATGAAATGGTGAGCTGAATGCGGATTTGCCGTGCTTACAGGCACGACTGGGTATAAGTCAGGAAAGAGGTGGCCCGCGTAAGCGAAAAACTTCTAAATATGGGAAGCGTAGCCGAAGAGAATCACCACGGTTGATTCCGCCTTGTTGGATCCATGAAAGATGAAAAGATGATTCAACAGCAACGACACCCAACACCAAAGAATCACTCGCGTTTTGAGATTTACTCCCGGGCAATGCAGACCAATCATGCTCTGCAAAAGTGTGGGCCCTTTCATGGTCATCCGTCCCTTCCTCAGAAACGCCGACGCAATGGCCGGTGGTTTCGTTTGGAAAATCATGGTGATGTTCGCTGGCAATATGCCAAGGAAGCAACACCACAAAAGTTGCCGCAAATAATCCGACCGAAACGAGAGCTTTCAAGCGTTCGCCGATGGAGTTGCGGTAGGGAGAATTCATTTGCACCTTCATTCAGCATACCAAATGATTTGTACTAGCCCGGCGATTACTTTTTTGATGACTCAGAAAGAATCCGGCAATAGTTCGGCCAAAGTGGTATTTCTCTCACCGCTTGGACAGGCCAGAACTACCGAAACACAGTCTTCGGGGGAGGAAAACTCATTCAACACTTGGCGGCAAGCCCCACAGGGGGATGCCGGTTGATCTTCATTGACCCAAACAGCCACCGCGGTGATTTCGCGTAGACCTTGGCCAATCCCGGCAGTAATTGCGCTCCGCTCTGCACATTGGGTCAAACCGTAGCTTTTATTTTCGACGTTTGTACCCGTGGTCACTGTGCCATCAGCCCATTCCACCGCTGCCCCCACTGCAAATTCACTGTACGGAGAATAACTTTTCTCCGCCGCCTGACGGGCGAGGTCTGTCAGGCTCATGAGTCAGAGTGAGAAGGCGAAGTTTTTTTCTTGGTCACTTTCTTCTTAGTCGCCTTCTTTTTGGTGGATTTTTTCTTGGTAACTTTCTTCGGTCCAGCTTCTCGTGGCTTAAATTCAAATCCATGCCGACCGTTGGGTTTGCGCACTAAGCGGGCTGTAAACGGACGACCTTTACGGGAAATAAAATCTTCAATCCAATCAGTGGCTCCACCAGCCAAGAAATAAGGACCAAGATCATCGCGAGTCATTTCCCGCTGACAAACTGTTCGAGGCATCATCAATCCGCAGCCATCCGCTTCTCCCTCGCCCGTGCATTCAAAGTGCGTAGAACTCTCAACAATGGACCCACCGTCACATTTTGGACAAGCTATCCAAGACGTTTCGTCCACTTCATAAGAAATCAACTCCGGCGAAACCGCTCCTGCGTCGTCCGAGCCTTTGTAGCCCTTAACTGGTTCAAAATCTAATTTGAACTCCTCACCCATGCGGATTTTTCCCGCATAAGCTTGGCCATAGCTGCTGACAAAGCCATCCAAAATTCCAGATTCTTTCTCACTCAAAACCTTCTGCACAACAGGGCGATTCATGTAACGCCCACGAAATTCTTTCCACACGGTGTAACCGCAAACTTCAGGGTCCTTCATAGTGGCTTTCCACTCCACCAAAATTCCGTCGGGTATAACCTCAGCCAAAGCCTCTAACTGTGTACAAAAACCCTCATCTGGCCCGCGGAAATCCCTCTGAATCGCAATTGTCGCGTTAGTTCGCTTGGGGTCCGCTTCAGATGAAACTACACCGTCCAGCTCCAATGCTTTATTCGCTAATTCTTCTGAAACCTCTTTCAAAGTAACCGGTGCACCTTTGCCAACGTGCTTAATCTTCAACTGGAACCAATCTGCCTCGTCCTCTTTACTGCATCGATAACCTTTTAGTCCCTCCAAAATAGGCCTCCCATCTTTCGGGCAAACCCCAACCGGCTCTTCATCTTTATAAAGATCCGGATAATCAAATCGTTGCAGCTTGCTAACAACATCGCGTACTGAATTCCGAACCTCCTCCATATAAACCTGACTATCCATGGTCCCTTGCTCAACTTGATGCAAATGTGATTCCATTTCTGCCGTCAGCTCAGCCTTGGCCAAAAAGTCTGCCTGTAGACGCTCCAAGAAGTCAATTAAGGTAATCCCCTTAGCTGTCGCTCGCAGAGTTTTTCCACTTCGGTGCAAATACCCTTTGGTAATTAAGCCCTCAATAATGTCCGCACGAGTCGCAGCTGTGCCCAGCCCTTTGCCCTTGAGCGCCTCAAGGACTTCTTCATCATCAATGCTCTCCCAAGCTTCGATGTCAAGGTCGCTGGCTCTTTCCATTGCAGTCAACAAGCTGCTTTCGGTGTAGCGTTTCGGTGGAGGGGTTTGGTCCGCCGCCGAATCAACATGCACAACCTTGCCAGCCGCCACTTCTCCAGGCTCCACACCCAGACTTGGCAATACATCCGAAGGTTTCGGAACATTGTCAACCGCTTGCCAACCCGGAACAGTCAAACGGCTGGATTTGGTGAAAAAGAGGGCATCCGCCGACGGTACAACCGTTTCTCTTGTGACATTTTCCCATGTGCTTGGTCCCATGAAAGCTGCGCAGAATCGGCGCAAAACCAAGTCAAAAACTTTGGCGTCATCACCACCTAAGACAACTTCTGGAATACCTGTTGGGATGATGGCGTAGTGGTCACCAACATTTTTATTGTCAAAATTCCGCGCATCATTCTTTCGCCCGTCACGCAAAATCAAGGACGCCGCCTCAGAAATCTCCTGGTGCTTCGAACCGTCGCTGAAACAGGCGCCCAAGTCTGCGGAAGACAACAAGGTGAGAAGATCATTTACCGTTTCACCATAGTCCTCAGGAAGTGCTGTGAAATCCGATCTTGGATAGCTCAACACCTTATGACCCTCGTAAAGCCTCTGGGCTGCGTTCGAAGTTCGCCTTGCGGACATTCCGAACCGTGAGTTAGCGGCTTTCTGAAGGCCAGTTATGTTGTAAAGAAGCGGCACTTTACGCGTGCTCTTCGACACCTTTTCCGACACATTCGCCTTCGCCCCTTGGCATGCTTCCAAAAGTGCCTTGGCATCAGACTCTTCCCAAATCTTCTCTACATCTTTGCCAGAGCGCGCCTTTTGGTATCTCGCGACATATTCATGGCCATTTGTTTCAAATGTACTCTTTAGCCGCCAAAAAGGGACCGGCACGTGTGCCAGCACTTTCAATTCTCTGTGCACCAGAAGAGCCAAGGTAGGCGTTTGCACACGCCCAGCCGACCACACTCCTTTTTCCCGGCGGCCCTTCAGGCGCTTAGTAATCCCTCGCGTAGCATTAATACCAATCAACCAATCCGCCTCCGACCGAGAGTAGGCCGCCGCGGCAAGACCGGAAAATTCTTCAGATGGCCGCAACTCGGCAAAAGCACCTTCGATAGCCTCTCGGGTCATGGACTGTAGCCACAACCGCAAAGACGGCTTTTCTACATTGGCATAGGCCTCAATTTCTCGGAAAATCAACTCTCCTTCCCGAGCCGCATCACAGGCGTTAATCAAAGCTGTAACGTCATCTCGGTGAGCTAACTTCTTAATCAACCTCAACTGCTTGGTCATGCCTTGGCGAGGCTTTCGAAGAAATTCATCCGGGATAATTGGTAAGTCAGAAATCAACCAGCCGGAAAGATCCGGGTTGTAATCCTCTGGAGCACCCAACTCCAACATATGACCAATGGCCCAAGTGATGAGGTGCTCTTTGCCTTCCCAGTACCCGTCGTGTTGGGCGAATTTCCCAGGCAAAACGCGAGCCAAATCTTTGGCCACGCTTGGTTTTTCTGCGATGACGAGTTTCATGGCTTGCGCCCTTCCCGGTTTTTCGGGGACTCCTTGAAGCAGAACCTCCGCGGGGAGGTTTTCGGCCTCAAGGCGGGGAAAGTAATGAGAAAAAGGGGCTGTGGCAAGCCATTGCGAAGACAATTCAGGGGGCAGATGCCATAAGTCTTTTCCTTTAAGCGGCTTATAGAATCAAGAAGAGTTCAAGAAAAATGCGCAAATCCGCCGATAAGAGCATGAGACCAACCCATGGCAAACCAACATCTCCCTATCCTGGAAAGCGGCGCCCTCGCTGCTGCGGTGATTTTGACGGCCAGTCTGGCCGCCCTTCCGGCCTTCGGGTCCGCATCCGAATCCGACCAGGGAATCCAGGACGGTTTGAGCCTCCTCCGCGGAGCCCTCTTCCGTCTCGAACTTGAAGCCGGCTCCGAGGCCCTAGTGGCCATCGAGGATGGGGCGACCTTGGCCTCGAAGCTGGCTCCTCGACATCTTGCCTCCATTCCAGAGAATCCAGTCAACCAAATGGCCACCGTCCGCGTGATGCCCAAGGGATGGGGTCGCCCGGTCTTCAATGGTACTTCCGGTTGGGTCTTCGTCCCCGACACGGGTGAAATCCGGGCCAACTTGACCGGCCTGGACGCGGGCGGGAAACCGTACGCCGAGTACTAGAGCGGGTTTCCTCGCGTCGAACTTTCGAGCCGAACGGGAGCTTCCCTCCAGGTTCGGTGGCAGGAAAGGCAGGCCCTCTTCACTGAGCGGAACTCCGCGTCCGCCTTCTCCCGGTCTCCCTTCAGGACCGCCGCATGCAGGATCCGCGCCCTTTGTCGAACCTGGTCCAGCGCACGAGGGAAGGCAGGGTCTTCAGCCGCCGGCCCGACCCCCGGAACCTGAAGACCTTCGAAGGCTTCGAGAAGGATGAGGGTTTCCCGGGCAGGGTCGATATCCGGATGATTGGGCGGGATTTCCCAATCCTCCTTGCGGCAATCCTCCACCCGGTCCCAAATCCGATCGATTCTCGCCATGGCCGCCGTGAAATCGGCGACCCGAGCCACTTCGACCAGGGCCGGGGCCGCGGAGATGTCGGTGGGGCTTTGGAAATCAGCCACCGCCTGCCAGAGGCCAAGGTATCCGGGGTTGGTCCCCGCTTTCTCAAGAACCCGGGCCGCCTCTTCGGCTCCGCAGCCCGTCCGTTCACGAAGAGCGAGAGCGGCAGCCGTTGGCCCACGATGGGTTCCATGGTGGCAATGGAAAAACCATGGCCCCGACTTTTCCCGCAACACCTTGACGATGGATTGAAGAATCGGAGCCGAAACCTTGTCGTAACGCATGGGGATGTGGACCGTCTCCAGACCGGCGGCCCGCGCTGAAGCGACATCGGGAATCGCCCCGTCCACGCAAATCACCGTGCGAACCCCTTGCGCCGCCAGGTACTGGAAGGCCTTCAAGCCCGAGGGCTGGCCACCGGTCCAGATTGCCTCGGATACCTGCAACAGGCGGGGGGGCTGGTCGGCAACGGCGGCGGGTTCCCCCAAAACGCATGCCCCCCCCACGATCGTCTGGACGGTGAGGACGAAGAAGAGGCGGCGCATGGGTCTTTTCCAGTGCAAAGGTCGTGCCAAGGGTTTCACCGTGGAAAGAAGGGAAAAAGGTACCCCTGAGGGCACATCGAGCTTCCGAAAACTCCTTGAAGGATGGCTCAGCCCTTCTTGAGCCCCTCCAGAACGGAACCGGCCTTCCCGGATTCGATGGCTTGGCGGGCCATGCCCACTCCACCCGCCAGGTCGCGGGTCCGCCCTCCCAGGCGCAGGATGAGAGCCGCGCAAAGAAGGACGCAGGCGAGAGCGGGGCCCTCCGTGTTGAGCAAGGCTTCTTCCTGGGCGAGAACCGCGGCTTCCAATCGATTCTCGTGCATCTGGGGGGGCTCGCCGGCGCAAGCCAGGCCGAAATCTCCGGGTTCGAGCCGAAGCGGGCTCTTGCCGCTTTCGGAAAGTTCCATTCCGCGAGTGGAAGAGGAAACTGCGGGGTCGATGGAACCTTCCAGGCCCTGCAGAACCACCGCGTTGTGGTGACCCAGCGCGGCGAGAGTGTCTCCGGCAAGCGCAAGAACCGGACCCGGACGGGATGCCACCAGAACCCGACTTCCGGGGGGGGCCAGGAGCTTGCAGACGATGTCGGGCAGGCATCGCAAACCCATGCGGTCCTCCACATCCAGAAGAACCTCCCAAGAGGGGTCGGCCGAGGTCGGCCTCCAACAGGCGAGCCCGTGGGAGGCAAGGTCGTTTCCCACCGCCGCACCATCACTTTCCACCGGTCCGACGAGGCGGTCGTAAAGGTCGGCCAAAGTGATGCCCTCCCCTTCGGCATGGGGCGCCGATTGAATCAGGACCGGGGTCCCGCTGGCCACGGCCGCTGCGGCGGCCGCCAAACCCAGGGGAGGATGGGTCTTCTTCCCCAACCTGGATGTCCCCAGGACGACCGCGCCCTCGGGGAGTTCGGGGAATTCCAAGTAACTGCGCGCGCCCCGGGCGAAGCCGACGAGTTCGTCGGACGAGGTCCCCTTGCTTCGCAGGCAGGAAAAAAAGGAGGCAATCAGAACTGGGTCGGCCTGGTCGTCCACCAGAGTGTCCCAAACTTCCTGAGCCTCACTCGAGCTCAGATTGCGGGCGTCCGAGGGCCCATGCTCTCCGCCAGCTTTCTGAAGCCAGCGGCGCAACTCCCCGCTCATTTCTCAGCCGGCCCGCTCCTCGCGGAGCGTGGCGAGAATCTTTTCGACATGACCCTTCACGCGAACATTGTCCCAAATGCGAACAATCTTCCCCGACGGGTCAACCAGAAAGGAGGAGCGGACGATGCCCAGATAGGTGCGGCCGTAATTCTTCTTCTCGCGCCAGGCGCCGTACTTGTTGGCCACTCGAGCATCTCGGTCCACGAGAACGGAAAAAGAGAGGTCGTACTTTTCGGCGAAGCGAATGTGAGAGTCCCTGTCGTCGGGAGAAATCCCCACAACCACGGCGCCCTCCTTTTCAAATTCTTTCTTGAGGTCGCGAAAGGCGCAGGCCTCGGTGGTGCAGCCGGGAGTGTCGTCCTTGGGATAAAAATAGACCACCACCCAGCGTCCTCGATGTTCGGTCAGTCGAACCTTCCCGTTCTGGGAGGGGAGTGTGAAGGCAGGGGCGCGTGTGCCTTCCTTGAGGATGGGGTTGGCCAAGGGGGAGAGGGTGACCGGAGGAATCGGGGGATGCCGGTCGCTCCCCAATTATGACGACGCTCCCGGTTTGGTCTAGTCCTGGCTTTCCCTCGGGCGGATGTGGGCGAAGTAAGGGGCCGTCGCCTTGTCGTAGACCACCTTGCCATTCACCACCGCCCACTGGACGAAGGTGCGGTAGTCGAAAAGGTCGCCGTCGCAGACGATGATGTCGGCATCCTTGCCGGTTTCCAGGGAACCCACCCGGTCCGACACGCCCAGGATTCCGGCGGCGTCCATGGTGAGGGCCCTGAGGGCCTCCTTCTGAGGCAACCCGCCGCGAATTGCGAAGGCGGCCTCCATGGCCAGGGCCAGGAGGTCGCGCCCGGCGATGCCACCCCGGTCGATGGAGGCTCGCTTGGGAATGATTGCGAAGGGAATTCCGGCCGCATGAAGGATGGCGGCGTTTTCAATGCTCCAGCCGCTGTCCCTGTTGAGCCGGGAGTCGGCTTGGCGCTTGGCGCGCGGGGAAATCACGAGAGAGGTTCCGGTGCGGCCTAGACGACCCGCGCAGGCCCAGGCTTCCTGCCCCCCCCAGACCACGGACTTCATTGGGTATTCCTCGAGGAAGTCGCAGACCGCCAGAAGGTCCTTGAGCCCGGACGCGTTGAAGCGGGCCGTTTTTTCGCCCCGCAGAAGAGCGAGGTGGTTGCTGTCGACCTCCTTGTCCGAAGGCGGGTCCCCCTTGTCGGGGTCGGGGTCGAGCTCGTGCTCGCGCGCGGCGCGCATGTGGTCGCGGGCCTTGTCCAGGCTTGCCCGCAAGCCGCGTCGTCCGCCGGGAGAGGTCGAGGTGTAGGACAGTGTCACCCAGGGACCGTTGGCCGTGAGCAGGCCGTCCAGCGAGCCGCGGGTGAGCTTGGCGACGGCGTTGCCTGCCTGAACGGTCGTGATGCCCCCCGCCAGGGCCAGATCGACATTGATGGAGAAGGGGTCGAAGGAATCCCGGATTCCGGTACCGCTGCCCGAAACCACGCCGCTGGAATTCACGGCCACCAGGCCTGGATAGACATGGTGTCCCTTGGCGTCGATAACCCGAGCGCCTTCGGGGACCCGCACCCGCGAGCCAATCTTCATGATGCGCCCGTTCTTGCACAGGACGGTGGCGCGCGGAAGAGTGCCCCGAGTCACGGTGTGGACCCGTCCCCCGACGATGGCGAGGTAGGGACTTTCCTCCTCGGCCTCCTCCTCTTCTTCCTCGTCAGCCTCCTCCTCGGGGTCCTCGACGATTTCCTCCGTCGTTTCCTCCTCGGCAGGGGCCGGAACCTCGGGCGGAGGAGTCTCCTCTTGGAGAACGGGGAAAAGTAGGAAAAACGGGGCCAGCATCATGCGTCCTCCTCCTTGGAGCGGTCCCAGACCACTTCGCCGTCGGCCACCAGGAAACGAACCTGGGAAACCGGATCGAGAGGATCGCCATCCAGGACCATGAAGTTGGCCTTGCCGCCGGATGCAAGGGGAGCCACCCGGTCCTCGACGCCCAGGGATACCGCTGGCCCGACGGTGACGGCTTTCAGGGCGGCGCTGCGGTCGAGGCCCTCCGCAACGAGGTGGGCCAATCGGGCGCGCCACTCGCGAACCCCGGTGAGGGAATCGGATGCCGGGGACAAGGTCAGGTTTTCCACTCCTGCAGCCAGGAATTCGGCCGGAAGATTGCAGCGCAGGCGGGTGTAGGGGAGGAAGCTCATGCGGGCTGGCAGGTCCACCCGCACCCCGGCCTCGGCGACACCATCCGCGATCTCGAACAGGTTCGTGGTTTGGCCGTGGCGGAAGACGATTCCGCGGGCATGCTCACGGTCACCGATGACTTCCCTCCAATGCAACCATTCGGCTGCGTTGTCGAGCCAGATTTCAGCGACCCGCTTTCCCTGGACCCATTCGACGATGGGTTCCAGGTCGGCACCAATTTCTGGAGGGGTGAATTCCTCGGGCGGAGCTTTCTCCTCCTCCCCCGCCCCCTTCTTTCCATCTTCCGGCTTGCCTTCGGCGGCCTTCTTCCCCTCTCCCTTCTTCTTGTCTTCGCCCGCCTTCTTGGCATCCTCGGCCTTCTTCTTCTCCTTCTCCTCCCATTCCTTGCGCGCCTTTTCCCACGCGGCCCTGGCATCGGATTCCTTCTGGATGGCCTCCTCGGCGTTCTTGAAAGCGTCCCGGACGGCATCCTTGCCCCGGGTGCTGGCGTCCAGGGTCACCTTCAGGTGAAGGTCGCCGATGACGGGTTCGGGACGCGGCGATTCAGAAACTGAGGAAATGACCGAGGTGCGGCCGGGAATTCCTGAACCGGGAGGATCGACCCCGATGAGCAGAACCCCCTCGGCGCGGAGGTCCTCGAGGGTGTCCTCATCCAGCCAAAGGGAATCGGAGGCGGTGTGACGGCTGTTGCGACCGAAACCGCGCGAGTCCTCAACCAGGAACCCGGCGTGCCCCAAAACCAAGGGCGGCATGAGGACGGATCCCTGGCCGCGCAAGTCGTGCACAACGGCCCGGTCGGGAATCACCACCGCTCGGCCCATCTTCTCGATGATGCCCTCCCGCACCAGGACCACCGCATTCTCGAGGGCCTCCCCGTCCAGGGTCTCGATGCGGTCCACCCGAAAAACGAGGGCCCGGCCTCGGGGGGCTTGAGCTTCGTCCTCCTGGAATGGAGCGAAGAAGACGGGAGCAAGAAGAAGAGCGGAGAGCATGCTTAGTAGAGCTGGGCCTCGCGGATGTCGTAGGTGATTTCCCCGTCCACCAGAACCATCTGGACTGGCGAGCGTGGGTCGAGGGGCGAGCCCGCCTTGACGACGATGTCGGCGTCGAGCCCGGGAATCAGGCGGCCGATGCGGTCGGCGGCGAGAATCTGGCTGGCGGGGTCGGAGTTGATGGATTCCAACGCGGTCCAGGTCGAGCACCCGAACCGCTCGGCGATGGTGGCCTGAAAGATGAATTCCTCCTGGGGGATGACATTGGCGTCGGTTTGCACGGAAATGTTGGTGTTGCCTGCGCTTTCAAAAGCCTCGACTAGGCCACGGAATTGGTTGCGGGCATGAAAACGAGCGTCGAAGTTCCGGGGACCGATGTTCAGGCTGACGCCGGTCTTGGCGATGGCTTCGCCCACCATGTAGCCGGAAAAGGAACCGTGGCTGACGATGACCGGGACCCCGGCCTCAAGATGAAACATGCGCACCGTTCCGTAGGTGTCGCGGGCGCCGGCTGTGTGAACCAGGAAGGGGTATTCGCCCCGGAAGATGCCGGCGATATGGGCGACTGAAGGGTCGTCGGGGTCGGGGTTTTCCGCCTCCTCCCGCGCCCGGTCGAGCCACCATCGCAACATCCACCACATTCCCATCCGCGTGGCTCCCAGGTCGCCGCCCCCCCGCTCGGGGTTGTAACCCTGGGCCACCTTGACCGAACCTGGATTCCGAAGGACCGCGTCGTCCACCTCGAGGGTGTTCTTCAGCTTCACCAGCACCCCGGCTCCGGAAATATTGGTGCCGGACCCTGGAATCGCGTTGACTGTGGTCACCCCTCCCGCGCAACCGGTGCGGTAGTCGAAGTTCCAGGGGACCACGGTGTCGAGAACGCGCAGCTCGGGGTTGTCTGGGTTCACCATGTCGTTGATGTCGCCCCANNGTGGGAGTGGAGGTCGACCCCGCCCGGAAAGGCGATGGAATCGAGCCACTCCAGCCTCTGCCAACCCTCCGGGGCCTCCAAATCCTCCCGCGACCCGACGGCCAGGATCCGGCCGTCTTCGACCAGGATGCGGGCATTGTGAATGACCCGTCGGTCGTCCATGGTCAGGGCGACGCCGACATCCAGAACGATGCCCTCCTGGAAAAGCGGAGCCGCGAGAAGAAGACCCAGCATGGTCAGAACCTCCGACCGTCCTCCTCGGCGTCGTAGACGAGTTCACCCCGCACCCAGGCCTTCCGCACCCAGGACCGAGGGTCGACGGGGCTTCCGGTCCAGGCCACAAGGTCGGCGTCCAAGCCCGGCCGCAGGGAGCCTGAAATGTCCTCGCAGAGAAGGGCCCGGGCCGCATTGGTGGTCATTCCCTCCAGGGCAGAAACATCGGTGCCGGCCCCGTATCGGACCCCCATCGCCGCCTGGAAGGGAAGCTCCTCCTGGGGGATCACCGGTGCGTCGGTGTTGTAGCCGAGAATGAGACCCTCGGCCTCAGCCCAGCCAGCGGCGCAGCCCTGGATGCGGTTGCGGGAACGGTCGTGCCAGACCTGGCGGGGACCGTTCATGACCGGGACCCCAAGCTCGGCCGCCAGGAAACCGGTCTTGTAGCCGTCAAAGGTTCCGTGGTCCACGAAAGCCTTCAAGCCGAGGTCGCGCTTGAGCATGGTGAGGGTCTGCAACACCACCTGGTAGACCTGGGTGTGGACGCTCACCGGAACCTCGCCCGAACGCAGGCCGGGAAAATTTCGCCAACGGGGGTCGGAGGAAGCCGTCCCGTCTTCCATTTCTCCTGCATGGGCCAGGCCCCTCTGGAGGGTTCCCCGGGTGTTCCAGTTCATGAGGGCGCGACCTACCCCGTACCCCCAGCGCTCGGGGTTGCCGGCCTGGGCGACCTTCAGCGAGCCCGGGTCGCGCACCACCATTTCCTCGACCGTGCGGGCTGAAGTCTTGACCAGCGAGCCGAAGCCTCCCATGTTCGAACCCGAGCCGGGAATCAGCAGCGCGGTGGTCACCCCTCCTGCAACCGCATCCAGGAGCAGTGGATTGCGCGGGTCGAGGGTGGCGTAGGCGTCGAGGCCCGGGTTTGTCAGGCCGACGTTGTCGTTGAGGTCGCGCAGGGACCCCGCCACGTGGCTGTGAGGTTCGTGGAGGCCGGGGACGAGCCAGACATTCCCCAAATCCTGGATTTCGAGTTCGGACCCATAGGGAGAATCTGAGGCCTTCCCAACCCAGGCAACCTTGCCATCCCGGACGGCCACCATGCCGTGGTCGATGATTCCGGCCTCCGCGGCGGTGAAGACCTTGGCGGCGGCGAACAGCTGAACGCCGGGGTCCTGCTCCTGGAAGGAGAAAAGACCGACGACCAGGAAGAGAGGGGTCATTCCCCGGGCACCTCCTGCCCGTTCACGAAAACCCGCAAGATGCGTGTGCGGAGGTCGAGCGGCGGGCCGCTGTGGACGACGAGGTCGCCGTCCAGGCCCGGCGCGAGCCGACCGACCCTGGAATCCAGGCCGAGCATCCGGGCGGCGCCCGAGGTCAGGCTTTCCAACGCCTGTTCGGTGCCCAATCCGTGTCGGGCAGCCATGGACAACACCGGAGCCATCCAGCGGGCTCCACCCTGGGAGCCGGATTGAAAGGAGGAAGCGACCCCGGCCTCGTGAAGCCGCGCCGAAGGAACGAACCAGTCGCCATCCTCATCCTGGTCCACCATCTTGGTGGAGACCACGACCCCGGCGCCTGCCGCGGTCAATTCGGATGCCAGGCTCAAGGCTTCCTTGCCGCCCAGGATGTGGACGGGAATCTTGCGCCCCCCGAAGGCCTTGAGGGCGAGGCGGATTTCGTCGCTCCGATCGGCCGCCACGATGGCCACCCCTCGACCCTCCAAAAGGTCCCGCATCCCTTCAAGCTTGGGGTCCACCGAGGGAGGTTGAGGACCATCATCCTCTTTTTTCTTGCGCTTGAGGGGGGCGGCACCAGCCTCTTCGATTTCCGTGCGCACGGCCTCGAAATCCACCGCGCCGATGGGCCCGAACTCGATATGGCAATTCATGTGGTCTGGGGCATCCAGGGTTGCGACCCCGATGACCGGGCCGAAGTCGGTGGAAACCTCGAAGCGGGCCTCGGGGTCCTTCCAGGTGCCTTCCAATTCCGCCATCTCCTCGGACGGGTCGTCTGGGGAACTGAACATGGCGGTCAGGACTTCGCCTTCGTGATGAAGCTGGGCATGGATGGTGATGGGCTCGGGAAGCATTTCATGCTCGATGACCGCCTCCCAGAGGCCGTTGATCTTGTCCACCTCCTTTTCCTCTTCCTCTGTTTCTTCGCCCTCCTTTTCCTCCTCGACCTCCTCCTCTTTCTCTTCAACCACACCTTCTCCGGCGAGCCGGGACCTCAACTGGGCCTCGGTCTCTGTGGTTGCGCCGACCTTCTTGGCGACATCCTCCTTTTCCCACTTGGCCCTCTCGTCGCGGTGTTTTTTCCATTTCTCGGCATAGCTCTTTCCGCGGTCGAGGGCCCGCTCGAGCTTGGCGGATCGGTCGGCGTGGTCGCCCCCCCGCAGGTCGAAAAAGACCACGCTGCGGTCCTGAATCCAAGCGTCTTCCGGCAGGACCGCGGCGGTCTTCAGCGCTCGGGCCCGCGCCCCTTCAGCCGGAATCCGCGAGGAGCCCACCACCATGGTGGTGACCCCTCCCCGGGCGACCTCGCGCCAAGATTCCTTGAACAGAGAACCGGCGGCGGTTCTGCCTAGGGGCGTTTTCAAATCCACCCTGGAATTGCCGATTCCCAGGAAACCGCGGGAATCGATGAAGCCGGGAGTGAGGTGGGAGTCGGCGCCGGTGTCCACAAGGCGCGCGCCCGCTGGATGGGGAACCCGGTGACCCGCGGCAACCACCTTGCCGTCCCGAAGCAGGACCTCGACGCCTCCCAAAATCGGGGGGCCTTCCCCGGTCCAGAGGGTGCCGCCTCGGACCACGGTGCCGGGGTCTGTTGCGGAGTCGCGTTCCCAGGCCAATGCGCCGTCCACGAAGACTTTGCGAACGGAAGTCGCGGGGTCGAGGGCTGGACCGTCAAGGACCAGGAAATCCGCGTCCTTTCCAGTGCCCAGAGAACCTACCCGGTGCCCCACTTCGAGGGCGTTGGCCGCTTCCTGGGAAATCGCCGCCAAGGCGACATCCTCGGGCAGGCCAAGGCCCACCGCAGCCGATGCGGCTTCGAGCAACCAGGTCCAATGGCCCTGCCTCCCGGGGACCACGGCAACGGGAACACCGGCTTCGTGGAACCGGGCCAGGGTGTCGGGGTCGGGGGTTTCACCACCGCCACCAAAACCCAACCTGAGGGGGACGCGGAAGATGACCCGGGCCCGCTCGGAAGCCAATCGACGAAGAAGGGACTCCCCACCGGCCTCGCGGCCGCCTTCAACAAGGAGGGGAAGATTCCAGAGCCGGGCCAGGGCAAGCGCACCGGCCACCGCCTCCCTTTCGGACGCTGAAACCCTCAGGGTTCCCTTCTCGGCAAGGAAAGATCCGAAAGCGGAAAGATGGGGGTCGAAACCACCCTCCCCTGCGAGCGCCGACGCGCCGCTGGTACGCAGGGCGAGAAGAGCTCCGGCCCGGGTGGAAGCGGGTTGAAACTGGGCGGGGAGAAGAGGGTTTTCCGTCGTGGGCGGAATCGGAGGCCGGTAAAAATCCGGCGGCGACAGGGCCTCATCGTGGAGGGAAACCCGAAGGTCGCCGACCTCGCGCAGGACCCTGTTTTCCCCGGCCGTCTTGACCACGGCGCCGCGGCCGCCGACCAGCCGCGAGCGGTCGGGTGACAGATAGACGGTGGTGACCCCGTGCTCGAGAACGGAGGTCATGTCCGCCCAGGGGTCGAAGGAATCGAAGGCCCGTCGATGGGCGCCAAGAGCGTGGTCCCCCTGGCCCCCGGACCCGGTCCAGGGGCTGTCGGCGGCGACCAGCCCGGGAGCGAAAACCGCGTCGGGGCCGAAATCCACCACCTCGGCGAATAGGGGAAGCTCGCCTTCCCCGGCCCCGGCAAATTTCCCGTCCTCCACCACCAGGACCTGGTCGCCCGCCTTGTAGATGACCGGGGCCTCCTGGGCCCCGAAAACGGGACCTGCCAAGCCTGCCAACCCTCCGAGGAGGGCGAAAACGCGCATCAACTTCACTCCTGCTTGCCCTCCAGAAGCCTTTGGAGCCTTTCATCCCCCTCACGGTCGTAAACCTGATCTCCCCGCACCCAGACTTCGAGAACTTGGGAGTTGAAATCGAGTGGGTCGCCGGACAGGACCACGAAACTTCCGTCGGCGCCTTCGGCCAGGCGGCTGACCCGGTCCTCAAGGCCCCAGAGCCGGGCCGGAACCGTGGTCACCGAAGCCAAGGCCACCCCTGGCGGAACCCCCTCCCGCACGCAGGTCGCGGCCTGCCATGAAAGGCGATCGGGTCCCATCCGGCCCTTCTGGCTTCCCAGGGCGAAAGCCACCCCGGCCTCGTGAAACTTGAGGGGGGCGAAAGTGCGGACTTCCTCGTGGGTCAGCGGGTCGGTCTCGACATGCCAGGGGCCGTCGATGAGAACCACGGGGCGCCCGGTCTCGGCAATCATTTCGGCAGCCTTCCAAGCCCCCGACCGCACCACGAAAACCACGTTTTCGACCAGCTCATGCTCTTCGGCCCAACTCTTGCCGTGGTAGATGTCGCTGGGGCCGGGGCACCAGAGCCAAATCCGCTCGTCGCCGTTGAGGATGTCCACCAGGCCGCGCTGAGCGTCGTCGAGGTCCTCCTCGGCGATGAGTGCCTTCCCGGGGAAATCGGGGCCGTAGCGGACGAATCCACCGAGGCTGTCCCAGCGGTCGCCGTCGTCCTCCTCGTCCTCGAGTTCTTCCAGAGCCCGCTCGCGGTCCTTGCGAAGTTCCCCGTCATCCAGCAACTTCCGGCCCAGGGCCTCGAGGGCGTGGTCGAGCCTGTCGGTGGCCTCACGCAATTCCGCCAATTGGGCGCTTCGGCTCCAACCCCGTTTCGGGCCGATGGCCATCTTCATGCCCATCGCGTCATCCAAGGTCATGGCCTCGACCGTCATGCCGGCAGGAGAAAGCACCCGCCCTCGGCCGCCGATGACGCAGCTGTTTCCTGGAATCACCCCGATGGCGACGGTTCCGCCCCGCAATTCATCCTCGAAGTAGAAGGAGGAAGGGTCGATGGAATCCTTCACGTCGAGGAAGGGGGCCACCGCCACATTTTCATTGGCTCGGTCGAGCCCCAAGGACGAGTGGGCCTCGGCGAAACCGCAAAAGACCGTTGCCTCCGGGAATTCGTGCAGAAGCACATCGAAGGGAACTTCCAGGTCGGGTCCGCCGACCGCCTCGATGACGCCCCCCCGAATGACCAGGGTTCCGTTTTCGATGACACCGTCGGGGGTCAGGAGCCGACCGGCGCGCACCGCGACATTGCCCTCCTGGGCGGGGGCCGCGACGGCGAGAATCGGAAGAAGGGTGAGAAGAAGGGTTGGGGTTTTCATCACTTCACGAGCTGGATGTCGGTGACGGGCTTCCCGTCCACGAGGACGAGAAGAGGTTTGGAGGAGGCGCTCATCGGAGGGCCGGACCAGAGCACCAGGTCGGCGTCGTAGCCGAAACGGACCAGTCCGA
Source organism: Planctomycetes bacterium UBA1135 (assembly GCA_002311925.1). GTDB lineage: Bacteria > Planctomycetota > UBA1135 > UBA1135 > UBA1135 > UBA1135. Next base: position 19,812 of record DCAK01000090.1, read on the forward strand.
AACGGTCCCCCTGGCCGAGCAGCCGGGCGGCGTCGTGGGTGGCCATGCGAAGGGCGGTGTCGGGGTCGAGCCCGTTGCGCACCGCAATCCGAGCCTGGTGAATCAGAGAGGATTCACCGTCGACAGCCTGGTGGCCTTCGCCGGCCCCGAAAGTGTGGACGACGCCGGCCTCGTCAAGGAGACGGGCCAAGGCGGGTGTGGCTTTCCGGGCCTCCGTCCTGCGCCCTCTCAGGAAACCGCTCGCGGATTCGTAGCGGGGGGCCGTCAGCAGAAGCAGGTCGAAGGCGAAGCTGTCGACGGGAATGAAGCCTCCATCGTGTTCGTGGTCGTCGCCCCGGTCTTCGCAGCAGACAGCCGGGGGGTCGGCCATGAAACGCAATTCATCCAGGGAGGGCCCGGCGGCGATGGACCGGGTGATGTCGTCAAAAACGGGGCCGCTGGCGACGGGAATGCCGGCCTCGGCGAGGAGGTGGGCGCAGAGGTAGGCCTCGGTCCCCTCCTCCACGACCATGCGCGGCCATCCGAATTCCTTCTGGAGCCGGAGCGCCGTTTGGACATCGTGGGTACGGCGAGCTTGAACCCTGACTGGAATGCGACCCTCCATCGCGGCCACCAGGACCTCGTAATCAGGATGGGCCGGAACCGCCTCGCCAGCCCGCCCGGCGGCGGCCCAGCCCGCGGCCTTGTGGAAGGCGTTGCGCAGAACCCAGGTCGTGCCCATCCGGGTGGTGGGTCGACGGCCATGCAGGCTTCTCCGGTGCCCGGTGTGATTGCCGGACGAGGAATCCGAGGAGAGGGTGATTTTCAAGGCGGCGGCGGAATCCACCACCCTGGCTCCCGAACCCTGAGGGGCGAATAGATCTGGAACGCGGCCGCCGGAAGTCTTCACCACCGCGCCCAGCCCCCCGATGACATTCAGCGAGTCGGGGGAAAGATAGGCGGCGGTCACCCCTTGGGCCACGGCCCGGGCGAACGCCGGGTCGGCAAGGTTGGCGGTGTCGGACACCCGTTGGGCGGCCGTGACTTCTCGGCTTTCCTCGACTGTGGCGGAACCCACTCCCATGAAGGAAAAGGTGTCGACCAGGCCGGGTGTGATGTGGGCCCCGGAGACATGGATGGATCCAGAAGGAGGAGAACCCGTGGAAACCCGGGCGATGCGGCCTCCGGCGATTTCCACGATGGCGTTTTCCACCACGCGTCCGTCGCCGACATGGAGGCGGTCGGCGGCCAGGACGAGGTCGCCAGCTTGAAGAAGAGGCAGGAAAAGGAGGAGGGAGTTCATCACCGATTGGCTTGGGTCATGCGACCTCCCGTCATCACGCCGATGATGCGGGCGGAGGCGTCGAGGGGGTGGGCGGTCCAGAGGACCAGGTCGGCCCGGGCTCCCGGGGCGATGCGACCGATGTCGGAACGGCCGGCGACCGCGGCGGCGGTCGAAGTGATGGAGGCCAGGGCGGCGGCGGGGTCGCCGGTGGCCCTGGAAAACGCCATGGCGGCAAACCGCAGGCGTTCCGGGGACCGATTTCCGGTGCCGAAGGCAATCCACGCCCCGCCTTCGTGGAGTCGACGCCAAACCTCCAGTCCGCGCGGATTCCAATCGGAATCTCCGGGAACAGGCAGGGCCACCAGGTCGCCGGCGAGGATTCCCCCGTAGACGCCGGGGTCGCCCAAGGCCACGAAGGCTCGCGGCAATCCGGCGGCCACCGAGCGAAATCCGTCCACTCCGGCGGCGTCCTCGACCAGGGCCAGAACCCCGGCATCACCCACCCCGTCCACGGCCTGGAGGTTTTCGGCCAAATCATCCAGTGCGCCGGGAAGACCCAGGGGACCCTTGCGGTCGTCGGCTATGCGACCGGGAATCAGGGAAACCGCTTGCCGGGAGCGACTTTCCACGATCTGGGGAGCTCCGTCGTCGGGTCCGGACGAAGCCGCAATCGCCGCCCATCCGGAAAGAGTGTTTGTGGGCCTGGGCAGAAGCTGAACCGTGGTCACGCCGGCTTTCAGACGGTCCTCCCAGACGTCGGAATCGACATCCACCCCTTCGGCGGCCAACAATGCGGGTGAAAGGCGGAGGGATTCCGCGGCCGCATCGCATCCCGACCACGACCATGCATCCACGAATCCGGGGGCGAGAATCCCTCCGAGGCGGACACTTCGCCCGCCCGGCGGGGTCTTCAACTCGGGGCCCACCGCTTGGATGATTCCATCACGGATGACGACCTCCCAACCCTCGTGAAGGGCTCCGTCCTCGCCGACGACGGCGACGGGCCGAAGCAGGGTGGGTGTTTCCTGCGGGGCGGGGCAGGCAATGACCAGGAGGATGGTGGAAATCACTTCGGGATGTGCGAGCGGAAGGATGCGGAAGCGTCGAAGGGGCTCGAGCCTTCGAAGAGAACCACCGACCCGGTGGCGCCCGAAACCAGGCGGCCGGCCTTGCCGGACAACCCGAGAAGGCGGGCGGGGATGGTGGTCAGGGAAGCCCAGACCGCGTCAGAATTCGCGCCGGTGGCCACCAATTCTCCGGCTCGGAGCAACAACAGGGCGTGACCGCCCCGAGCCCCGCCGCTGGAAAGAGCAACCTCGACCCCGGCGTCCTGGAGCCGGGCCCAACGCTGGGACAGGGCTCGGTCTTGTTCGCCGCCGCCTGCAATCGACAAGATGACGGGAATCTCGGCATCGGCGAGGGTTTCAGCGACCAGGTCGGCCTCCAAGCCACCCACCACCACCAGGTCAAGATGGTGTTCAAGCGCGACTTCAACGGCGGCGCGGATGTCGGCCACCGAATGGGCATGGACTCGGACCTGGAAATCACCGTCGATGGCCCCCAATACCTGGTTCCGCGCGGTGCGGGGGGAAGGAGTTTTCGGCCGCTTGGGCCGCTTGGGCATTTCGTCCTTTTTCTCCTTTCCTTTCTTCTTGGCGTCCTCGCCGTTCTCGTCCTTTGCCGCCGCGGCCTCTTCCCCCTCCTTCTTCTCCTTCTCCTTCTCCTTCTCCTCGACGAACTCGTCGAGCTTCTCCTGGTAGGCCTCCAGATCCTTCTCGTACTTCTCCATCTTCTCGACGTGCTCGTCCACCGAATCCCTCCACTCAACCGCCTCTTCAAACACACCCTTGAAACCGTCCGATTCGAGGAGTCCACCGGCGCCCATCCTTCTTGCGCTTCCCAGGGCGAATTCCAAGGCCGCGTCGCCGCCGGGCCGGGGAAGATTGCGGCCGCTGAAGAGAACCGGAGTTCCCGTTCCGCGCCTCAACTGAGAAGCGGGATTGCCCAGGAAGGCGGCGGCGATTCCGGAATTCCGAGCGGCCAGGATTTCAGCGGCAAGACCGGGGTCGGCGCCTTCCATGTCCCGGGGAAGACCATCGGCGACCGTGGCCCAGGAAGGTTGGTTCTGGGAATCCCCCAATGCGGCGGGAACCAGGCCCGACCAGGCGTCCACCACTCCGGCGGCCAAGGTGCCCTTCACTTTCAATACCTTCGCGCTTCCGCCCCCGAAACCCAAAAGACCGCCGCCACCGCGGGGTTTCTGTCGACTCACACCCTGGATGACTCCGTCCTGAATGGACAAGAACGCCGGCGCAACCACCTTTCCCGGGGCCACCCAGGCCGCATCGGCCTCGATGACATAGGAACGGCCGTATCCGGCCTCCTTTTGGGCGGGAAGAGCGGACGCAAGAAGCCCGACGGCTGCGAGGGCCAAGGCCGGGGTGCGAACACCCCGAAACGGCAGAATGGACCTGCCGGAGAAGGGAGGACGGGCCAAGTGAAGTGGGGGGGCGGCCGCAAGAACCGACCCTACAAGAGCATACGGAGGGAAGGTCGGTTGTTGGAAGGTTTTCTAGACTGGGTGGCGTGACCGCCCCCTCCCCGGAAACAGCCATTCATCCCACCGCCGTGGTTCTGCCCGGCTCGGAGCTAGGCGTTGGCGTCGAGGTGGGCCCCTGGTGCGTGGTCGAACCCGGGGTCGAAGTCGGCGACGGCTGCCGCCTTCTGCCCCATGTCCACCTCCTGGGCCGCACCACTTTGGGTGAGGGTTGCGTCGTGGGGACCGGGTCGGTGCTGGGTGGCGAACCCCAGGACATCGAGTTCGACGGCGCCCGCACCCGGGTTGAAATCGGCCGGGAGTGCCGCATCCACGAACATGTGACCGTCCACAGGGCGACCGCCGAGGATGGCGCCACCACCGTGGGCGAACGGGTGATGATGATGGCCAACAGCCATGTCGGCCACGACGCCCGGGTGGAGAACGACGTGGTGCTGGTCAACGGGGCCCTTGTGGCTGGCCACGCCCGCGTGGGCGCCGGCGCAATCCTTTCCGGCAATTCCGCCGTCCACCAATTCTGCCGCGTGGGCCGCCTGGCCCTGGTGGGCGGAGCCTGCATGGTCACACGCGATGCCCCTCCCTTTTCCATCGTGGTGGGCTCCTACCCCGCCTGCTGGCGAGGCCCCAACACCATCGGCATGCGGCGAGCCGACTTCAGCGCCGACGACCGGGACGCCGTCCGCAAAGCCTTGGCCGCGATTTTCGGACCCGGCGCCAATCCGGCCACCGCCGCCCAGGCATTCCACGACCACCCCTGCCAGGCCGTGGGGGAAATCGTAGCCTTCGTGGACGCCGCCCAACGCGGCCTCTGCGTTTCTCCCCGAGATTCATGACAGACCCCGAAATCCCCGTCGACCCCGTCCCGGACGCTCCCGTCCCTAGCCCGACCTCCGCCGGCATCGAAACCCTTCTCGAGGAACACCGAAGCTTCCCCCCTCCCGAAGCCTTCCGGAAGGTCGCCAACTGCTCCGACCCTGAAATCTGGGCCAAGGCCGACGCCGACTGGGAGGGGTGGTGGGAATCCTGGGCCGAGCAACTCCAGTGGGACAAGCCCTGGGAACAGGTCCTCGAATGGGACCCCCCCTACGCCAAATGGTTCCTGGGCGGCAAGCTCAACGCCAGCGTCCAGTGCCTCGACCGGCATGTCGCCGCCGGACACGGCGACCGCACCGCCTTCTTCTGGGAAGGGGAAAGCGGAGACCGCTCCATGCTTTCCTACGGGGACATGCTGGAAGGCACCTGCAAGGTCGCCAACGGCCTGAAAGCCTTGGGCGTCGGGAAAGGCGACCGGGTCTGCATCTACATGCCAATGGTCCCCGAGCTTGCCATGACGGTGCTGGCCTGCTCGCGCATCGGCGCCATCTTTTCGGTGGTGTTCGCGGGTTTCAGCGCCACATCCCTGCGCGACCGCATCAAGGACCTGGAGGCCAAGGTGGTGGTCTGCGCCGACGGCTGCTGGCGCCGCGGCAAAACGCTCGACCTCAAGGGGGTGGTGGACGAGGCGGTGGAAACCTGCTCCTGCGTGGAGAAGGTCCTGGTCTGGGAACGTGGCGCGGGGGTCACCGAGGCCCTCACCGAAATCCATGGCGACCGCACAAAGACGCGCGACATCTCTTGGGCCGAGGCCGTTGACGGCCAATCCCCAGACTGCCTCCCGGAAAGCATGGACTCGGAAGATTCCCTCTTCATCCTCTACACCAGCGGTACCACCGG
>DCAK01000088.1:0-273 GCA_002311925.1 Planctomycetes bacterium UBA1135
CGTGTTCCGACGCCTGCGGGAAAACGCGGCCCTTCCGAAGGACCAACAAAGACCCTCGCTCCCCGTGGTCCTCGACGCGAGCGTGGAAATTCGCTCCTCCATCGTCTTCGCAACCCTCATCATCATCCTGGTCTTCCTCCCGCTCTTCTTCCTGTCGGGGGTGGAAGGTCGGCTGCTGCAACCCCTGGGCCTGGCCTACATCTCGGCCCTCGCCGCATCCCTGCTGGTGGCCGTCACCGTCACCCCCGTCCTCTGCTCGCTGTTCATTCCCAT
>DCAK01000088.1:379-706 GCA_002311925.1 Planctomycetes bacterium UBA1135
CCTGGGTGGGTCCAGCCATCCTGGGCCTGGGTGTCGCGGTGTTCGCTACCTTCCAGCTCGGCCGCTCCTTCCTTCCCGAATTCAACGAAGGAGCGCTGACCATCGAGGCCGTCACCCTTCCCGGGACATCCCTCGAGCAAAGCGACAAGCTCGGCGGCATGGTGGACCAGATCCTCCTCGCCCAGCCGGAAGTCGTTTCCGTCGCCCGCCGAACCGGCCGGGCCGAACTCGATGAACATGCGAACGGGGTGGAGGTCTCCGAACTCGAGGTCCGTCTCGCAATGCAATCCCGCACCCGCGAGGAATTCCTCACCGCCCTTCGAAAGG
>DCAK01000088.1:855-6696 GCA_002311925.1 Planctomycetes bacterium UBA1135
ATCGACCACATGCTGTCCGGCACCCGGGCCGCGGTGGCGGTCAAGATTTTCGGCCCCGACCTCCAGGAACTGCGAGACCGGGCCGAGGCGGTGAAGGCCGCCATGAGCGGGATTCCCGGCGTGGTGGACCTCGCGGTGGAGCAGCAATCGGCCGTTCCGGCCTTGCAGGTCGTGTTCGACCGAGCCAGCATGGGCCGCCTGGGGGTGGGTCCGCGCGAAACCGCCGCCACCCTCGAAGCCGCCATTCAGGGCTACAAGGCCACCGAGCTGCTCGAGGGAAATTACCCCATCGATGTCTCCCTGCGACTCGACATGGAGGGCAATCCCGTCGCCTCGCTCGCCCGGATTCCGGTTCTCGGCGAACAGGCGGTGAGTCACCTCCCGGCCGGGGCCTTCATCCCCCACGACGACGCCGCCGTGGTTCCACTGGGAGCGGTCGCAGCCATCACCCGTGGCGCCACACCCAACCAGATCAAGCACGAAAACACGCAGCGCAGGATGGTCGTCGCCTGCAACGTGTCGGGACGCGACGTGGTCTCGGTGGTGGAGGACATCCGACGAGCGGTGCAGCCGCAATTCGAAGGGGCCGCCGGCTATCGCGTCGAATACGGGGGCCAGTTCGAGAGCGCCCAATCCGCCCAACGGCGCATCCTAATCCTGGGCTTGGGCATCATCCTTGGAATCGGGTTCCTGCTCCGCATGGCTTTCGGGGCGGGACGCGACGCCCTTTTCGTCATGGCCAACCTGCCGCTCGCCCTCATTGGTGGAGTGGCCGGAGCCTGGCTCGGGGATGGAATCTTGTCGGTGGGGTCGCTCATCGGCTTCATCACCGTGTTCGGCATCGCCACCCGAAACGGAATCATGCTGGTTTCCCACATCAGGCACCTGCAGGAACGCGAAGGGGTCCGCGACCTTTACGAAGCCGTCCTCCGCGGTTCGACCGAGCGCCTGGTGCCCATCCTGATGACAGCCCTGGCTTCGGGAATGGCGCTCGTCCCCCTCGCCATGGCGGGCGGCGAGCCCGGCAGCGAAATCCAGACCCCGATGGCTTGGGTCATCCTGTTCGGCTTAATCAGTTCCACATTCCTCAACATGATCGTGGTGCCGGCGCTGTACCTGCGCTTCGGTCGCCCCGCTGCCCCGGTGGTCGCATGATGCGTTTCTCCTTCCTTTTTCTTTCCTTCCTTGCCCTGGGCGCCTGTTCAACGGCGCCGGAAATTAGGCGCTCCCTTCCCCAAGACCTTCTTTCCATGCGAGAAAAAGCGCACCCCCTTGCGGGGCGAACCCTTCCCTTTGGCCCCCTCACGCTTGCCTTCGCGATTCAAGAAGCGCAGGCCCGCGCTCCGGGGTTGGCGGCGGCTGAATTCAGTCTCCGGGCCCAAGCCGAGAGGCTCGGAGTGGCTGGTCGACTCCCCAATCCTGAATTCGCGCTGAGAACCGAGGAGATTCCTCTCGGGGCCGAGGGTGGCGAAAGCGACACCCTGGTCGGATTCCGGCAAGCGCTTCCTCTTGGCGGCCAACTCGGGAAGGCTACCGCCCTGGAACAGGAAAGGTTGCGTTCGCTTCAAATCCGCCGCGACCGCCTCGCGCTGGAACTGGAATCCAGGGTCCGGGGGGCCTTCGCCGCAACGATGGCGCTTGGGCAAGCCGTGGATTTGCAGACCGAGCGCCTCGAAATCGCCCGACAACTGGAAACTCTTCAACATGCCCGCGTCGAAGAGGGTGAGCTCATTCCCAGCGACCTCGCTGCAATTCAAACTCGGCGCGCCAGATTAGGGACGGCGTTGGAGGTTTTGCGGCACAAGCACCTAGCCGCCGAAAGCGAACTTTCCGCGCTCGTGGGATTGGGGGATTCCCCCCTGGACCTTCAGGAGTCCATGGACGCAGTCCTGGATCTTCCCAACCTGGAAAGACTGTTGAGCCGCTTGGAGCTCGTTCCCGCCATGGCCGAAACCCTTTCCCTGGCCCAGGTCTCCCGACTTCGGGCCGACTTGGCGGATGCTCGCAAAATCCCGAACATCAATCTGGAATTATTTTATCGCCAAATGGGCAATGGCGCCGACGCCTTCGATGCCGCGGTTCTCTTTGAGCTCCCCTGGAACGGGAAGCCCGCGGCGCAAAGTCGGGCAGCGCGCTTGGAGGCCTCGTCCGCCCGCCAACTCGCCCGACTCGAGCTTCAGGAGACGCGCCTGGAAATCATACGCCGTCATGGCAAGCTTGCCCTAGCCATGGCCCAGGCCCGTCGGCACGAGAACGAAATCCTTCCCGCCCGTGCCGCCAGCCTCGAAACCATGCGACTCCAGTTCCAATCCGGAGAAATCTCTTGGACGGAATTCCTCGCCCACCAGGAAATTTTCGCCAAGGCCCAATTGGACGGACTGAATGGCTGGATGGAATTGATGACCACCTGGGCAGGCCTTCGCCCCTTCCTCCTCGACCTCTGAGCGGGGTTCAGGGCATCGCCCTGACCGTGGTGAAAGCCTGGGTGGGCTCGAGCAACGCCCCGTTTTTCCCGGCTCGGGTCGCCCCCTGGAACTTGCAGGGATGCGAGCCCCCTCGCGCCTGGTCTCAGGAAAACCGAATGGGTGCGGCCCTCTTCCTCGGGGCCCACTTTCAGGAATTCGACCCCCTCCCCATCGAAGAGGGATGCGTCCACATTTTCGAGGGAAAAGCTGAATTGGACCCGATAGACGATTTCGGTTTCTGGCGCGAATATCCGCGGATCCTTGACTAGGCCGTGGCAACCTGGAGAAGAGCCGACCTTTCCGAAACTGAAATCAATCCGAAGCCGCCCACGAGCGGTCGGCAAGCCCGTACCGGGCCACCAGGAAGCAATAGGCGGCAATGGCTCGTTTTTTCTTCCCTTCAACCATGGATGAATGCAAAGCGGAACTCCAACACCAGGAAACCCAAGGTTGGGATACTCTTTCCCACCCTGAGCCGAAAATGAACAAGACACCCCCGTCCGACGATTCCAACGAACTCGAAGAAGCCCGACAGGAAATCGACCGGGTGGACCGGGACCTGGTCCGCCTGCTCAAGGAGAGAATGGATGCGGTCGAACAGGTGGCGGCCAGCAAGGAGAAATCTCCGAATGCCGGGCTCGTGGACCCCGGTCGGGAGGCGAAGGTGGCCGATGCTTGGGGAAGGCAAGCCGAAAAGCATGGGCTTTCCCCCTACTTCACCCACCGGGTCCTGCGCGAAATTCTCAATCACTCCCGGCGCAGCCAGGAAACTCTCCTTGAACCACCCCCCGAGCGACCAGGCGCATGCCGAGTAGGTTTCCAAGGCACCCGCGCCTCCTACAGCGAATTGGCCATCGGGAAATTGTTCGAGGCCCGCAAGCAGGAGGTGGTGGAGCGGACAGGCTTTTCCGGTTTTCCGGAGGTGTTCGACGCTCTCGAAAACGGAAAGGTGGATTACGCCCTGTTGCCCGTCGAGAACTCCCTCGTCGGCTCGGTAAGCGAGGTCAACCAGCTGGTGGTGACACGGAACGTGGCGGTAGTGGACGAGGAGCTTTGGGATGTCGAGCACTGCCTCGCCGGCCTTCCGGGTGCGACTGCGGAGAACCTCACCCAAATCCTTTCCCACCCCATCGCCCTGCTCCAATGCCAAGGCTTGGTTTCAAGGCTCGAAGGGGCCTCCGCGAGAGGGTTTTCCGACACCGCCGAAGCGGCGGTATTCGTCCGCGCCAATGGGGACCCTGAAACCGGCGCCATTTGTTCGGCCGAGGCGGCCAGCTTGGCCGATTTGGAAATCCTCATCCAGGATGTCGGCGATTACCGGGGGAACCAGACCCGATNNNAGCCGCCATCCCGCGAAAACCACCCTCGTGTTCGCCGCCCAGGACCGCTGCGGCGCCCTGGGGGATTGCCTCGGGGCCTTGTCGGAACACGGGGTCAACTTGACCCGTCTGGAAAGCCGCCCCCAACCCGAGGCTCCATGGGAATACACCTTCCTGGCCGACCTGGAGGGGCACCAGGATGAGGATCATGTCGCGGCGGCACTCGCGGCCCTTCGACGAGTATCCAACCACCTCCGAATCCTGGGCACCTATCCATCGCGGACCCCGCTGGAAAAGAAGGATTCGACCGGATGACGGGCCTCAACGCGCTGGCCAAATCGACAGCCCCCTCCGCCACCATGCTGGCGGCAGCGACCGCGACCGACCATCCCGACCCCATCAACATGGCCGTGGGAGAACCCGCCGAGCCGGCTCCCCCCTTTCTGGTGGAAGCGGCCAAGGCGGCCCTCGACCAGGGTGAAACCCGCTACAGCCAGGCCGCCGGAATCGCTGAACTTCGGGAGGCCCTGGCCCAGGACCAGGAGCGGAATGACGGCTGCCCTCGGCCACCCCAGGAAGTACTGGTGACGGCCGGAGCCAAGCCCGCCCTCATGGACGCCCTTCGGGTCCTTCTGGAGCCGGGGGACGAGGTCCTCATTCCCGCCCCCTTCTGGCCTACTTTTCTCGACCAGGCCCTATGGGCCGGAGGCGTTCCGAAGGTGGTCCCTCCCGGAGAAGACGGAATCGTCTCCGTCTCAACCCTCGAACAGGCTGCCGGGGACCGGACCCGGGTCCTGATTCTCAATTCACCGGTCAATCCCTCCGGCCGGGTGCTCGGCGCGGAACTCATGGGTGAAATCGCCGCATGGGCCACGGCCCGAGGTCTGTGGATTCTCGCCGACCAGGCCTACCTCCACCTGGCCTTCGACCCTCCCGCCCCCACCCTGCTTTCCGCGGCCCCGCAGGCTCGCGAAAAGACGGTGGTCGTGGAGAGTTTTTCCAAGCGTTTCGCCATGGCCGGTCTCCGCTTGGGAGCGGCCTTGGGACCCGCCCCGATCATCGCCGCCATGGAAAGCCTGGTCACGGCATCCTCCACCCACCCCAGCACCCTTTCCCAACACGCCGGCCTCGCCGCCCTCCGTCACGGGGATGTCTGGGTGGAGGAGCAAAGGGACATCCATCGTCGGCGTCGGGACAAGGTCCTCGAAACCCTCGACGGAATTCCCGGGGTGGAACCTGGGAACCCTGAAGCCGCTCTCTATGTCTTCCCCGAAGTCGAGGAGCTCCTGGAAATGCGCGGGTTCCCCGATGACGCGACCTTCTGCGCCGCCCTCCTGGCCGAGGAAGGGGTTCGGATCGTGCCGGGTTCGGCATTCGGCCAATCCGGATACCTGCGTCTCTCCTATGGACTGGAAGATTCCAGGCTCGAGGAAGCCCTCACCCGGCTCGCGGGGTTTGCCGAGAGGTCGAGGGAAGTCAGGCCAGGCTGAAATCTTCCCCGGCTTCGACCCGCTTGCGGGCGTCTTCCATCAACTCGTCGAGGAGACGGTCCATCGCCAGGGTCGGAGCCTCGCCCAGCAGGGAACTGAGGCGGCCGACATCCCCCACCAGGCAGTCGGCGTCTTGATATCCTCGGAGTCGCTCGTCGGTGGTGGCCACTTCCACGGTGCCCGAGCAGCGGGAGAGCATGCCGTCTAGGAATTCCTGCATGGTCACCCTCCGCCCCGAACAGAGGGATTCTATTCAGGGCGGAGAATGGACTCCGGGAGCTCTCCTTTCGTGGGCTGAAGGCCCGCCCTGCATCGGATCGCTAGATCGGCATCCACCATTTCATTGACCAGATCATCGAAGCTGTGCTTCGGCTCCCAGCCCAATTTCTTCTTGGCGAGGCCGGAATCTCCCCGAAGGATGGTAACTTCATCGGGGCGATAAAACCGAGGATCCACGGTGACGAAGTCCTCGAAGTCCAGATTAGCTCGGGAGAAGGCAATTTGGCAGAAGTCGCGCACCGAGTGGTCTTCGCCGGTTGCGATGACGAAATCTCCGGCCTCATCCTG
>DCAK01000100.1:0-160 GCA_002311925.1 Planctomycetes bacterium UBA1135
AGGAAAGAAAGCGCATCGAAGAGCTCGTGCAGTCCGAGATCCTCAAGGCTTCTCCCTTGGCGACGTCCTTCTCCACCCTCAACGAGGCTCGCGCTGCCGGCGTGATTTCCCTTTTCGGGGAAAAATACGCGGACGAGGTTCGAGTAGTGGACGTCCCAGG
>DCAK01000100.1:519-2512 GCA_002311925.1 Planctomycetes bacterium UBA1135
AAGCCCTCAGGGGACTTGAGTTGGGCCCGCTTCCCTGGCGTGGACGCTGAAGGCCTCCGGGCCATGTGGGATTCGCTTCGGGGAAACTCGAAACTTCCTCCCGTGGTTCTCCTGGTCGGCGGAGACGCCACATCGGTTCCTTTCGTTGTTCTCTCAACCCGTGACGATTCCCCTGCTGGCAACCTTGCCAAGGCATTTGGACAGGCGGTGGGGGGGGGAGGCGGTGGCCGCCCNNCATGAACGCCCTCAACCGGCTGATTGCCATGGAGCAACTCGAAACGGCGCCCGTCGATAGCCCGACGACCTAGCGGACGGACAGCGAGCGCAGTAGACGGCGCCGCAAGCGCATTTTCAACCTGTCGGAACACGAGAGGTTCGGGGGGGGGGGGGGGGGGGGGGGGGCGGTGGCCGCCCTGATTTCGCTCAAGGACATGGGGAGCAAGGGGATGCTGTGGAAAACGGCGCCGAGATTCTTTCAGCCGCCCTTGCCGGCACCGCTTGACCCTTCACGGCCCTTGCGGGATAATGGGCTGCCTTTCCGGGGTTGATACCCCAATTTGTGTAATCAAATCATGGCCCATCCAAAGAGAAGGTCTTCGAAATCCCGCGCCAGGAAGCGTTCCGCTGGGCGCTCCGTTGCGCCTGTCACCCTTCGCGCTTGCGCGCGATGCGGCACCCAGGGACGTCCCCATACGGTTTGCGCCGAATGCGGGCACTACAAAGGCCGGGAGGTCGTCCGCAAGGACGAGTTCTAAGGTTTTCTTCCCATGCGTATCGCTGTTGATGTCCTCGGAGGGGACCATGCGCCGGACGAAATTCTTGCCGGAGTCGTCCTGGCCCTGGAGCAGGGATTCCCTGCTGGCGACCTTCTCCTCGTGGGCCCTGAATCCCTGATTCAGGAGAAATTCGGTGAAACCAGCGATTGCCCTGCGATTGTCCATACGGATGTCAAGGTGGAGGGGGATGAATCCCCGACCGAGGCTCTTCGTTCGAAGCCCACTTCTTCCATTCGGCTTTGCGCCGATGCGGTCGCCCAGGGGGACGCCAACGGGCTGGTTTCCTTCGGAAACACCGGAGCGACGGTGGCTTCCGCCATCATCGTCCTCGGCCTTCTCCAGGGAATCCGCAAACCCGGCATCGCAGTGTCCCTCCACGGTGTCAATGGACGCTTCGTCATGGTGGATGCGGGGGCCAACCCCACCCCCAAGCCTGAGCACCTCTTTCTTTACGGGCTCATGGGCTGCGCCTACGCGCAAGACATCCTCGACGCGACGAACCCCACTGTCGGGCTCTTGAACATCGGAGGAGAGTCCTCAAAGGGAAATCCGGTGCTCAAGGAGGCCCACGCGCTTCTGGAGGCTTCCGGACTGCCCTTCGTGGGCAACGTCGAGGGGAACCAGATTTTCGAAGGGTCCGTGGATGTCATCGTCGCTGACGGTTTCAGTGGAAACACCGTCATCAAGGTGTTGGAAGGTTTCGGCGAGTTCCTCATGGCGGGATTCGCCCGCCTTGGTGAGGTTGCATCCGAAACCGCCAAGGACACGTTTCGCGAACTTCTCGGAGTCGCCGATTACACCGAGGTTGGTGGCGCCATTCTCCTGGGCGTCAAGGGAACCGTGGTCGTCGGTCACGGCCGCTCCGAAGCTCGAGCGGTTCCGCCCGCCCTCTTCGCAGCCAGGGACGAGGTTGAAAAGAAGGTCGACAAGCACATCATCGAGTGGATTGCCAGGCACTCGAAAACCGCGACCCCCTCGTGACCTCTCCCATCCCCGTGGGCATTGCCGGTGTGGGACACAGCGTGCCGGACCGGGTCATCAACAATGAATGGTTCACCCAATTCATTGACACCTCCGACGAGTGGATCGTCCAGAGAACCGGGATTTCAGAGCGTCATTGGCTCGCCGATGGGGAAAAGATTTCAGACCATTTCGTCGCGACCGGCAAAGACGCTTTGGAGAGGGCCGGGGTTTCTCCCGAAGAAGTCGACCTCAAT
>DCAK01000100.1:2531-7078 GCA_002311925.1 Planctomycetes bacterium UBA1135
ACCTCATCATCATCGGAACCGTCACCCCGGACTTCATGGTCCCCTCGGTCGCATGCATCGTTCAGGATCGTCTCGGATGCGCAAAAGCTGGTGCTTTCGACTTGAACGCCGGTTGCGCGGGGTTCCTCTACGCCCTTTCCGTGGGTCGCCAATTCATCGCTTCGGGCGCCTACAAGAATGTCCTGGTCCTCGGTGGGGAAGCCCTTTCCCGCATCAGTGACATTCATGACCGCGGGACCATCGTCCTCTTTGCGGACGGGTGCGGCGGAGTCCTGCTCAGGCCACACGAAGATTGCGGCCAAGGCCTGATCGAGGACCTCACCTTGGGATCCGATGGAAGCGGATACCACTTCATCACCAGGCCCAAGGGGGGAAGCCTCGAACCCATCACCCAGGAAATCCTCGCCGAAGGCTCCCACCTGTTGCATATGCACGGTCGGGAGGTCTACCGCTTCGCCGTCGACCAGATGAGCGGGCTCATGGAATGGGCGATGGAGGACCAGGATTTCGACCAGCTTGGATGGGTCATTCCCCACCAGATGAATCGGCGCATCCTTGAGACAGCCACCTCGCGCCTGAACATTCCATCCGAAAAGGTTTACATCAACATCGACCGCTTCGGAAATACATCCGCCGGGACGGTTCCCATCTGCCTTTCGGAATTGTTCCAGGGCGGGCAGTTGGAAAAGGACAAGCTGCTGGTCATGGCTGCTTTTGGAGCCGGCCTTGCCTGGGCCGGAGCCCGGATTCGCTGGTAATGAAAGCAGGGCTCCTGTTCCCGGGCCAGGGTGCGCAAAGCCCCGGGATGGGGAAGGAAATTGCCTCCACATTCCCGGCGGCCGGAAGAGTTTTTGAACAGGCTGATGACATCCTTGAATCCGAACTTTCCCAGCTCTGCTTTGAGGGGCCGGGCGAGGATTTGACCCGAACCGACAAGGCCCAGCCGGCCATTTACGTCTGCTCCATGGCGGTCCTTGCCGCATTGGAGGAATCCATGGGCGAAGCTCTTCAGCCAACCATGGCGGGCGGGCTTTCATTGGGTGAATACACGGCCCTCGCTGTCACGGGGGCACTTTCCTTCGAGGAGGGCCTCCGCCTTGTCGCCCTGCGCGGTCGCGCCATGCAGGAGGCCAGCGATGCCTTGCCTTCGGGGATGACCTCGGTGCTCGGCTTGGATAGAAAGGTGGCGGAAGAATTGTGCGCGACCGTCGCCCATGAAACTGGAAAAATCATCCAGGTCGCCAACCTGAACAGCCCTGGGCAAATCGTGGTGAGTGGAGAGAATGAGGCTCTCGACCTTTTCGAATCCCGGGCTCCCGAATCCGGTGCGAGAAGGGCGGTTCGACTCGATGTCGCCGGCGCCTTTCATTCAGAAGTCATGCGTCCAGCATCCGACGCCCTCGGGGAAGCCTTGGAGAGCGCGACCTTCAGGGAACCATCGTGTCCGATCTGGCAAAATGCTACTGCTTTACCCAGTTCCGACCCCTCCACCCTGAAGGAAAACCTTGCCTCTCAACTGACCTCCGCGGTTCTTTGGGAAGATTCCTTCCGGGGCATGGCGTCCGAATCAGGGGATGAAACCTTCCTTGAACCGGCTCCCGGTCGCGTACTTGCCGGATTGGCCCGTCGCATCGCCCCCGAAACCACGGTAATCTCGCTCCAAGAGCCTCAAGACCTTCAGGCCTTGGCCACTGCATGACTGAACTTCAAGATTTCCGGGTCCTCGTCACCGGAGCCTCCCGTGGCATCGGACTTGCCATTGCTCGCGAACTTGCTGCTTGCGGATGCAAGGTTGCCGGACTGGCAACCGCCAAGGAGAATTTGGACGCCGCGGAAGAGGCCGTTCAAGATGCTGGCGGGGAATTTCTGCGCCTGGAAGGAGACATCGGCAATCCCGAAACCGCCGTCCAAGCATCCGGAGCCATCGTGGAAGCATGGGGTGGCATCGACGGCCTGGTGGCCAATGCTGGAATCACCCGGGACAACCTTATTCTTCGGATGAAACCCGAGGATTTCGAAGATGTCCTCCGGGTCAATCTTGGGGGCGCCTTTCACCTGGCCAAGGCCTGCATTCGCCCCATGATGAAGCAGAGGTCCGGCCGGATTGTTTTCATGGGCTCGGTGGTCGCCCAGATAGGCAATCCCGGTCAGGCCAACTATTGCGCATCCAAAGCGGGCCTTCATGGTCTGGCCCGCTCCATCGCCCTCGAACTGGGCGGGAGAGGAATCACGGCCAACGTCGTGGCTCCCGGTTTCATCGAAACGGACATGACCTCGGACCTCCCCGAGGAGGGAAGGGAGGCCATGATTGGAAAAACCGCACTGGGGCGCGCTGGCCAACCCGGCGACATCGCAGCAGCGGTACGTTTTCTTCTCGGCCCTGACGGCTCCTACATAACCGGCCAAATTTTGACCGTCGACGGGGGTCTTTCCCTAGCCTAGGGGCATCCCTACAATTCGCCCTCGCTGTCGTCCAGGAAGCCCTTTCCAGGCCCTCACGCAGCACTCAGAATAAGGATTCACCATTGACTGACATTCAAGAAAAGGTCTACGAAATTGTCTGCGAGCACATGGGTGCTTCACGCGACAAACTCGCTCTCGAGACCAGTTTCATCAACGATTTGGGCGCTGACAGCCTGGATACGGTGGAACTCGTCATGGAGTTCGAAAGCGCCTTCGACATCACCATTCCCGACGAAGACGCCGAAAAAATCCAGACCGTGGGTGACGCGGTCGGATACATCTCCGGCAAGTTCACGGGCTGACCCAACCGTCCAGGAAAAGGAGGCATTCCATTTCTGCTGGAGGGCGCAGAGTCGCCGTCACCGGTCTCGGTGCGGTGACCCCTCTGGGTTTGGGCGTTGAATCTTTTTTCAGCGCGCTACTGAGAGGGGAAAACGGCATTCGTACCATTGAAAGGTTCGATACCGAGGACTTCTCCGTGCGCATCGCCGGAGAAATCCGGGGAATCCATTACCACGCGGACGACCATTTCTCCACCAAGGAACAGCGGCGCATGGACCCCTTCACCCAGTTCGGGGTGGTGGCGGCGCGGGAAGCTTGGAAGGATGCCGGATTCCAGGGGCAGGAACCCCCGGACCCCACCCGATCCGGAGTCA
The DNA here is from genome assembly GCA_002311925.1 of Planctomycetes bacterium UBA1135. Taxonomy (GTDB): domain Bacteria; phylum Planctomycetota; class UBA1135; order UBA1135; family UBA1135; genus UBA1135. Next base: position 5,651 of record DCAK01000100.1, read on the forward strand.
TCCTGGGCACCGGCATCGGGGGCATTCAAACCATCATGGATCAGCATGAATCTCTGCTGAACAACGGACCGCGCCGGGTGAGCCCCTTTTTCATCCCCAACACCATGGCCAATGCGCTTCCGGCCAATGTCGCCATCGAATTCGGCCTCCAGGGAGGCTGCTTTCTCACTGCTTCCGCCTGCTCTTCCGCTGGCCACGCCATCGGGCTCGCCATGAGGGAAATCCGAGATGGCCGGGCCGACCTCATGGTGACCGGTGGGTCCGAAGCCACCACCACACCACTTTGCCTTGCCGGTTTTGCATCCCTCAAGGCTCTTTCGACCTGGAACGACCGCCCGGATGAAGCTTCACGGCCCTTCGACATCGAGCGCAACGGTTTCGTGATGGGGGAGGGTTCGGGAGTTTTCGTCATCGAGGAAATGGAAGCGGCCAAGGCGAGGGGCGCGAGAATCTACTGCGAGCTTGCCGGTTTCTTCCAAACCGACGATGCTGGTCACATCACCGCTCCCGACTCCACGGCTGAAAGGCCGGCCGCTGCCATGGCTGGCGCTCTTAAAGACGCCGGCTGTTCCGCCGACCAGATTGGATACATCAATGCCCACGGCACTTCCACCCAGCTCAACGACCAGGTCGAAAGCCTGGCCATTCGCATCGCCCTCGGAGACGCCGCTGACCAAGCATGGGTGTCCTCCACCAAATCCATGACCGGCCACCTCATTGGGGCTGCCGCCGGAATTGAAGCCATTGCTTGCATTTTGAGCATCGCAAACGGGGTGGTCCATCCCACTCGAAATTGCCAGCAACCCGACGTGGAAGCTGGTTGTACCCTCGACTACGTCCCCGGAGATGCCCGGGAGCGCACCCTTCAAGCCGCCATGTCCAATTCCCTCGGATTCGGCGGCCACAATGTGTCCCTCGTTTTCAAAGCATTCTCATGAAGCAAAAATTCGCCAAAGCCCTCCGGACTTTCCGCCGCGATGTCTACAAGATCGAGCACGACCCCGTGGAGGTCAAACACCTGACCGAGGAATCTCTCCATTTCACGGCGGATTTTCTCGACAACGCCTACCACTACCATTTTCACAAGCTCCCGGATGCCTCACGCGCCGAGATCATCAACATGGTCAACAATTACGCATTGGAAGCTTTGCTGCCTCCCATCGTGGAAAAGATGACCCGCAGGCATTTGATCCTGGAAAAGAGGCTGGACCTCCTGGTCAGCTTGCTCGAGAAGGCCCTGGAGCGAATCGGAGACGACGACTCCTAGATGCCTTTGGGCTCGGAGACGGTTGAGGCTCTTCAGGAGCGAGGCCTTGAATCCGTTCTTGAACCGGCCCGCAGGGCGGGTGAAGAAGCGGAAGCTCGGCTTCTCTTGGAATTGGCCGATTTGGATTGGACCGTCCTGGACGACCAACAGAACGCTCTAGG
>DCAK01000100.1:7095-7609 GCA_002311925.1 Planctomycetes bacterium UBA1135
GCCGTGGCCGCCACGGCACCCGGAAATGTGAGCCCACCGGAATTGGTCGGACCATCCAATCGGCCCGGCAATGAAGAAGCTTATTCCCGTGGTTGGGCTGCTTTGGAAGAGGGACGCGTGGCACTCGCAACGGTGGCGGGGGGGCAGGCATCGAGACTTGGATGTTCCGGGCCCAAAGGGGCTTTTGAAATCGGGCCCGTCCGGCAAACCACCTTGTTCGAAATCCTCGCCGGCCAGGTCCTTCGCCTGGGACAAAAGGCGGGCATTCCCCTTCCTTGGATTGTCCAAACCGGGCCCGAAAACCACCAGGAGACCCGGGAATTCTTTTCGGGGAATGGCTGGTTCGGTTTGGACCCCGCCCACATCCATTTAGTCTGCCAGGGCACCCTTCCCGCCCTTTCCCCCGAAGGCCAATTTCTTCTCGCTGCCCCTGACCGCCTGTTTCGGAGCCCCAATGGTCATGGGGGCTTTTACGGAGCCATGAAGACCGAAGACCTGTTCGCCAAGCTTCAAC
>DCAK01000100.1:7632-8005 GCA_002311925.1 Planctomycetes bacterium UBA1135
GAACGGACCTTCTTTTCTATTGCCAGGTGGACAATCCCCTCGTTCGGATGGGGGACCCTGTTTTCCTCGGGCATCATCTTCTCCAGGAGGCGCGCATGTCGGTCAAAGTCGTGGAGAAGGTCGAACCCGAGGAAAAGGTCGGGCTTGTCGCCCTCCAAGACGGCCGGACCTGTTGCTTGGAATACTCCGACCTTTCTTCATCCTTTCAGAACCAGCGAGACGCGAACGGGTCCCTGACCTACAAGGCTGGAAACATCGCCGTGCATGCGTTTTCGATGGATTTCGCTCAGGAAATGGCGGAGGCTCGCTTGCCACTTCATTCGGCGCGGAAGACCGTCACGGCGATGGGGGAGGACGGCGTCCTGGGGGAATT
>DCAK01000100.1:8152-8332 GCA_002311925.1 Planctomycetes bacterium UBA1135
CACGGGCCCGCCGCTGGCTCGCTGCCGCCCGGCCCGACCTTGCCCTTCCCGATGGCCAATCCATGGAGATGGATCCTCGGGTGGCTTTGGATGCTGAAGACCTGAAAACCCGGGCCTCTCTTCTCACCTTGCGAGAAGATGGGAGGGTCGAATTGGCGGATTCCTGAACTCTTCGCCCTG
>DCAK01000073.1:0-7271 GCA_002311925.1 Planctomycetes bacterium UBA1135
GTCCAGGATTCGGTTCCACTCGTCCACCTGCTCCTTCTGCGCCGCAAGAAGCGACGCAGCGTCGCCCTCGATAACGATCGTCGTCATCACGTCGCCCTGCGCGATGGCATCGACGATGTCCTGCCCCGAGGAGATCCCCCCCAGGACGCCCCCGGCCGAGTTGGACCGAAAGCCGAGCTTGCCGCCGTCGTTGAACATCGAGTCGTTGTGCTGAAAACCCGTCATCGAGGCGGCGCGAAACCCGGCGCCGATCTCCACGCCCTTGACGGCGTGGATGCTCATCATCGCTTTCGCCAGGTCGGCGTCCAGCTTGTCGAAGACCGGACGCCCCAGCCCCGGCGGAACGCCCGTTGCGCGCGCTTCGACGATCCCGCCGAGGGAATCGCCGCCCCGCCGGGCGGCGTCGATCGCCTCGACCATCCGCGCCGAGATCTCCTCGTCCGGGCACCGGACGATGCTCCGATACACCGCCGCGCGGTCCAGGGAAGCGGTTTCTTCCGGGGGGTCCCAGACAATCTCTCCGATCCGGCGGACGAAGGCCGTGGTGCGGACGTCCCGCAAGCCCAGACACCGGCGCGCGATGGACCCGGCCGCGACCCGGGCGGCCGTCTCGCGGGCGCTGGACCGGCCGCCGCCCCGGTGGTCCCGCAGGCCGTACTTGGCGAGATAGGTGTAGTCGGCGTGGCCCGGGCGGAAGAGGTCCCGAATCTCGTCGTATTTCGAGGAATCGGCGTCTTCGTTCTGAAACACCATTGAGATCGGGGCGCCCGTGGTCTTTCCCTCGAACAGCCCGGAAAGAATCTCGACCCGGTCGCTTTCTTTCCGCTGGGTGGTCACCCGGCTCTGTCCCGGCCGGCGCAGGTCGAGGTCGGGCTGAATGTCGGACGCGGAGAGCTCCATTCCGGGCGGACAACCATCCACCACGGCCCCCAGGCCCGGTCCGTGCGACTCGCCCCAGGTTGTTACCCGATACTGCTCACCAAACGTGCTTCCGCTCAATCACACCTCCTCCGCCGGCCGCCCGCTCGGCGCTTTCTCGGGGCGCGCCCTGAACCGGGCGACCACCTCCGCCGCGATCGCCTCGGGGCGTCCATCCGCATCCACCCGAATGTCCGCGATCCGCTCATACACCGGTCCGCGCTCTTCGAGGCTCCTTCGAAAATCCGCCCGCGGGTCCGCCGGGTCCAGGTAGACCGGCGGCCCTTGCCGGCTCATCCGCTCCCAGAGGATTTCCTCCGGGAGGTCCAGATAGACGATGAATCCCGACCCCTCGATCGATCCCTCGGCCGCGAAGCGGACGGGCGTCCCGCCTCCCAGCGCCACCACGCGATCCCCGTCCCCGCCGCGAAGACAGCGCTCCAGGGCCTCCCGCTCCAGGTCCCGGAAGTATTCCTCCCCCCGCTCCCGGTAGATTTCCCGAAAGGTCTTTCGTTCGCCCGTCCGTTCACGGTGGACATCCTCCAGAACTTTGTCCGAATCCCGAAAGGACGCCCCGAGGGACCGCGCCGCGATCCTGCCGACGGTGGACTTGCCGCACGCCTTCGGGCCCACCAGGATCAGGTTCACCATTCCCTCTCCGAAGCGGAACAGGAAGAGATCTTCTTCCGCGACAGATCCCCTCCGCGCCGCGCCAGGCATTCCGCGATGCGCCCCGACACAACCGAGACACAGCCCCGCCGGCCCGAGTCCGGAACGTCCACCCACTGGATCCCGGGCATCCCGCGGAACCAGACCATCTGACGCTTGGCAAACCGCCGGGTCCCCCGCTGGATGATCTCGACGGCTTCCTCGGGTCCCAGCCCGCCCTCCAGGACCTTCCACAACGTAGCATAGCCGAGCGCCCGAAACGCCGGAAGGTCCGGTGAATATCCCTTTCCGCGCAGGCCGCGAACCTCCGCCATCCATCCCGCCCGCATCATCGATCTCACGCGGCCGTCGATCCGGTCATAGAGCGCCTCACGCCTCCAGCGCAGACAAAGGAGCAAAGGATCCGGGAACGGCGAAGGCCCCCGCGCGTGTTCGGCCCGAAGACGGGAGATGGGAACGCCGATCCTCTCGTATACCTCCAGGGCGCGGACGATCCGTTTCAGATCCCTCAATCCCACTTCGGCGGCGGTCTCGGGATCCACCCCGGCGAGGCGCTGGTGAAGCCGCTCGACGCCTCCCGATTCGGCTTCCAGGCGAAGCCGGTCCCGCAGGGCCGGATCGGCCTCCGGGCCGGGAAAGATCCACCCCAGAACGGCCCGCAAATAAAGCCCGCTGCCGCCCACCAACAGAGGAATCCGGCCTCGCGCGCGGATCCCCTCGATAACCGTCCGGGCCTCGCGGCCGAATCGCGCGGCCGTGTAGGGTTCATCCGGATCCGCCAGGTCGATCATGTGATGGGGCGGATCCCGGCGCCGCTCCCGGCTCGGCTTCGCCGTCCCGATGTCCATCCCCCGGTAGACCTGCATGGAATCCAAGGAGAGGATTTCCGCCCCCAGCTTGCCGGCGAGAATCAAGGCCACGGGGGTTTTCCCCGAGGCTGTCGGCCCCAGCAAGACGCGGCGGCCGATGGCGACGGTCATCAGGAGGGCCGAAGAACGGCCACGGCGGACCGTCCGGGGTCGAGAAGCTCCCTGGCGCAGGTGTCCACTTCTTCAGGGGTCACCTCGGGAATGAGGTCTCGGGCAACGAAGGGTTCCTCATCGCGCAATCTCGAACCCAGCAGGGCCGAGGCAAGAGCCCCCGGACTTTCAAGGCTGCCAGCCAGCCCACCCAGGGCGGCCCGCTTGAGCCTCTCCAGGTCCTTCTTCACGGTTCCCCGGGCGAGAAAGGAAACCGCTGCGCCCTTGATCTCGGCCACGAAGGATTCCGGATTCTCGGGGGAACCTGCCACGGCGGCATAGCCATGGTCGGGGCCATCCGAATAGTGGTGGCCAAAGGAATCATCCACCACACCCCGGTCGTAAAGGTCGGCATGAAGGGGGCTGGAAAGACCGAACACCATGTCCAGGGCCAAGTGGGCCGCCAACCGCCTCCGCAACCCCGCCTCTCCCGTCCCGGGCGAGGCGTTTTCTCTCCATCCAATCAGGACGCGGGGCCGGGCAAGCGGGAATTCCTCTTCCAACCAGGGTTCCGCCACGGCCTCGGGTTCGTTGCAGGGAAGATGACTTCCAGCGGCATGCTCGCGAACAGGAGCAAGCTCCTGAGCCTGGGCAAAGACTGTTTCCGGGTCCACATCTCCGCTGACGGCAAGAATCAAGGCGGAAGGGAGATAGAAAGCATCGTAGGCGGCTTGAAGGTCGGTCGCCTTGATGGCCTGGACATCGGACACCCTGCCCCCGGGGGAAATCCGAATGGGCAGGTTCGAATAAAGTGCCCGATGAAGAAGGAAATGACTTCGGTAACCGGGGTCATCCTCGTACATCCGGACTTCCTGCTCGATGATGCCGCGCTCCTTTTCGACTCTTTCCTCGGTGATGAGGGGGTCGAGGACGAAATCCAGGAGGACTTCCAAGGCATCGGAGAAATTGCGGGAGGTGGAAAAATGGTAGGTCGTGGTGTGGAAACCGGTTCCCCCGTTGAAGTCCGCCCCCAGGCGACCGAAACGGTCGAAGACCTTTTCCTCCTTGCCCTCGAAGAGCTTGTGTTCCAGGTAATGGGCACTTCCATCCGGAATCGAGATTTCCTTCCCGCTTCCATCCAGGAAACGAGTGTGGACGCTGCCGAAACGGAGACCCAGGTGGGCCGCTGCGGTGGAAAATCCGGGTCTCGGGGCCACGAGGACCTCCATTCCAGAATCGGTCCTCCCGCGGAAAAGGGTCTCCCCCGCCGTCGGGTAATGGATTTCCTGGAGTCCGGTCATTTTCCCTCCTCCGGACCCAGAATGAAGGCGAGGTCGGGAAGCCAGGTGGTTGCCGCCTCAGCAACCGCATCGGCTTCCACGCTGTTCAGGGTCTCCGCCCGTTCGGCCGTGGAACTCATGGTCCCAAGCAGGCGCTCGCCTCCCCAATAAGCTCCCAAACCGGGGGCGGTGTCTTCCAATCCCTCCCATCTCTGCAGGATGCGGGTCCGGGCCCGGGTCAATTCTTCTTCATTCGGCCCGCTGCTTGCCAGATTCTCCACTTGCCGCAGAACTTCGTCCCGAACTTCCTCATAGCTAGAGCCATCGATGCCGGCCTCCACCACCAGAAGCCCCTTGTAGGGTTGAAGCGATGCATAGATTCCGTAGGCCAGCGAACGCTCTTCGCGGATGATGCGAAACAATCTCCCCTGGCTTCCTCCGCCCAGGATGGCCGAGGCAAGCGCCTGAGCCTCTCTGGGGCCCCCCGCAAGCCCCCCAGGGGCTCGAAAACCCATTCTGAAGCGGGCCTGATCCACATCCGCATCCTGACGGATTTCCCGGAGGGAACCAGGGGCGGGAGGGACGGTCGGAGCGGCAAGGTCGACTCCGCCATCCCGGTCGCCCAGCCAGGAAGCAAGCAGGGTTTCCAAGGCGCTGAAATCCACGGGACCTACCGCGATGACCGTGATCTTGGCGGAAGCGAGGAAGCCCTGCCGCGCTTCTTCCAGGGCTTCCGCGCCCAGGCCCTGGACGTCTTCCTCACTCCCCCACGGGGGGGTGGCGCAGGGTTCCCCCTTGCACATCCGGGCCAGAAATATCTCATCGGCCCAGGCCGAGCGATCCTCCGGCAGGACCTCGATTTCCCTGAGGAGTTCCCCCTTCTCCCTCTCGACCACATCCCCGGGAAAAAACTCCCCTCCTTGCCCTCGCCTGGGGTCATCCAGAACCGCCCGTCCCAGGTCCATGGAGGGCCCGGTCAAATCTCCCGCATCGGGAGGTAGAAGGCTGGGGGCGGTCCAGCGAAGACCGAGAGTGGTCCGGTGGAGGTCGCCCACCCTGCGCCCCCCCAGGCGAAAACCGCCACCCCAAAGGGATTCGAGCTCGGCGGCCAGGTGGCGTCTGGAAGGGAGGGCGGATGTCCCTTGTTGAAGGACCTTGGCCACCAGGGTCCTTGCCGCGTTTCCCTCGCCGCCTTCATGGTCGAAATGAACCCAAATTCCCGGCCGCTTGAAGCGACGGGTGGGAATGCACAGCAAATCCACGCCCGGCGCGGGATTCCTGGTTTCGGGGACGTCCGGAGAGAGGGGCATGAGCCCCGTATGCTAGGCGGACCGAGGCCCACTTTCAGGTTTGGGTCGTCCATGTTCAACATCTTCCTTCTCGCACCGCTGCTCGCTCCGCAAAGCCCGGAGTCCATCCTCTCGGCGATGGCTGCCGCCCAATGCGAGGGCAAGGAGGTCCCCGAGGTTCGCTCCTTCGCCATGCGAGTCGTTCTTCGGGACCGCTCGGATGTCCCACGGGAATTCACCTTCGACCTTCTCTTTGGTTCCGAACCGGAACGCGTGCGCTTGACGGTGGACGATCCCGAGCGGGGCATTCGGGTTGAGAAGGGGTTCGACGGAAAGAGATTCTGGCTCCATGGCCCCGACCAGGGCTTGGTCGACCTCTCCGGAAGGGAATTCACCAAGGACCGGGAAGCCATCGCGGCGGCCCTCGACCTTTCCAAGGACCTCCTCCTCGTCCTTGACCTTGCCCGCCTCGGCAGAAAGGCCAGGGACTTGGAATCCACCCGCGAGGGTCTCGCTGGCGTCCTTCCCTCTCCCGAGGGAGATTGGAAATTCGAACTTCGTTTCGCCAAGGAAATCCAGGGGGCCCTTCCCCTGGCCCTCGTTCTCCAACCTCCCGCTCCTCCCCTTGAAGTTGAGGAGGATGAAAACCCAGCCCCTCCCCCCGCCAGGCGTTTCATGCTCGGCGCCTGGGAAGCCTTTGAAGGGCGCAAGATTCCCCGCCTTGTGGAGGAATATTCCGGTTCCAACCAGGAATTCCCTGTTCGCATCCTGGAGGTTCAGGACCTCATTTGGCGCCGGAGGCTTCCCCTCGATTGGTTCCGGGCTCCTGCGGCCCGCGGCCAGAATCAGCGCCGATAGAAGGCCTTTTCCAGGTCGGCCCTGGTCAGCAGAACTCGAACCGGTCGGCCATGGGCGCAGGTGCGGTCCTGCGGCAGGCCCTCCCCCCTCCGCAGAAGCCCCTTCAGGTCTTCCATTTCCAGGCGGTCTCCGGCCATGACGGCGCCTCGACACGCCATCCGGCACAGGGTCTCCTCGATGAGGGATTCCGGCGATGCCTCCTTGCTTTCCGTCGCGATTTCCAAAAGGTCGCGCACCAGTGAACCTGGGTCGAGCCGGGTGAGCCGGGCGGGAATCGCTCGAATGGCCAGGGTGGTTTCCCCGAATTCCTCGAGGTCCACCCCCAAGGGTCGGAACAGGTCCGCCTTTTCCAGCAGGATGGCCATCTCGTCCTTGGGAAGCTCCACCAGGCAGGGAACCAGGAGGGGTTGAGCCTCGACGTTTCCCCGACGCACTTCTGCTCGAAGCTCCTCCAGGTTCACCCTCTCATGGAGGGCGTGCTGGTCGATGATCTCCAACCCCTCGGGGACCTCCCGGGCAAGGAAGGTGTTCGCAACCCTCACCAAGGCCCCGCCTCCGGGATCCACCGACAGGGGAAGAAATTCCTCCGCCGCCACTTGGGAGGGGTCGTCTCCGCCGTCTCCAATGGCTGAAGGGGTGAAAGAGGATGGAATGGAGGAGGAAGCCGGGTGGGAGGGAAAACCCGCCCCCGAGTTCATTCCACCCTGCGCCCACGCCCCCAACCCCCCAACCGAGCGGGTGGCCCATGAAGAATTCGCCAGACCCCGCCTCAGGGAATTCACCAGAATCCCAAAGACGCGGCGTTCCTCCCGGAATCGCACCTCGGTCTTGCGGGGGTGAACATTCACATCCACCCGGTCCGGTGGAAGAATGAGAGAAAGGTAGAGGGAGGGGTAATGGCCCTTGGGGACGAACTCCTTCACCCCCTCACGGACGGCGGCAAGAAGGCGAGCGTCCCGTACCCAGCGACCGTTGAGAAAAAGTTGGACCCGGCCCGCATTCCTCCGCGCCGATTCGGGAGGCCCCACCCGGGCTTCCAGATGAAAATCTTCAGCCTGCTCTTCCACGGAAACCATGGCCTCCGCCACGCCGGAACCGAAAACGGCGGCGCAACGGGCGTCCAAATCTTCCCCCGGAGCCACTTCCAGTCTTTTTCGCCCATCCACCTCCAGATGGAAGCCCACCCCGGGGTGTGCCAGGGCGAAACGATCGATCCAGGCGGAGGCATGGCGAGCCTCGGTGGGCGGGGTCTTCAGGAATTTCCTTCGGGCGGGAAGCTCAGCGAACAAATCCTCCAC
>DCAK01000073.1:7377-13159 GCA_002311925.1 Planctomycetes bacterium UBA1135
GCGGAGGCAGCCGCCCGAGGCTCGCCGACCCCGCCGAAGACCACTTCGAGAAGACCGCCCTCTTCCGCATCCGAAGTCCTCGAGGTGAGGGTCAGCCGAGCCACAGCCCCTATGCTGGCAAGCGCCTCGCCCCGGAAGCCAAGGGTGGCCACGGCTTCCAGGTCGGCGGGTTCCCGGAGCTTGGAGGTCGCATGAGCCGAAACGGCAAGAAAAAGCTCCTCGCGTGGGATTCCTCCCCCATCGTCCAGAACTTCCATGCGGGATATCCCGCCCTCGAGCAGAGCGACTCGAATCCTGGTGGCGCCGGAATCCAAGGAATTCTCCACCAACTCCTTCACCACCGACGCTGGTCTTTCCACCACTTCTCCGGCGGCAATCTGGTCGATGACCTTGCGGTCGAGAGCGAGAATCGGATTCATCGACGGGCTCGGGAATGGTGGCAATGGAAAGCCAATTCTTCAAGAGCATCCAGGGGGTCCTGCCACCCTTCCACTCGAATGCGTCGTTCGGCCCGGCGAATCGCCGAAAGAATGCGAGCCAATCTGCCGGGCTTCAAGTTCCTGATTCTCTCCTGCATCCTCGAGGCGGGCGGACCCGTCGGAGGAACACCCCCGGCCTTGAGAGCGGCGGCCGAAGTTGCGCCGCCGGACAGGGCATCGGCCACCGCCCGGGTCCGGCCCCGTTCACGGGCGAGCAGTGAAAGGGCCATGTGGGCGGCATCCCTGGGAACCAGTCGGCGGCCGTCCCAGGTACGCATGCCCAGGCGGCGCATGTGGTCCAGGCGCGCGAAAGCCTTGGCTCCGTCACCAGCCAGAACCGCCTCCGCGAAATCGGAAGCCGACCCCTCGGTTCCGCCGCCGGCGACTTCCAGAACCTCGGTTTCCCCGACCCGGTCGTGGCCGAGGAGCTTGAGATGTTCCAATGTGCCGAGAATCTGGGCGGGCCGATCGCCTGCATACTGAATCAAGGCTCCCGCCCCGCCGGGGACGAGTTGCATCCCCAAGGTGCGGGCTTCAAAAACCGCAAAGACGGCGGCTTCACTCGCATCGAGGTCTCCGGGTTTCCAAGGGGGTGGGTCGCCGTAAAGACGCCGAAATCCTTCCGCCCGAGCGCCGTCCACGAGGAAAAGAGGTTCGAGCATCTTCATGGACACCTTTCCAGGGCAGTCCAGCACGACCCAAGCCGGCCGACCTTCGCCCCTGCACGCGGAAGCAAGGGCGGCAGCAAGCCCCTTGGACCGCTTGAAAACCGCGGTTGCCCGACTGAAAATCATCATCCTGCGGCCTCCAAAAAGGGAGGCGGAACCCATGAAAGCCTCGAGGGGCGCAGGGTCGAAATCCGGGTCGGCCCCGTCGGCCTCGAGAAGTTCCAGGTCGTCCTGGTTGCGAGCCCAAATGCGGATTTCGTCCAGAATTTTTTCGGCGAACCAAGGCTCCCCCTCTCCCCTCGCAGGGCCGTGCAGGATCAAAAGGGGGGGCAGTTCCCCCGCCTCCGCGGCGGCGCAGAGTTCCCGGCAGGTGGATGCCGGGTCGGGCTTGCGCTTGGTTTTCGAGGGGCTCACGACCCAAGCGTACCTGCGCCGTTTCCCCATTGGACCTGGGCCAGAACCCCGGCGAAGAAGACCATTCCCACCCAGGAGTTGACCTTGAAGAAGGCAATCGGGATGCGGTCGATTCGGCCGCCCATCAGGAGAGCGTGTTCAGCGGCGAGGAGAATTCCACAGCCACCCACGCCGAGAAAATAAGGAAGGGAGAAGCCCGCCTCGAATCCGGCCCACGCAAAGGCCGCCACCGCGGCGATGTGCAACCCAGCGGCCATGACCCGGCTTCGACCCGCGCCCCAACGGGCCGGAATGGATTTCAATCCGGACCTGCGGTCGACTTCAAGGTCCTGAATTGAATAAAAAATGTCGAAACCCGTGGTCCAACAAGCACAGCCCAGGCCTATCCACAGGGGAACCTCCCATCCGGGAAGGAAATCCTTGGCCACGGCCAACCAGGCCCCGGCCGGAGCCAGCCCGAGCGCGATTCCGAGTCCGGCGTGGCAGAGAAAGGTGAAGCGCTTGAGGTGGGAATAGCCGAGGAGAATCCCCAGGGCCGGAAATGCCAACCAACCACAGAGGGGGGAGAGGAGAAAAGCGGAGCCCAGAAAACCCAGGGAACAGGCAAGGACAAGGCCCTTGGCAAACCCCGAAGAAAGGGTGCCGGTCACCAATTCCCGTGAGGCGGTTCGCGGATTCAATGCATCGAAGGGAAGGTCAACCACGCGATTCCAACCCATGGCGGCGGTACGCGCGAAAATCGCGGCCAGTACCAGAAGGCCCAGGTCAGCCCAGGGCGGCCTGCCATCGGCCGCAATCCATCCTCCGGCCAGGGCGAAGGGAAGGGCGAAAACCGTGTGCTCGAACTTGACCAGCCGAGCAGTGGCAGTGATTCGATTCACCGAGTGGCGAGGGTTCCACCCTCCCATGCGGGAACCCCATCCTGGGGGATGGCGAGGACCCCGAGGATCTTGGAGCAGACGTGGTCCACCAGGTCGTCGATGGTTCGGGGTTGGTGATAGAACCCCGGACAGGCAGGCAGGAGGACCGCTCCCGCCCATGCAAGGCGGCTCATCTGGTCGAGATGGGTACGGGAAAGAGGAGTCTCCCTGGGAACCAGAACCAGCGGACGGCCTTCCTTGAGGGAAACCTGGGCGGCTCTTTCTATGAGATTGGATGCCGACCCTGAGGCGATTCCCGAAAGGGTGGAAAGGGAACACGGTGCGACGACGACTCCGCGCACACCACTCGAACCGGAGGCGGGAGCGGCGCCGATGTCCTCATGGGAATGAATCTTCACCTTCCCTGCGGAGCTTTCCTGCTCGAGAAACTGTTCAACCCCGTCCCGAAGATGAAGACCGAGTTCCTCTTTCAGGACCCTCTCGGCTGCGGGGCTGTAACAGAGGTCGACCTGGATTCCGGCGGCGACCAGCATCCTCAAGGCTCGGGTCCCGTAAAGGGCACCGCTTGCGCCGGTGACGGCCAGGAAAATCCTGCCGGGGGCGTCAAATGAGGATGAGGGCGTTGTAGAAGGCATGGGCGTAGGCGACGACCGCAAGGCCACGCCAAGAATAAAGGACGCCCAGGAGAACCCCGGCGAGAAAGCGGAAAAGAAGGATGGGAGGGTCGAGTTGGGAAGGGTCTCCCCATCCATGGGCCAGCGAGAAACAACCGGCGGAAACCAGCAAACCGAGGGCCCATGCCGGGCCGGAAGAGCTTTCTCCCCAACCCAGGCCGCGCAGGACTCCCTTGGCGAGAGTGAACACCCATCCCAGAAGAAGGGCGCGAAAGAGAAGCTCTTCGTAAAGGCCGGCGCCGGCGGCCAGGGAGAAGCCCCCCCGAAGGCCACCCTCGGTTTCCCAGCCAAGCCCACCGCCATTTCCAAGAACGGAGGTCAGCCAAGCGAGGGCCGGGTGAAGGGCGAATCCCCAAATCATGCCCTCGAAGGCCGCGAACAATGCCCCCGCCCGCCAAGGCACGGAAAGAGAGCGAATCCTCCCCAAAGCCCAAAGGCCAGCCAGTCCCAAGATTGCGGCCAGGGTCCAGGGCGCGCCCTCCCCGAGCAGCCCGAGGCATTTTTCGACCAGGGAATAGGCGGCGCTTCCGGCCTCCCTCCTTCCGGCAAGATGCACCAAAGCCAGCGGAAGCAGGACCAGGAAGGTCACGGCCGGGTCCTGGGAAGCCCCCTCCAGTCGGCTCCACGCCTTTTTCATGAATCTTCCCGCAGGGAACCCGAGAGAACCCGGGCGACCCCGCCCGCGAAAGCCTTGTCCTTGATTCCGACGAATCCGGATTCCTCCATCCAGCCCGCCACTACCGCATGGGAGTGGAAGGAGTCGACGCTCTCCGGCAGGTAGCGGTAGGCGCTCGGATCGGCGCCCAGGAGGACGGCCCACTTCGGGAGAATACGATGAAAATAAAATCGAAAGAGGGGCCCCCAAATCTTTCCCGGAATGGGGAAAAATTCAAGGATTGCGATGCGCCCACCCGGTTTCAGGACCCGCGCGCATTCTCGAAGGACTTCTCTGGGCTCAGAAGTGTTTCTCAAGCCGAAGGCGCAAGCAGCGGCGGAAAAGCATGAATCCTTGAAGGGAATCTTTCCGGCGTCCCCGCAGACCCAGGCCACCCTCGCTCGGTCCATTGAACTTTTCTTCGACGCTTCATTGAGCATGGGCGCCGCGAAATCCAGTCCGCGGGAAATCACCCCGCCTTCCGCCGCCAACAGGGCAAGATCTCCGGTTCCGCAACAGAGGTCGAGAAGGACATCTCCGGCCTTGAGATGGAGTGCCTGGAGGGAACGCAGGCGCCATCCCCTGTCGCGGCCGAGGGAGGTCACCCGGTTGATGCGGTCGTAGCGGGAGGCCGCCTTCCCGAACATGGCCCGAATCTCCCGGGCGGCTGGGCCGTCCTGCTTCGGACCTTCCAAAGCCGTTTCTACTGGCGCCAGTAGTGGCAGAGAACCCGGGAACCGGGAACGGGAATCGGGTCCACGAAGGGGGTTCCGTTGGCAAGGTTGATGACATCCACCCAGCCGTTCGCATTCGCGGCGAACAGGAACTGGGGCTCACTGACGGGAATTGTTCCTCCGGGCACGGGTCGGCGCATTCCCTTGCCGGAATGGTTGATGGTGATGGCGCCCGCGTAGAGAGAAGTGCTGTCGGCCATTCCGCCAGAGTTGCTGAGATCGTCCACGGCAAGATCAACGATGCTCGCCGAGGAAAACACTCCCGACCATTCGTACTGAGTCGTGAATTCCTTGGCCCGGAAATTCGGGTCGGGGAGGAAGGTGGAAAGGGTGATGGGCCGGGGGCCGGTCGGCGCCGACTTCAGGAAAATCTTTGCCACGGTGCCCACTCCGTTCTTGGAGTAGCCAAGGTACGCCGCGTGCACGGCGCTGTTCGGGTCGGGTTGAATGGTGGAGGCTCCGGGGAACCCGCTTGCCCCGTCCTGGGTCACGCTGCCGATAAAGTCGTCGTAGCCGATTCCCTGGTTCCCATCCGGGCCGGATTCAAAGACTTGAATCTGGCCGTTCTCCTGCACCACGTAGGCGTAGTAGAGGCCGGTTTGGAAACCGTGGGCGAGGTCCCGGTTGGATACGGCCAAGAAGCGGGGCTGGGCCACGCCGGGGATGATTTTCCGAACTTCAAGATCGGCATTGGACAGGATGCAAAGAGAATTGGAATTCTCGCAGACCACTAGGATGTCCTCGCCATCGGGTTGCCAAACGATTTCCGAAGGGCCAAGACCGGTCCGGTTGTTCACGGCGTCGTAAAGAGCCGAGGTCTTGATGATTGTATGGAAATTGACCGAATTGGGGTCGGTGTCGATGAACGAGATGGTGTTGGTTCCCTTGTTGCTCACCGCAAGGGTGTTCAATGTGGGCGCAATGGCCAAGTCGTAGGGTTCGGAAATTGGAATGGAATCGAGCACGTTCATGCGGTTGCTGTTGACCACAACGATGCGGTCGTTGGCGGAATCCAGCACATAGAGAAAGTGGCCGACTTGCTGCCGCAGAGTGAAGGTCGGGCAAGCCACATTGGAAGAAGCCGGTCCGAAAAAGCCCGCGTACTGGTTGCTGTTGGTGAGCAAGCCTGAAGGACCGAACCCGCCCAGGTCTCCAAAGGCGTCTCCAGGGTTGAGGAAGTTGGTGGCCAAGTTTCCGTCACCGTTCGCGTCCCCGTTCGTGGGCTGCTCGGCCTGGATGAGGGGGAAGAAGCAGGAGGGCGACATCAGCAATCTCGG
>DCAK01000073.1:13263-13921 GCA_002311925.1 Planctomycetes bacterium UBA1135
CCGGAAAGACAATTGTAATTGTTGTAGACCAGGTCGAGCGGATGGCCGAGCATCATGTCGGACACGGTCCCGATGGTCTCGCCGTCAATCAATTGGGTTCCCAGGGAACTGTTCCGAGCCAGGGTGAAAACACCGGATGAACCGCCCGCCAGGGTGGTGGTGTCGGCCGACAGGGGAGGGAAAATGTCACTCACGTCCAAGTTCGGATTGAAGGGGAACTTGGCGATGTCCCCTCCGACGACGTTGCCGTCCTGGTCAACCAGGAGGTTGTAGAAAGGAGTGATGTAGTCGTGAGTGGGATCCCCAGTGCCCTGGCCGAATCCATCCAGGTCGATGACTCGAATTCCGGAGGCGTCCCCTCCCCCGTTGGAAGCCACATAAATGGCGCCGGGAGCAACGGGAATGTTCGCCATGCCGGGACAACCCTGCCCGATGGTGAAGGAAATTTCTGTGGTCCCGGGGTTCGTGGAGTCGTCGTTCTGGAAGAGGTCTTCGGCGGCGTTGTGGAAATAGGTCACGAAACCGGTTGCGGCGGCCCCGTAGGCGTCGGTGCCTGGGAAGGACACGGCGGGGGTGAGAACGTACTCGCTGAAATTGAAGGGTCCGATGGGGAGGGCCGTGTACGGAAGGGTGCCCCTTTGCCCCGGGTCGGGGTGGG
>DCAK01000073.1:13975-15981 GCA_002311925.1 Planctomycetes bacterium UBA1135
CCGGGTCGGGTTGGCCCTGGCCAACGGGGGGAAGGAATTCAACCACGAATTCGCTGGAAAGCGCGGGAGGCACGGCGTCGGGGAGGGGTCCCACCGAGTAGGGCTGGACGGCCTCGTCGAAGGACCATTGAATGGCCACGTCGCAGGCAACCCCTTGAGCGAGATGAAGCGGAACCGTCACCGGATTGCCCCCGATGCCATCAAGAAGTTCCCCCGGGGGGGTGACGTCGGAACCGACGACGGAGGTCGCCAGCCCGGACTCCTCAAGAGAGCGGCCGGTGCGGTCGAGGACCGAATCGTCGATGACCACCCGAATGACCCGGTTGGGTGGGAAGGTCTCGTAGGTGCGCAAGTCGCCGTCACTGTCGGCCACGAAGGTAAAGTGAACCGGGGAAACGAACTGACCGGCTGACTGAAAAGAGCCGTCGAGCACGATTCCCTGAGCGCCACCGACGGGGTCGTCGGTTCCGGGGTAGCCGATGCCAGGTTGGGTCACGACTCCTCCCCGAGAAACCGGCAGAGGGAGAACGTGATTCTGCGCAGCCGCCGCATCGGGAATCACCCACTGTTCAAGAACGGGAGGGTTTCCGTAGTAGGTCCAACCGTCGATGAAAGCCCGACCCTGAATGGGTTCTGCGAATCCGGTCGCCTGGTCGTAGGCGACCAACGTGATCGCCCCCGTCAGACCATTCGCGGAATTCGGGTCCAGAACCGAATCCACGAAGATGTAGCGGGAAAATTGAATGGAAACGAAATGGTTGGCGAGCTTGCCGGCCGGGTTGATGGGATTATCGGGCCAGGTGGATGGGGGCAAAATCGGATTCGCCGCCGAAGGCCGATTGAGGACCAAATCATCCAAGGTGCGGATTTCCACCGGAGCTCCGGTTCCAGGAAGACCCGTGGACGGGTCGTAGGGATACATGACATAGGGCAACAGCCTTCCAAAACCGTTCGTGGCCGTTTCGATGCGGTGGGTCTGAGAAGTTTCACCGGAAGAAAGGGTCGTTTTCTGCTCGTCGGAGTTGAAGCAGGCGCTGAGAAGCCCTCCGGCCAGGAGGGCTGCGGGAAGAACTGGGAATTGAGTGGTCATGCTGGAAGGTTCAGAAATTGAACCCAAGGGGAGCGGTGCAAACATCATGCCAACCCCCCAAGAGCCCGACCAGAGTCCTTTTCGTGGAATCTGGCCATTTTCCCGTGCGGGAATGGACCCGGGTGTGCGAGAACGCACGTTCGGACGGCGACCATTCTAGGGCCGGAACCAGCTCGGGAAACAGAATCCTTCGACCTATCATGGAAAACAGGGCTCGTGTCCGGCAGAATGAACGCCTGTGAAAAGCAATTCGGCCCTCCAAAGGCTCCCCTCCGGGCGCGACGAACAAGTGGCGGAAAGGACTCTTCGCCCCAAGGATTTTTCAGATTTCCTGGGGCAGGAACGCCTTCTCGAACCCCTCAAGGTCATGATCCAGGCTGCTAAGGCCAGGGAGGAAGTTCTGGAACATCTTCTCTTCGCAGGTCCTCCCGGCCTCGGGAAGACAAGTCTCGCTCACGTCCTTGCGGCCGAGCTCCAATGCCCCATGAGGGTCACCAACGGTCCAGCCTTGGAAAGGGCCAAGGACCTCGTGGGAATCCTCAGCGGATTGGAGGAGGGAAGCCTGCTCTTCATCGATGAAATCCACAGGGTGCCGCGAGCCGTCGAGGAATACCTCTACGGCGCCATGGACAATTTTCGCCTGGAGTTCACCCTCGACCAGGGCATCCATGCGCGCCTTCTCAAGCTGGACCTCCCCCCCTTCCTGCTCGTGGGCGCCACCACCCGGGAAGCCCTGCTGGGCGCCCCCCTCCGTTCCCGATTCGGCCAGACCCTCCATTTCGAGCCTTACGAAAGACCGGCCCTTGAGGCCATTCTCTTACGCAGCGCTGGAATCCTCGGAGTCGAGTGCCCGCTCCCAGCCCGGCAAGCCCTTGCCCGAAATTCCCGAGGAACCCCGCGCATCGCCAACCGGCTG
>DCAK01000073.1:16096-18630 GCA_002311925.1 Planctomycetes bacterium UBA1135
CGGTGGACGAGGCCGAGGACACGGTCGAGTGGGTGGTGGAACCCTGGCTGATTCGCCAAGGTTTCCTGGCCAGGTCCCCGCAGGGAAGGGTCCTCCTGGAAAATGGCTGGAAAGCCATCGGCCAGGACGACCCCGGCGGGGCTCAACTCCCCCTGATGGAAGCCACTGAAAACGGGGAAAGCTGAACTTGGCCAAGAAGAGGGTCCTTCCCGCCATCCTTTGCGTGGCACTTCTTGCCGCCGCGGGGTGGTATGCCGCCCGAGCCCTCACTATTCATCCCGCCCATTTTTCGGCTCCCTCGTCCATTTCAGTCCGACTGACCCGCTTCTGCGGTTCCTCGCCGGTCAACCTGGAATTGCGGGGGCAATGGTCGGTCAAGACCGAAGCCGGGGTCATCCTGCTTTCAGGCTCGGACTTCCGAGGCGTTCTCGCTCCCGACCCGACAGGCCTTCTCCTTGGCGCCCGCCTTCTTGGAAGGTCCCCATGCATTCTTGCCACCCGGGGTGATGGCGGAATCCGCCTTGGAGACCGGGCCTACACGGGAGCATTGCGGGTGGAAGCGTTGCGAGGCCGTTCAGGGCTTCCCCAGGACCTGGACATCGTATTGGAGCTCCCTCTCGAAGATTACGTCCTGGGGGTGGTTTGCGGCGAGATGCCGTCCAGCGCTCCCGGCATCGCGGAAGCACTGAAGGCGCAAGCCGTAGCTTCCCGGACCTGGGCCCTGTGGAAGACCCGGAATTCCTCCCGGCCCCTCCGCGACACGACGGCTGACCAGAAATTCATCGGAGTGGATTTTGAAACCCGCGCCGCCCGCCAAGCCGTGGCAGATACCCGGGGCATGGTCCTTTCCTACAAGGGAGACTTGATTCCAACCTTCTTCCATGCCGATTGCGGAGGCCGAACATCCGACTCCTATTCCGTGGGATTCACCCATCGGGAATGGCCCCCGCTTCAGGGGGTGGAGGACCCGGACTGTGAGCGGCCCTTCCGATGGTCTCGCCCCGTGGAGGCCGCAACCCTGGATGGCTTCGCCAGGACCCACGGTCTTGGCGACTGGATCGGCCATCTCGAAGCCAGCTCAAGGGATGCAGGCGGACGTTGGCTGGAAGCCAAACTGGTGGGCCCCTCGGCCCGAGGACCCTTTCCCGGCGAGGATCTGCGCACGGGATTCTCCGTTCCTTCCGCCCTCTGGCAAAAGCTTTCCGTTCGAGCCGATGGGTCCTTGGTGGTTTCCGGCGCTGGCCACGGTCACGGGGTCGGCCTCTGCCAGCAAGGAGCCCTCCGGGCCGCAAAGAAGGGCCGAATCCACTCCGACATCCTGGAGCACTATTACCCGGGTTCGGTGGTTTCCATCCTTGGACGGTAGGATTGATTCTCAGTGCCCTTTCATTTCAATCCCTGGGAGGAAAAGGGAATCGGCCCCCGAACGGGGAGCCTCGCCACCCCCCATGGGAAGGTCGCCACTCCTGCTTTCATGCCCGTGGCCACCCGGGGAATGTTGCGTGGGATTTCTCCCGCTCGGGTTCGGCCCCTCGGCGGTGAAATCCTTCTCAGCAACGCCTTCCACCTCGCCGCTCGTCCAGGAGTGGAGGCGATTCAGGCCATGGGAGGCATTCACAAGTTTCTTGGGTGGAACGGTCCCATCCTCACCGATTCCGGAGGATTCCAGGTCTTCTCCATGGGCGCGTCCAGCCGCATCCATGACGGTGGAGTCCAGGTCGAGCACCCCGTACAGGGAGGCTTTCTGGATTGGACCCCCGAACTTGCTTTTCGGACCCAGGCCTCCCTCGGTCCCGACATCGCCATGGTCCTGGATGTCTGCCCACCCCGACCCGGAGACCGGGACGAAGTTGCCTCCGCCGTGAAGCGCACTCTTTCCTGGTCCCGCATCCAGGCCGACCTCCACCGGGCCCGTGGAGGGATCGAATCCGGCCAAGCATTGTTCGCCATCGTCCAGGGTGGAACCTTTCCCGACCTCAGGGAGGAATGCGCCCGCGCTCTTCTGGATTCGGGCTTCGACGGCTTCGCGGTTGGAGGCGTCAGCGTCGGGGAAGGCCACGAGGCCATGATGGCCGGGGTTGACCTCTCCATCCCCTGGTTGCCTCCCGACAAGATTCGCTACCTCATGGGAGTGGGCGCTCCGCGCGATCTCGTCGAAGCGGTCGCCCGCGGAGTGGATCTTTTTGACTGCGTGTTCCCCACTCGCTCAGGGCGATTCGGCACCGCCCTCACTTGGAAGGGCCGCCTTCACTTGCTCAACGCCCGATTCAAGGCCGACCCCTCCCCCATCGACCCGGACTGCCCTTGCGAGGCTTGCGCAAGCGGAGTCCCCCGAGGAGCCCTGAGAGCCGGGTTCCAGTCCAAGGAACTCCTGCCTCCCATTCTCGTCTCCACCCACAACCTCCACTTCATTCTGGACCTGATGGCACGCATGAGGGATTCCATTTCGGCGGGGGAATTCGAAGAGCTCCGCGCCCGCGTGGGAAAGGCTTATCCGGCCGAACCCGTTTCCGTGGGTTGATTCCCCGACCGTA
>DCAK01000073.1:18652-19324 GCA_002311925.1 Planctomycetes bacterium UBA1135
TCCCAATCCGATGAGAACGAGAATGCCGGCGAGGGCGAAGAGGAGGGTTTCCCCCTGCTGGATGAACGCGTTCATCTTCCATACCAAGGCGCCGAGGGTGAGGGCCAGCATGCCGAATGCAGGCACGAGGAGAGGCCAGGAAACGCGCCCCTTCTGCCTCAGCCATGCCGCCCCTGTGAGGAGGGCGAGACCGGCAATGAGTTGATTGCTGCCGCCGAACAATTGCCAAAGGGCAAGGCCCGCGGGTCTGCCGTCCACCTCGTAAAAGGCGAAGAAGGCGATGGAGGCGCAGGCAAGGGCGGAGGCCAGAAATCGATTCCCCAAGAGCCCCGAGAGAACGCGCCCTCCGGGAAAGGAATCCAGGGCCTTGCCGATTTCTTCAAGGTTGAAACGAAGGAGGCGGGTGGCTGAATCCAGGGTGGTCAAAGCGAAGGAAACCACGACCATGGCCACCAGGGTCACGGCGAGTTGGCCGGGAATTCCCACCTCCTGGATGAAGGAGGCCGCCCCGCGGATGAAGACTCCCAATTTCTGATCCAATCCCTGGACGGCGCCCCAATTCACATAGACCTTGGCCCAAGCTTCCTTGCCGCCCAGGGTGCAGGTGCAGGCGAGAACCGCAAGCAGGGCGAGAAGGGATTCCGCCAACATGCCGCCGTAGCCGATGGGCCG
>DCAK01000073.1:19436-19646 GCA_002311925.1 Planctomycetes bacterium UBA1135
CGCCGCAGGCGATGGTGATGAACACGAACGGGAAAATGGGAGGCGCGCCCTCGGGATTGGGATTGAAGGCGGGGGCCTCGAAGGTCGGATTGCCGATGAAAAACCCGAGATACATCAGGACGAGCCCGGAAGCAAGGAGAAGCGCATTGAGAAAGTCCCTGGCCTGGAGAAGCGACCAGACCGGAAGGACGCTGGCCAACCATGCGTAGC
>DCAK01000073.1:19654-29572 GCA_002311925.1 Planctomycetes bacterium UBA1135
AAGCAGAATCCAGATCCAGGTGGTGGATTCCGGCCACGATGAGGAATCTTCCACTCCGAGAACGGGAAAGCAATAACCGGCCCACACGAGAAGAAGAAGAAGCAGGTACCCCCCCACCGCCACCGGAAGGAGCCGGGCTCCTTTCTTGTAAAGAAGCCAACCAGCCACCACCGCCACCCCCATCAAACCGGCCGAAGGAAGAACCGACTCGGGGAATGACGTCGTGGCCAGGTCGAGGCGATTCGGGTCGAAATCGGTCCCCCATGTGAACAACCGCGAGAGAACGAAAACAAAGACCCCCATGGCAAGGGAGATGCAAAAGAAGATGAGGGAAAGAAAAAGAGCCTTTGCGCGGGGACCGAGGATGGCCTCGCACAGGGTCCCGATGCTTTCTCCACGATGTCGAACCGACAGGACAAGGGCCGAGAAATCGTGGACCGCGCCGATGAGGACGGCGCCGAAAACCACCCAGAGAAGGGCAGGAACCCAGCCCCAGAAAACGGCTACAGCGGGGCCCAGCATGGGAGCCAAGCCCGCGATACTTGCGTAGTGATGGCCGAAAAGGACGGGTGGCCGGGTTGGAAGGAAATCCACCCCGTCCCGTTGAACATGGGCCGGGGTCGGGCGGTCGTCGTTCAGGCGAAAGACCTTGCGGCTGAGCCACCCGCTGTAGAAGCGGTAGCCCAGGAAATAGACCAGCAGGGCGCCACCGGCGGCGAATGCGGCCGGCATCCCCGGGTCAGCGACGCGGAAGGACCCGGAGTTCGGAGATTTCCAGAACCCTCAGTCCGGGGGCCGAACTCGGTCGGGTCCAATTGCCTCGGACGGCGACCTCCCGTCCAACGAAGTCACGGAGACGAAACCTGCCGTCCGGAGACTGGACCGCGTGCTTGCGCCCGCCTCGAACCACCGCATAGGGATAGTCGGGGAAGAGCCTGGGGCGGTATTCGACCCACCCCACCCAGGTGTAGGTCTCCAGAGGAAAAGGTTCCTCCTTTTCGGAGCGCCTCAGCTTGGCGGACGCCTCGGCAGCAGCCGCTTCTCCCTCCAATTCGGCCTTTCGTCCGGCTGCGGCAAGGGCTGCGGCCCGGAACCGACGCAGCGCATCCACGCGGGCCAATCCTCTTCGAGCGCGCTCGAGATTGTCCTTGGCATTGGAATTCCAAATGACGGTGCTGAACGCCGCTTCGACCCCGGCCACCGTCACGGATGAATAGGCGTCCAGGTCCCGTGTCACATGGTCGCTGTGCCGAGCGAGGAGAATCTCTGCCTTGACCAGGCCGGTAACGGGGTCGGCGGCGACGGTCGCGGGGTCGAGCCCTTCGAGGGGATCCACCACGACCTTCACCAATCCTGGATTCTGGTCGGGAACAGACGAAGCCCTGGCAGGAATCTCGTCCACTTCACCCTCATCCTCCGTCCCCGGAGGGACCAGGGAAATGGGAGGCCGGGCGGCGACCCAATCCGCGGTCCAGGCCTCATCCTCCTGGGCGGAATCCAGTGCAGCCGACAAGACCCAGGCGCCGAGAGATTCGGGGCCTTGGACCTGAAACCATTCATCCTGGACGGCGAGAACGGGCAGCTTCAGTCCCTTGCCAAGAAGGCCCAGGGGATAGGCCCCGGAATCGGTGGCGGGAATCGGCCGGGCCCGAAGCTGGCTGGCCGTCACCTGGCCCCAACCCTCATCGACATCGAGGAATTGGCTGTGAACCCAAATCGGAAAACCACCCGGAGCCTGGATGCGGGACCAGGGTTCCTTCGCCTCGACGATGCGCACCGGGGTGCCCGAAGCAAGGGTGGCGACCACGGGGGTTCGGGCATCGTAGTAACAATGAACCGGGGCCGGATCCGCAGCCACACGAGCCGCCTGGGGGTTTTCGTGCTGGGGCGGAAGGGGGAGAAGGGCGGGAAGAGGGAGGAGGAGGGGTAGGAACATGGGGAAGTTGGGGTTCAAGGAAGTATGGCCATGGGGGGATGCGACTTCAAACCCCACTCTGGTTATCCTGAGGGGGGTTATTCATGGACTTCGCGCTTCCCCTTCTCATCGGCCTCTTGGCGGGCCTTTTCGTCGCCACCGTCTGGGAGCGCCGCAATCGAAATCATGAACGAGGATTGCGGGATGAAATGCGGGACACCTTCAAGAGTCTTGCCTCGGATGCTCTCCAAGCGAACACCGAGCAGGTCCTCGCCGGGGCCAAGGTGCAATTCGAACCTTTCGCGGAGCAGCTCAGGACCCTCGAAGAACACACTCGAGAGCTGGAAAAGAGCCGCCAGGCCTCGACCGGAGCCCTGCGCCAGCAGCTTGAAGACCTGCAGGCGGCCACGCTCCGCCTGGGCACGACCAGCGAAAACCTTGCCACCGCCTTGACGGGAAGCTCCCAGGTTCGGGGAAATTGGGGAGAAACCCAGTTCCGCAATCTCCTGGAAATGGCAGGAATGCACGAACACTGCGATTTTGAAAGCCAGGAAACCATCGAATCCGGGTTGAGACCGGACTACCTGATTCGTCTTCCAGGAGGCGACCGGATTCCCGTGGACGCAAAGGCTCCCCTGGCTGCCTACCAGAGGGCGGTGGAGGAAAAGGACCTCAAGATTCAAGCCAAGCATCTCAAGGCCCACGCTAAGGATCTCCGCGCCCACGCCAAGGTCCTGGCGGGGAGGGATTATGCGTCGGATGTTGGGGGCCGGGTGGATTTCGTGGTCATGTTCGTGCCCATGGAATCGGTGCTTGCGGCCGCCTTCCAGGCGGCGCCCGACATCCACGAAGAGGCCATGCGTCAAAAGGTCCTCATCGCATCCCCTGTCACCCTCCTTGCCCTCCTGAGGACCATCGCCGTCTACTGGAGACAGGACAAGGTTGAGGAAAACGCCCGAGCGCTTTGGGAAGCGGCTGCCAAGCTCCACAAGCGGCTGGAAACCTTTCAAGCTCATCTCGCCAAGATGGGCCGTGGCCTGGGGACCGCCTTCAAGGCCGGAACGGTCGCCGCCCTGGGTGGAACCGCCTTTGGCCTTGGATTCCAAGGCCAACTCTGGTGCTTTTCCATCGGCACCTTGGTGGGCCTCTTCCTTCTGCGCCCCCTCTTCCTCCGCAAGGCCCTCGACAAGGGAGACGCCACCAATGTGGACGCTCTCGTCGGCATGGCCGGCACCGTGACCGAGGCCATTCCTGAAAATGGGGTGGGTCGGGCACGGCTCCGCAACGAGGAATGGCGGGCCTCCTGCTCCGGCGGCGTCGCCGAAGGTGCCCGGATCAAGGTGGTTTCCGTCTCAGGCAACACCGTCACCGTCGAAACCGTTTCCGAATAACACCCCGGAGAAATCTTCATGCAATTCATTCTTCTTGCCATCCTCGTTTTCGTGGTTCTGTTGGCCATTCGCGGCATACAAATAATTCGCCAAGCTGAAATCATGATTGTGGAACGGCTTGGTAAATATCACCGCACCCTCCAGCCGGGCATCAACATCATCTGGCCCTTCATCGACCGCGGCCGAAGCATTGCCTGGCGCGGGAGTTCCATCGACAGCAAGGGGCGAAGAATGACCCGAACCGTCATCGCCGTTCGCGTGGACCTTCGTGAGCAGGTCTTCGACTTTCCCGAGCAGAATGTCATCACGAAGGACAATGTGGTCATCGAGGTCAACGGCCTTCTCTACTACCAGATTACAGATGGAGTGCGTGCCGTCTACGAGGTTGCCAACCTCCCCAGGGCCATCGAGAAACTCGCCCAGACCACCCTCAGGAACATCATCGGCGAACTGGATTTGGACGGCACATTGTCGAGCCGGGATGAGATTAACGCCAAGATGCGGCTGGTTCTCGACGAGGCCACCGACAAATGGGGGGTCAAGGTCAACCGGGTGGAACTCCAGGACATCAACCCTCCCAAGCAGGTCCAGGAGACCATGGAACTCCAGATGACCGCCGAGCGGGAACGCCGGGCCCTCATTCTCGAAGCCGAAGGCATCAAGAAGTCGCAGGTCCTGAAGGCGGAAGGCCATCGGGATGCGGAAATCGCCACCGCCGAGGGCGACAAGAAGGCCAGGGTTCTCCGGGCCGAAGGCGAGGCCGAGGGCTTGCGCCAGGTTTCCGAAGCTCTCAAAGAGCAGACCACGGACTCGGCCCAGTACCAGGTCGCCCTGGCCTACCTCAAGACCCTGGAAAGGCTTGCCTCCCGCGACAAGAAAGGCGACAAGACCGTCTTCCTTCCTTACGAGTCGGCAACCCTGCTCTCCAGCATAGGTAGCGTGAAGGAGCTCCTGGCTTCGGTGGGTAGCTCCTCCGGAATCGGTGGGGCGTCGCCGCCTCCCCTGCCTCCCGCCTAGGCGAGGATTCGGTCCACCAAGGATTCCAGGTCCGAGGCCTCGACCTTCAAGGGGAGGCTTTCCGGTGCGTGGCCTCCGTACCTTGCCACGAAACCGAGGGGAAAGCCCAGTCCGTGGGCGGGTTCCAGGTCGTGGAAGGGACTGAAACTCACATGGAGGACCTGGGATGCTTCCAGGTCCCACGCCGCCAGCGCGGCCCCCCAATGGGCGGAGGCGGGCTTGTAGGAGCGAAGCTCCTCGGAACTCACGCACAGGGCGGAGGGGAGTCCGAGCTTGGCGCGGGCCGTGCGCTCCAGAATTCGCCTGTCGCAGTTTGAAAGAAGGCCAATCTTCAGTCCGGCGGCCGCGAGGCGACCGAGGGCCGAAGAGGAATCAGGGAAGAGGGGCCACCCGGATTGGCCGACCGAAAAGGCTCGACATTCGGACCGGGTGAGCTTCAAGCCTAGGGCTCCCTGTGCAGCCCTCCCGATGGAACTTTCCAACACCTCGGAATAGGGCATCCAGGGCCCCGCCTGGAGGTCGATTTCCATCTCTTCCCGGAGAGTCATGATCTTGTCCAGGTCTGTATCGGTGGCGGCTTCTAGTGAGGGGAATTGGCGCAGGACGCGACCCTGGCCCAGTTTCCAATCCACCAAGGTTCCGAAACAATCAAAAGTCACCGCCTTCAGGCCTTCCATGGCGAAATTCTAGGGCCTTGCGGGTATTGGAAAATCTGGCTACGGCTTCTAGAGTCCCTCACAAGGGGGATTGCTTTCCGTATCCCTTTTGTCCATGGTTGAAACTTTTGTACTGGAAGCACGAGGGCTCGAGGTGGCCTTCGGCGGCGTTCCGATTCTAAAGGGGGTCGACCTCGGCGTGGAACCCGGCGACCTTTATGGCCTGCTGGGCCGCAACGGGGCCGGCAAGACCACCACCCTGCGCTGTCTCCTGGGACTCCTTCCCGGCGCCCGAGGGAAACTGAGGGTGCTCGGGACCCCGGCCAAATCCATTCATGAGGTTCCCCATGGCCTCGGGGTCGCCCTCGACCCTCCCGGCATGGATGATTCCCTGACCGTCCGCCAGAACCTGGAACTTGCCCGGATTCGGGGCGGCATCTCGGGAGGCCGTGGAGTCGACGAGGTCCTCGATCTGGTGGGTCTCACCCATCGCGCTGGAAACCGCGGCGATCGCCTTTCCCACGGCCAATCCAGGCGGGCGGCGGTGGCCCGGGCCCTGTTGGGGTCTCCCAAGCTTCTGGTCATGGACGAACCCCTTTCGGGCCTCGACCCGGAAGGGGTGGAAACCCTACTCGATCTTTTCAGGCAATTGAGCCGGGACGAGGGTGTGACGGTGGTGGTGAGCAGCCACCACCTGCGCGAGGTGGAGGAGGTCTGCACTCGGGTGGGCTTGGTCGACGCGGGGAGAACCCTGCTGGAGGGTTCGGTCCGCGAACTGTTGGAGGAGGCCGGGGACGGCCTGCGGGTGCAGTGTCACAAGGACGAAGCCGCGGCGGCTCTCCTGGCCCAGGCCCGCGGGGTTCGGAAAGTGGACAACCTCGGCGAGGGTCTCATCCGGGCGAAGCTCGACGCCGACGCCGATCTTGAAGGCATCCTGGCGAATCTCGTCGGCCAGGATTGCGGGGTTTCCTCCTTCACGCCCGAAAGGGCGAGCCTGGTGGACGTGTTCCACAATGCGGTCCGTAAGGCGGACCGGGAGGCCCAAGAATGACCGGTTTCACCCGCGCTCTTCGCGGCGAGGCCTACCTGTTGACCCGTCGTCGGGGGTATCGATGGGCGCTGGCGGCAGTTTTCCTGACCGCTCTCCTGCATGCCCTGGGTTCCTGGATTCTTCTGGAAATGAACCACCGCGCAGGGGGACCGGGGCCAGGTGAATCCGGGGACTGGAATTTCTGGCCCCGATTCGCCTCGTCGGCCCGGGCAGGCATGTTCCTCGTGGAACTCTTTCTTGTGGCTCTCGTCGCCGCCGCCTTCCCTCGTGAAACCGGCACCGGCTCGGTGCGCGACCCCTTGGTTCGCGGGATTTCCAGGGACGCGCTCGTTTCCGCTCGAGCGGTGACGGCTCTCACGCTTCCCCTGATTCTTGGGGGCGCGGCCATCGGGGCAGCAGCCCTGGGCGCCTCCCTCTGCTTCGAGGCGGGTGATGTGATGGAAGAAGGCTTCGCCGTTTTCGGAGAGGCCGAAGTCCGGACCGAAGTCATGCGCGCCCTGGGCCATGGCTTCCCGGCCCTGCTCGCTCTCGGGGCCCTCGCCGTCCTTGTTTCGGCCTGGCTGGCCCGCGGCGCGGTGGCAGTGGCCATGGGAATCGCGGTCGTCCTTCTTCCCGGGATTCTCCCTGGAGGTCTTTCCTCCTGGGCCCCCTGGATGTTCACGTCCACTCTCCCCGGATTGGGGAAGGAATCCTACCTGGGAAAGGCGGCCGAATTCGCTGCCGGATACGCCGACGCTCTTCCCTGGAGCTTCGAAAGCGTGGTCACCGCGGGATGGATCGCCCCCTGGCCGGCCTTGCTCCTTTTCCTGGCGGCGGCCATCCTTGTCTTCCGTAAACGCGACCTGTGAGGAAAACTCTCCCTGCCCTTCTTCTGCTCGGGGCCTGCTCCATCGGCCATTCCCAGCTTCCCCTTCCCGAGGGTTTTCTAGCGCTCGAGGGTCGGACGGAGGAAGCGACGGGTCCCCACGCCGTCCTGGGCCTGGACCTGGAGCTGAACGATTCAGGAAGCTTGCTCTCTCTCGAAATCCAACCTGGCTGCCGCATCAGCCGGATTGAAGAGGGGGGGGCAGCCGACCTTGCCGGATTGCAGGTGGGGGACATCCTTCTCTCCTTCGAAGGCGTTCCCACCGACGACCCCGAGCGTATTCTGACCCTGCTGCGAGGACGGCGTGGAGGGGAGGAGGCGACCGTGCGGGCCCAGAGAGGCGCCAAGGTGTTCGAGGTTTCCGCCACTCTCCAGGAAAAGGAATTCGCCCAGGCGCGCGTCCTCTTCTGGGTGGACCGAGCGCTGCTTCGGGCCGCCTTCGAGGACGGCCAGGATGAAAGCGCATTTCCTGTCGTGGCTCAGGTCGCCCCGGACAGCCCACTTGCCGCTGTGGGAGTGGGTCCCGGCGATTCCATCGAGTCCTTCCAGGGAAGCGATCCGGGTTCCGCCGCCGAACTGGTTCGAAGAATTGGGCGCGAGCTGGGTCCCGGCGACCCCTTTCGGATGTGGACCCGGTCCAAGGGGGGAACGGGAAGGGAGGTCCTAGGCATTGCATGGTCGCCAGGTCGCATCCTGACCGAATTCAGGCTGTGGCCCCTCTTTTCCTGGAACCTCGACCCCGCGGAGGACCGTGAAGTCTTGATTGTCGGGGATCTCATCCTGGCCTCCGTGTTGAAGAAGATTCGAGAAGGAGGGGAAACCCGCTGGTCCATCTTCTCGGTCTTTTCATGGAAGACTGGAATTCCAGAATTGGAAGAAGTCTACCCTTCCGCGACAAGGTGATTCTTCTGCCCATGATTCTGGCGATTCCCCAGGTAGTCGCCCACACCCGGTCCCGCATCGAAACGCAGGGTTGGCTTGCATCCTGGGCGGCCGGTGACATCGACGGGGACGGCCTTCCCGACCTGGTGCTTGCCGACGTCGAGGAGGACCGGAGAACCCTGAGGGTTCACCTCCAGAACAGAGCCTCTCGTTTTTCCCCAGTCCCGGACCGGAACATTCAGGTTTCCGGCGCGGTGATTGCATGGGCTGTCGGCGAATTCCGGGTGGGGGAGGGCCACGAGGGCTTGGAGTTCCTTTTCCTCGCCAGGGACGGGGCCTTCGTTCGCAATCAAGCGGGAAGATTGGAGCGCCTCGCCCAAGCACAGATGTTGCTCGACATTCCTTCCGAGGACCTCCTTCCTCGTTGGCCGGGGGTGGCGGACATCGACGGAGACGGGTTGGACGAAATCTTGCTGGTCACCTGGGATGGGTTCGAAGTTCTGGGCGCCGATGGGGTGTCGCGCGGCCGCATTCCCTTGATACCCGACCAGCCTCGTTCTCCGGCCGCGGAGGTCCTGATTCTCGGGGTGGGTCGTCCCAAGATGTCGAGCGAAGAACTCATCGACCTCTTCGTTCCCGACGAAGGGTTGGGCGTCATCGAACCCCCTCCTCTCCTTCATGCCGAGGTTTGGCTGCCCCGGCCCTTTCTCGTCGATGTGAACGGGGATCGACTCATGGACCTGGCTTGGTTTCAGGAGGGAAAGGTGCGCCTTCATTTTCAGACTCATGAGGGGATGTTTCTTCCCCAGCCCGATCGGGAGTTGGAAATTCCATCCGAGGAGGGTTTCGAGAATGAAATCCTCGAGTGGGTGGAGCTGGGTGGGGGGGCGGCCTCCGACCTTCTCCTGGTGCGCAGCCGCAGCGCCGGGCTTCTTTCCGGAGACTGGCAAACCTGGGTCTGGTTCGATGCGGGTATGAAGCCCAAACTTGGCGACCCGGCCGGAATCTGGAAATTGGACGCAGGATGGGTCCAGCCCTGGGTGGAGGACATGGACGGGGACGGTCGCCCTGACCTCGCCCTCTCGGGTTGGCATCTTGATGTGGGGCTGACCGGTCGCCGCGGAGCCAGCGTCCGGCACGAACTCACCGCCTACTCGGCGCTCGAGAAAGGGGGGCTCGACAGGAGAGCCGCCTTCAAGCACGAACGGAATTACGGAGTGGGCGACCTGGAAGCTTTCAGCCTTGTTCCGGCCGTGGTCCCCGACCTGGACGGGGACGGGAGAGCCGACCTTCTGGAAAGCACCACCCAGGGAAACCTTGAAATCCGCCCTTTCCTCGGTAAAGGCGGGCGCATGAAGCCGGGCGAACGGGCTTCCTTCGAAATCCCCCTGGGCGTCATGGGCTCCCTCGTGGAAATTCGAGACCTCAACCTGGACGGGATCGGCGACATCATGGTGCGGGGCCTTTCCTCCTGGGACCTCTTCTTGACCCACAAGCGATGACCGGCCTTCTTCTCCTCTTGTTCCAGGTTGCGCCGGCGGGTTCGACCCTCGAGCCGATGCGGCTGGACAGGGTACCTGCCCATTTGGCGGCTGCCTCTCTGGGCGACGGCGAGAATTTGGTGCTTCTCGCGGTGGACGGAAACCAGGTGGAAATTGTTTCCCCGGGTGGCGAAGGGAATTTCACCCTTCCCGGCATTGCCACTCTTTGGACCACCGCCGACCTGGATCAGGACGGAAAGGAGGAGTTCCTGGTTCTGGTGGACGGAAATGCGCTCCACCGTCTCGTTCTCCTCGATGGAATCCTTTCCCTCTCCAAACCCCTTGCGAGCGGATTGGGGGCAGTGGCCCCGGTGGGATGCCATCCATCGAATTTCGTTCAGGACATGGACGGGAATCCTCCAATGGAGCTGGTCCTTCCCGTGGCGAGCAGGGTTCGGATTCTCCAGGGGGTGGAAGGCCCCCAGGGCCCCCTTCTCGCCGGCGCGGCGCGTCTCAGCCTCGAAGCTGGCCCCCGGCGCAAGGGAATGTTGGGAAGGGTGGGAAGAGTCTTTTCCATTCCCAGCTTGGAAACCCGCGACATCAACGGCGACGGGGTCCCGGACCTTCTTCTGAACGACCTGACTACGGTGCGCCAGTTCG
>DCAK01000073.1:29595-32453 GCA_002311925.1 Planctomycetes bacterium UBA1135
GGACGGGTTTCCTTCCGAACCCACCACCGTCCTGGACCTGAATGATTTTCGCGCCGACATCAAGGGCTTCCAATTCGACCCCACCAACATCACCCGCCTGTTGAAATACCTGGTCCTGGATGAATGGCGCGACCTGAACGGGGACGGGGCCACCGACCTCGTCATTCTTTCCAACGGCAGGGTGAAGGTCTTTCACGGAGGTCCGGAGGGAATCGACCTCACCCGACCCAAGCAATTGGTCAAGGTGCGGGGGAATGTCTTCTTCGCTGAAACCGCGCGCATCGACGACGACCCCTGGCCCGACCTGGTTCTTGTACGGGTGGAAGACCTTGGACTGGTGCGCCTCGCATTCTCGCTGGTGGCCTCCTGGAGTCTGGATTTTGAATTCCTGGTCTTCAAGGGGACGGGCGAGGGAACCTTCGGGAAACGGGTATTTCGCGAGAAAACGGTCACGGTGAAGGGCGATCGCCTTCTCGGGGTCATCGCGGAGAAGAAGGAGGAGGTGTCCGAGCGACGCAAGGCCATCGTTCGGCTGTGCGACCTGGACGGAGACGGTGTCGCAACGGATGTGGTCCTGCTGGAGGCCACCGGCAGATTGCGGTCCTGGCAGGGGGTGGTGGACGACCCCGAGGTGGTGGATGCCCTGGCGGAGAAATTCCTGCGCGAAACCCTCTCCGGGGAGGAAACCCTCGACTTGGACATTTCGATGCTCGGGGAATGGGTCCTGGGGCGGACTTCGGCCCTTCTCGCCCTGACCCACGGCAGGCTTCCCGATTCGGACCGGGTCCTGCCCGGCGGTTGGTCGGCCCCTCATGCCATGGCGGTCCGCGACCTGGATAGCGACGGCAGGGACGAATTGCTCGCCCTCCGGCTCGTGGGCGAGGGGGAGGACGCTCGACTCGAGGGCTTCCGAATCATTTTCGACTGAGCGCGTTTATCCTTCCGGGGTGAACGATGAAGCCCAGGACCGAACCCCGATGAAGCTGGAGGACCGCAATTACGGCAACTACCTCAAGCTGGAGGAGCTCCTTTCCCTGCAGGACCTCAAGAGCAAACCCCTGCACCACGATGAGATGTTCTTCATCATCATTCACCAGAGTTTCGAGCTCTGGTTCAAGGAAATTCTCCACGAAACCGACCTCCTGGGGCGTCACCTTCAAAAGGGCCGTGTCAGCCGCACCCTGAAGGTCATCAAGCGAATCAATTCCATCATGGAATGCCTGACCGGGCAGATTCAGCTGCTTGGAACCCTGACCCCGGTGGAGTTCGCCGGCTTTCGGGAGGAGCTGGGGACCGGGAGCGGCCTGCAATCGGTCCAATTTCGGGAGATTGAATTCGCCTTCGGGCTCCGGGACCCCTTCTTCCTCAAGTTTTTCGAAAAGGACCCCGAGGCCCGGGAAAGAATCCTTGCCCGGATGAACGCCCCCTCCATCTACGACGAATTTCTTCGAGCCCTCGCTGCGGAAGGAGTGCCCATTCCGGCCGAGGTTCTCGAGCGGGATGTTTCTCAGCCCCATGAGCTGTCGCAACCCCTGGCCGAGGTTTTGAGCAACATGTATTCCCAGCCCGAGGAGGAATTTCATCGGGTGTTGCTGAGCGAAGCCTTGCTTGATTTCGACACCCTTTTCGCCAAATGGCGCGCCATCCATGTCCTCGCCGTTTCCAGAACCATCGGCGGCAGGCGAGGCACCGGAGGCAGCAGCGGCAAGGCTTTCCTGGAAGCTCGACTCGGGCATCGCTTCTTCCCCGAATTGTGGGAAGTTCGCAATCTTTTGATTCAGGAAAAGGAGGAAGGAGGATGACGGGACGCCTTGATGGACGCATCGCCCTGGTCTGCGGGGCGAGTTCTGGAATCGGCCGGGCCATCGCGGAAAGGTTCACCGCAGAGGGCGCTGAAGTCTGGGGACTTGCCCGAAACGGTGACGCTCTTGAATCCCTGGGCCTCGCCGGCGCGCTGGTTTTCGACCTGGACGACCTCGACGCCCTGGAGGCCGGGTTGGCGGATTTCCCCCCCGCGGTTCTCCTGGTCAACAACACCGGCGGGCCTCCCGGAGGCCCTATCTTGGACGCCGAGGCCCACGAATTCGGAAAGGCCTTCCGCCGCCACGTCATGGCCTCCCATGTCCTGGTTCGGGGCCTTCTCCCCCACATGAAGGCGGCCGGTTACGGGCGCATTCTCAACGTGATTTCCACTTCCGTGCGCGAACCCATCCTCGACCTCGGGGTCTCCAACACGGTGCGTGCCGCCATGGCCGGATGGGCGAAAAGCGTGAGCAAGGAGCTTCCTCCCGGCATCACCATCAACAATCTTTTGCCGGGATTCACAGACACCGCCCGGCTCGGCTCCCTCAAGGAGGCCCGGGCCGCAAGGGAGGGTGTCTCCACCGACGAGGTCGAGCAGTCCTGGCTGGGGGGGATTCCGGAAGGCCGCCTGGGCCGACCCGAGGAAATCGCGGCCGCGGCGGCCTTTCTCGTCTCCGAGGACGCGGCCTATGTCCGGGGCCAATCCCTGGCCGTGGACGGGGGTCGCTTGAACAGCATCTGAAGCAGGTGCGCTTCGACGTCTTCTTTTCGCTGACCCACGCTCCGGCGGGGGGAGTTCTCCCCGGCGAGGCCGAGATGTTTCGAAATTTCTTCGCCCAGGTGGAGGCGGCCGACCGCCTTGGTTTCGGTTGCGCCTGGGTCGCGGAATCCCACTTGTCCACCGAAGTCCAGAAGGGGAACCCTGACCCCGTGGTTCCCCATTTCGAAGGAGAAATCGGGCTCAATGTCGACCTCCTTCAACTGGCCCACCAGGTCTTCCATCGGACATCCCGCATCGAGGTGGGGTCGGCGGTGATGAACATCCTCTGCAACGG
>DCAK01000073.1:32510-33185 GCA_002311925.1 Planctomycetes bacterium UBA1135
TGTGCTCTTCACGGAGTGAACCCGGAGGAAGAGAGGCACATCCACATCGGCTTTTCCGCCGGACGATTCGATTTCATGAACCGGGCCCACGGCATCACTCCGCGCGACCCGGTCGAAAAGGCCGCCTGGCCGGCCCTCAAGGGGAAGATCTTCACCGAGGCCTGCGCCATCTTTCTTCGGCTCCTCAAGGGAGATGCCCTTTCCTCCGCCGAGATTCCACCCACCACTCTCGCCAGGGATGATTTCCGCTCGGAAGAGGATTGGCAAAGGGTGGAAGCCGCCTGGACTTCCCAGCATGGGGGGGAGGCGCCGCAGAGCATGGGAATCGCCCCCCGCTTTTCCTTCGATCGCCTGAAAATCATTCCCCAGGAATGGCGCCGCGAGTTGTTGGACCTCGTGGTGGGCTCCCATGATCCGAAGCTCCAGGAAATGGTCAACGGCATTCTTCCCGTCAAGGTGTTCAACCTTTCCATCACTGACCCCGACCTCATCGAGAGCACCCACGCCCGCATGGCGGAGGCTTTCCATCCCGACGGGGGCGCCTGGGAAAGATCCTTCATGCCCCGCACCACCATGGTTTTCCTGGATGCGGACGGGGACGCTGCCCGGGCCCGGGCCCGCTCCGCGCTGGGGGAATATTGGAAGGCCCTGGAGGGAACCCTCGACCCCGCCAAG
>DCAK01000091.1:0-1210 GCA_002311925.1 Planctomycetes bacterium UBA1135
GGCGCTCGCGTAACCGGTGCCGGTACTGAGGCTGGCAGCCTGGAAGAGGCCGGCCCGAATTTCCTCCCCTCCCGGAATCCACCCGGCGGCCAGGATGCAGGCGACGCCCCCCGCCCCGATTCCGGCGCTGGCCAGGTAGAAGCGCAATTCACCGTCCCGGAACAGTTCCAGGGGTCTCTGGCTGAGGGTAATCCAGAGAAGTGGAAAACTGATTCCTGCAATCACCATGAACGGAATCAGCACCCATTCCGCGGTGGGGTTGTTGTACCCGCCAATCGAACCCGGGTTGGGGCTGAAGCCGCCGGCCGAAACCGTGGTCAGGCCATGGCACAGGGCGTCGTAGAGGGGCATCTTGGCCACAACATGGAGGAGGGTGATGACCAGGACCGTCAGGAATCCGTAAAGCACCCACAGCCGCCGGGCCGATTCCCGAACCTTGGGGCTGATGACCTCCCCCGGTGCCCCGGAGCTCGCTTCGGCGAAGAAGAGTTGTCGCCCCCCGATCCCCAACTGGGGAAGAATCACCACGAAAAGGGCGATGACCCCCAGGCCCCCGATCCACTGGCTCATTCCTCTCCAAAGGAAGAAGGCCCGGCTGTGGGACTCGAAATCGGTGAGGATGGTGGCGCCGGTGGTGGTGAAGCCGGACATGGCCTCGAACAGGGCGTCCACGGGGGCCAAACCCTCGAACAGGTAGGGAATCGAACCAAACAGGGCCACGAACAGCCAGGCGAAGCTCACCACTCCGAAAGCCTCGCTGCGGCGGAAATCCTTGGCCCCCCCCAGGCCAAGCGACAGGACCCAGCCCGCCCCCCAGGTCGTCAAGCCGCCGACGAGGAAGGGCAGAGCGCCCAGCCAGGCGCCTCCTCCTCCGTAATGCCCGTCCCAAGCCCCCAGCAGCATGGGGGGAAGGAAGCCGGGGCTGAACATCCGCAGCAGTCGGCCCACGACACCCAGGACCCGGGCGAGCCGCATCTCAGTCCTCGTCGAGGGTGAACCGCTCGAAGAAGTGGCGGGCGTTCTCCTCGTCCTCCTTCGTGCAGAAGACCAGGATTTCGTCGCCGCCCTGAATGGAATCGCTCCCCTGGGGGATGTGGACCTTGGAGTCGCGCATTACGGCCCCGACGATGGCGAAGACCGGGGCCTTGAGCTTGCGGAGGGGGGTGGGTGGCAGGTCGGCGGGGACCTTGAGCTTGAGAACGGACAGGTC
>DCAK01000091.1:1333-2119 GCA_002311925.1 Planctomycetes bacterium UBA1135
GTCCTTGATGGCAGCACTCCGGGCGGAAAGAACCACGTCCACTCCGACCTGTTCGAAAAGCCTCTCGTTGCTGGTCTTGTCGGCCCGGGTGATGACTCGCCGCACCCCGAGCTCGCGGGCCAGCAGGCTGACCAGCAGGTTGTTCTGGTCGCTGGAAGTCACGGCGATGAGAACCGGGTCGTCGCCGATGTGCTCTTCCTGGAGCAATTCAAGGTCGGTGCCGTCCCCTTCCAGGACCAGCCCCTTTTTCAGCTTCTCGGAAATTTCGGCGCACCGCGCGGGGTCGGATTCGATGCCCTTGACCCGCCAACCCCCGCGCTCGAGGCCCAGGGCCACGTTCATGCCCACCACTCCGGCACCGACGACGGTGGCTCGGCGGGGGGGCTTGCCCCGTTTCGGGTCGCGCAGCAACTTGGTCTGNNTCTGTCCCATCTCCTTCCAGGACCAACCCCTTTTCGAGTTTCCCTGAAATTTCGGCGCAACGGTCAGGGTCGGATTCGATGACCTTCACCTGCCAACCCCCGCGCTCAAGGCCCAGGGCAACATTTATGCCTACCACCCCCGCCCCGACGACGGTGGCCCTCCTAGGGGCTTTTCCCCGTTTCGGGTCACGCAACCACTTGGTCTGGAGGTGATGAAGCCCTGCCAGTTGACCCACGGCGGTCAGCCGATCGCCCGCTTGGAAATGGGTCGAGCCTTTCGGGATGAACACTTCGTCTCCCCTCTGGGCCATCACCAACACCACCCTTTTAGGAACCCCGATTTCCCGCAGGGTTCCCTCGGTGA
>DCAK01000091.1:2221-2557 GCA_002311925.1 Planctomycetes bacterium UBA1135
TATCTCATGTTT
The DNA here is from genome assembly GCA_002311925.1 of Planctomycetes bacterium UBA1135. Classification (GTDB taxonomy): domain Bacteria; phylum Planctomycetota; class UBA1135; order UBA1135; family UBA1135; genus UBA1135. The sequence continues at coordinate 2,234 of DCAK01000091.1, forward strand.
CACCAGGCGAACCCTTCCATCCACGAAGGCCTCGACATCGAGGGCGTCGGGCACCATGACGATGGAAAGGATTTCCTGGGCAAGCTTCTGGGCCGGAAGGATGACCTTGTCGATGCCGAGCGAATTGGCAAGGGATTGGGCTTCCTCCGCTGTGGACTGGACATCAAGCCTGCGCAGGAAACAGAAGGCCGCGCGAGCTCCCATGTGCTTGGCTTCCGCACAAGCCAGGAGATTGCGCTCGTCCACCGGGGTGCAGGCGATGAAAACGTCGGCGTGGGCGGCGTCCGCTTCGGCGAGGGCTTCCCCTGAAGTGCACAAACCGTG
>DCAK01000110.1:0-9902 GCA_002311925.1 Planctomycetes bacterium UBA1135
AAAAAGCCCTGCCTGGCGGGTTCCAAGCCCACCACATGTCCAACGAGGGACCCCGCCCTTGGAAGGGAAACCAGGCCCAAATCAACTTGGGTGACTCCGTCGTGCTGAATGCCTTCCCTTTCCCAGGAAACGCGTCCCGGGGTAGTCACTTGCACTCCATAGCGGCCGCCATCCAAATCTCCGATGACGAAACTCCCGTCCGCCCTGGGATGAAACACACGACTCAGGCGGGGGGCCGAAGCCCTGGAAGATTCCAAGTAAACCAGGATTTCAACGGCCCCCGAGGTGAGACCGTCCCCCTGAACCCGCCCCCTGATGGAGCCGGGGGAAAGGCGAAGATCCACGGTTTCTCCGGGAAAACGGGTTTGGAGCGGGAAAATAGCGGGAAACTCCCCCGCCTCGACCTGGAGCTTGGACACTCCCGGTCGCAGGGGCGGAAGAAGGGATTCACCGTCGGGCCCGGTTGCTGGCACCGGAAAGGGGAGGGCGCTCCAGGTGCCGCGTCGACCAGGGTCCTGGCGAACCAAGGACAAGGATGCGCCTTCGACGGGAAGTCCACCCCTGGTGATGCGCACGGACATTCGGGCATGCCCTGAAAGAACCCATTGGAGTTCCCTGGCTTCCCCGGGTTGAAGGTGAACCTGGAGGGTGGACGCGAGAGGGTCGCGGGGATTCCTCCGGCCCCCCTCCTTCTCATCCCTTTCTCTCCCAGGGTCGCGGGCCCTTTCCACTGCTCGATTGTCCGGCCTGCCCGTTGGATCCGGAGGAATCAGGAGGAAAGTTCCCGAAGGGAGGTCCGCCCAGCTCACCCAACCCTCGGCATCCGTGACGGATTCACGAAGAACGGGAAACCCCTCCCTGAATTCTCCGGGATCTTCATGGAGATGAACGGGAAAGTCCCCCACCGGCCGGGCGCCAGCATCCAGGACCTGTGCTCGCAGGGAAGCTGCCGGGAAAAGCTGGAAATCGACCTTCTCGTTCTGCCCCTTGTTCCGGAGATGGACCCTGGCGGTCTTGGACCCCAAACCCGGGTGGGATGCCCGGCAGAGCCAGGCGCCAATCGGAATGTCGAAGAAACTCGCTTTTCCGTCCGGGCCGTCGGAGAGGGCCTTCCTTGTGAATCCCCGGGCTCGCTGGGCCGCCCCGGGACGCTCCATCACGACCCTGGCGCCCTCCAAGGCCTGTCCACCAGGCCCGCGAACGGTCACCACGACGGACAATGCACCAGCAAGGGTGAGGGTGACCGAATCCATTCCCGCGGCCGCTTCAACATCTTCAAGGAGGGCGGAACCTCCAGCGCCCACGGCCGCGAGGGAGTAGGTGCCCGCTCCCGGGACATCCAGTTGAAAGGCCCCGGTGGAATCGGCGGACACGGGGGACGGGAGGCCATCCCGACCTCGGCCGGAAAATTTCAGGGTCACCCGGGCGGAAGGAGCGGGAATTCCGAGGGAATCCACCACTCGACCCTTCAACTTCAGCGAGGGTTCAAGGGAAAGCTCGACCGCGCGGCCGGGTCGCATGGGGGCGGTGCGGAAGAGAACGCGCCCGGGTGCCCAGGCAGCGATTCGGTAGAACTTGCCAGGGTCCAGGTTCCCGAACTGAAAGGCTCCTCCGGGTTCGGAGGGTCGCGATTTCTTTTTGAATTCCGCAAGGCCCATCGAAAAGGCGCTGAAACCTCCCGCTTCCACGGCAAGGACTTCGACCCCCTTCGGTGGAGCGCCTCCGGCAAAACGCACGCACCCTCGAAGCACATCGCCCTCGATGGAGTCGTCGACCGATTCCCGCCCTCCCTCGTCGGGGGGTTGGGCGAACAAGCCGGGTTGGGACTCGCCCAGGACGGGCGGGGAATCTCGTCCCGGGTCTTCCCCTCCCCCGCCAGGAGAAGTTTCGGAGGACAGGAAAAACACGACCCCGGCGCCAAGAAGGGCGAGGAGGGGCCAGATGAGACGCCGATTCATTGCTCAACCCTGCCTGCAACCAAGGAGGGCCCTCCGGCAGAGAACCCGGGCCATCTTCTTCCGGTAGGCTGGCGACATCGAGGTGTTCTTCATGGGCCGGACTTCGGCCTGGAGAGCTTTGGACGCTTTCTCGATGGCGTTTTCTTCCAAGCTCCCCCCCACCAGGATTTCGCCAATCTCGGGGTGCAGCGATGGAACGCTGGCATAGGCGGTGGTGGCGATTCTCACTTCTGCGGCCTTCCCGTCTTGCCAACGCACTCCCGCCGCGACCCCTCCTTCGGGAAAGTCGAAGCTCTCCCTCAATCGAAGCTTCTGGTAGGCGACGGTCCAATCCCTCGCATCCGGGGCCATTTCCAGCCGAACGAGGAATTCCCCTCCGGCAACATCCTTGAATCTCCGGATTCCGTCCGGAGCCCAAAGGTCGGCAAGGGGAACCGCCCTTTCCCCCTTGGGGCCGGCCAGGAAGGCGGTGGCGCCGTGGACAAGAAGAACGGGGGCCAAGTCGCCACTGTACGTGGCAACGCAAATGTCGCCCGGATCGGGCAAGACCCGGCACTGGTCCGCCTCGGCCTTCAAGCAGGAACCGTGGGCGCGACGCCAATCCGCGGTCTGGTTGAAGTGCCAACAACGGGTGTCGAGGAAAAGGTTGCCGCCAAGGGTGGCCGACCGGCGGATGAGGGGGGTGGCCACCCCGGAAGCCGCCGCGACGAGGGCGGGGAATTGCTCGGCGAGGGTGGAGTCGTGTTCGATTTCCCACAGGGTCCTTCCCGCTCCAAGGGGAGTTTCACTGAGCTCGGGGATATGGCGGAGGGAAATGACATTCTCGCGGCAACCCAGCCCCCATTTGTAATTGGGTAAAAGGTCAGTGCCGCCGCTCAGGAAGTCGAAGGACTCCGATCCCTTCGCAAGGCCGACCGCTTCTTCCGCTGTGAGAGGTTGATGGAGAGTGAAATCAGGAATCCGCATGAGTTTGCACCTTGGCGGCTTTTTCAATGGCGGCGAGAACGCGTTCGGGGGTCATGGGCACTTCGCGAAGGCGCACCCCCACCGCGTCATGGATGGCGTTGGCGATGGCGGGAATCACCGGAGCCAGGGCCCCTTCCCCGCACTCCTTGGCGCCGAGCGGGCCCTCGGGGTCAATGGACTCGACCACGATGGCTTCGATTTCAGGGGTCTCGATGGGGGTCGGAATCTTGTACTCCAGGAGGGAGCCATTGAGGAGCTGCCCCTTTTGGTACTTCATCTCCTCCGTCAACGCCTGGCCCATGCCCATGTGCACCGAACCCTCGATTTGCCCCTCCACCGCCGTCAGGTTCAAGGCCCTGCCACAATCATGGGCAGCCCAAATCTTCTGCGCTCGCACGAATCCGGTTTCGGGGTCGACCTCGACCTCAGCCACGAAAGCTTGATAGGAATAGGTGGGGCTCAGCCCCGCGCCGGAACCCTTGAAGGACCCCCCCAGCTTGGGGGCTCGGTAAATGCCCTTGACGGCGAGAGCGCCCCGGTCGGCAAGAGCCTCCGTGAGAGCATCCTCGAAGGAAACCGTGACCGAGGGGTTCGATCTGTGGAAATAAATCTCGCCCTCCCCTCGTTCGAATTCCTCCGCGCTCAGGCCCGTCAAGCGGGAGCAGGCCCGCTGGAGTTTCCGAAGGGCGGCCTCTCCCGCTCGAAGGGCTGCGTTCCCTGCCATGAATGTGACGCGGCTCGAATAGGAGCCGAGGTCGAGGGGTCCGGTGTCGGTATCGCGAGCCTTCACCCTGCAACGGTCCATGCTCACCCCCATGGCCTCGGAAACACACTGGGTCAACATGGTGTCGGACCCCTGGCCGATGTCGGCCGCCATCGAATGGATGGTGATGCCGCCGTCCAGGTCGATTTTCAGGTGGACCGTGGATTGAGGGGTTCGAGTCCGGTGGATGGGCAGTGCGGAGCCTGAAATGTAGAAGCCGCAGCCCACCCCGATTCCCCTCCCGTAGGGCAATTTCCCGTGTTTTTCGGCCCACCCCGACCGCTCCCTCACCTTCTCGAGGCACTCGACAAAACCATTGGAAGTGATGCGGAGGTGATTGAGGGTGGTGGTGTTTGCGGGGAGAGCGTTCTGAATCCTCAGGTCGATGGGGTCACGACCCAAATCTTCGGCGATTTCGTCAAGGCAGGTTTCAAAGGCGAATCGTGCATTCACCGAACCGTGGCCCCGCATCGCGCCCGAGGCCGGCTTGTTGGTGTAAACCCGGCGGCCCGAATACTTGAAGGCCGGGAGTCGGTAGGGACCCAGGGAAAGGACTCCGTTGTAATAGGTAGTGACCACCCCGAAGGAGCCCCAGGCACCGCCGTCGATGAGGGCGAAGGCGTCCAGACCGAGAAGGTTCCCCTCCTCATCGGCGGCGATTCGAATCTTGTAGTCGGTGGGGTGGCGCCCATGATTGTTGAGGAAGACTTCCTCACGGTCGAAGATCAACTTCACGGGACGACCCGTCTTTCGGGCAAGGAGGGCCGCCACCATTTCATGAGGGAAGGGGTCGGATTTCCCTCCGAATCCTCCGCCCACCAGGGGCTTGATGATCCGCACCCTGTGCATGGGAAGGTCCAGAACCCTCGCCAAGGAACGGTGGAGGTAATGAGGAACCTGGGTCGCGGAGACAAGGGTCATCCGTCCGTTCGCCTCGGGTACGGCAACGCACCCGATGGGCTCGGTGAAGCCGTGATTGATTCCATGGAAAACGAAGGTTCCCTCGGCCACCGAACTGGCCCGCTCAAAGGCTCCGTCCGGATCCCCGAATTCTTGGTCCACCTTCTTGTGGATGTTCGTTCCTTCAACCGTCCCTTCGTGGAGTGGGCAATCGGTTTCGGCAAGCGCGTCCTTCGGACGGAGAACAGGGTCGAGCAGGGTGTAGGTCACGCGGACGAGGGCAGCGGCTTCCCGGGCCGTCACTTCGTCCTCGCAGGCGACGGCAGCCACGATGCCTCCCGAATAGAGTGAACGAGGAGAAGGGAGCGCGCTTTCGTCTTCCGAGATGGGAAGAACACCGAAACGCGCGCCTGTTCCAGGTTCGCCCGGTGCCAATCCAGCGACGAAACCGTCCAGTTCCTCCGCCTTGGAAAAATCCACTCCATCAATGTCCGCATGAGGGTGGTCGGCACGCACCAGCCGACAGTGAAGCATCCCGGGGTAGACGAAGTCCTCTACGTACATCCCCCTTCCGGTGGATTTCTCCATGGCATCCACGAGACGATGCCGGCCTCCCACAGTCCCTTGAAATGCCAAGGTCATGAAGACCCCTCCCGGGCGCATTTCTCGACCGCATCCACGATTTTCACGTAACCCGTGCACCTGCAAAGATTGCCGGCCAAAGCCTCGCGGATTTCAACCCGACTGGGCGAAGGATTCCTGGCAAGGAGGGCGTCGGCAGTCATCAGGAATCCGGGGCTGCAAAACCCGCATTGGCTCGCCCCGGCGTCCGCCCATGCTTCCTGCAGGGGGGCGAAACGCTCCGCCTCCGCCAAGCCCTCGATGGTGCGAAGGTCTTTGCCTTCCACCTCGGCCGCCAAGGTCAGGCAGGAGAGCGTGGGTTCACCCTCCACTTGAATGGCGCAACACCCGCAGGTCCCCAAGTCGCAACCTCGCTTGGTTCCGGTGAGCCCACACTCCTCCCGAAGGACGTCCAACAAGGTGGCGGCGTCGCGGCAATAGACCTCCCGTATGTGGCCATTGACCCGCAGGCGAAGAAGACGACCCGGTCTATTCATGATGTTGCCGGAGAACGCCTCCAGGCTCGCGCATCATTGTAGAGAGCCTTCAGGGAAGGTCCCAGTGATACAAGTCGGACAGGAGAAGACCCGCCAAATCCGCATAGAGGTCGTCTCCGGAAGAATGTTCCGGGCGCTTCAGGCTCGGGTCCTCCGGCAGACCCGCGAGCTCCGCCTTTTGGTCGGCCGTTTCAGTCTTGGCAACCAGCATCCAGGCCACGAAACGGGGACCTTCCCGGTCCAGAAATCCACGCCGCCCCGCCCCCAAGCTTCTTGCCCACTTGCTGAGCCAGTTTCTTCGAGCAGCGTCATCCCCAAGGCTTCGGCAGGCGAATTGCCATATGGGGTGGAGAATCGCGCGGTCGGGCCCCGTCGCCCTTTCAAGGAGGAGCCGGAGCAATTCAAGGTCGTCGGGGCCTCCGGACAAGGCCAGAATCCACGCCGCGGTCCAATCCTCCTCGAGGTCGCGGCCTTCCAGCATGCGCGCGCGGGCCCCGGGGAGCCTCCCCTTGCCCGCGGATTCGGCGGCGGCAAGGTCCTCCTTGGCCAAGGAGAGAAGGCCGACGACTTCCATGTCGTCGAGAACCTCTTCGTCCTCGTCGGGAAGATTCATTCTCAGTTCCCCCGCGGCGCCCCAAGTCCACGCTTTTTCATCGGCCCCCGCAAGCCGGGTGTTGAGGAGGCCGAACAGAGGTTCGCGAAGGTCCGCCTCGACCTCGTAGAGGGCGAGAGACGCCGCCCCTCCTTGGCCTTCCGCAATCAACAAGCGGAGGGTTTCAAGGTCTCGGGGGGGAGACCTCAGGGCGGCTTCCCTCCATAGCCGAGGAAGAGCCTTACCCTGGGCACCCACCAGGGGACGGGTCAATGGACTTTGCCCGGGGAAAATGGAGGCCAGGAGGCGCGAACCCTGCAGTGTCATTTCCGGGGCAAGGGGGGGCAGGGGGCCGCCGCCCAACCCTTGCAGAAGTCCGGCAAGGGCTCGGGTGCGCGGTCCTGGTTTTCTTCCCATTAACATCTTCACCCCCTTTTCGTCCAGGGAAGGGGCTTGGGCAAGAAGCCCGGCAAGAAGGCAGGCCCGCTCAAAATCGGAGGCGGGGCGCTTGCCATCCTTCTTGAGGTCCACCCCGGCTTCGGGGTGGAAGGCTCCATAAAGGAAAAGGGCCCAGGCCCTTTCGGAAGTAGGGCGGCTTCCCCGCCGAGCGGCCTTATCGAGAATGGCCCAGCTTTCCTCACCTCCCATCAGGACCGTGGCCAGAAGAAGGGCCCGCTTGCGCTCCGGAGAGCCCTTTCCTGATTGTTTCCTGAGCCATTTGCTGACTCCCCCGCCCAGGGTGGCGAGATCCCTGGCCGAGGCCAATCGATAACCGGGATCCCTCGATTCCAGTCCGCGCTGGATTCCGGGGCTTGGCTCCTGTTGAAGATACAGGGGGAGAAGGAGGACGATGGTTCCAAGGAACATGCTTCCCAAGAATACGTCCTCGGGGTCAGGAAATTCGAACCACCAGGGGAGCGGACAAGGATCTTGATTCCACATCCAGGGCCTGGACCCAGAGGTTGTAGCCAAGATTCCAAGGAGCCGGAGGCGGAGGGGTCCATCGGTAGGTCAGTGAGCCCGAGGAATCGAATCGGGTGCGGTGGAAGAGAGTGTTCCGCCATTGGAAGCCGAACCAGGGATCGGAGGGGTTCAGCCAGGTGAATCCGGCCCCCCATCCCGGCATTTCCTGGAATCGAAAGGAAGTCGCCACCATTCCTTTTGCCAATCCATTCGGGGTTCCGTGACGGAGGCGGAACTGGTCGGCGACCCCGCTGGTCAGGTAGGGAAACTGGACGCTCAGGACCGGCGCGGGGAGGGAAGGTTGAGAGAGGAAGCAGAACGCGTCCAATTCGGCCGCAGATTGAAATCCCCAATCGCTTTCCGACCACCCTGAAAGGATTTCACCCCCACCCCGGGTGGAAAAAACGGTGGCATCTTGGGAGGAAGGGGATTGAACGCCGAACAGGAGGTCGCCGGAGGTGGGGTCAAAAGCGAGGGTTTTTACGTCGCCAAAGGCGGCAGAAGTTCCCAAGGCCTGGTCGACCATGGATTGGACCTGGCTCTCGGTCCAGGGTCGGCTCACGGTTCCGGTCAACGGGTCCAGCATGAGGATGTCTCCGTCCTCAAGATCCCCAAGAACGGTTCCCCCCAGGGAGTCTCGGAGGGAAAACCAAAGATTCCCCTGCCCGTCCTTGGCGAGGGCGTCCAGGTCGAAATACCCGGACGCGGGAAGAATCGCCTGGAGGAAGGTGGCTTCGGAAACAAGAACGTCAAAACCACCCAGGGGAGAAAGGCGGAGAATGTCCCCGTCCTCGAAACCAGGTCCGGATCTGGCGGTGGAAAATGCCAAGTCGGTGGGGTCGAACCCCAGGGACCCGGAGGGAGGCCATTCCGTGAGGGCATCAACGTCCGGGGGCATGTCGAAGAGGCCATCTCCGTCCAGGTCGCCGACCATGGCCTGCCAGGCAGCCTGGGGGAAGAAAACGGCGCCCGTGGAGCCCTGCCTTCGACGCAAGAGAGCGCCCGGGAGGCAGGTGGGGTCTGAAGGAAGAACCGTGGGCGCGGAGACCGACGCCAGCGCGACGGGTTCCTGGGCAAGGCAAAGAAGAAGGAAGAGCATGAAACCAGGACGCTCGTCCGAACCCACGGATACGGAACTTTGCCAATAACTTTCCCAGCCAAGTGCTAGGATTGCCTGGAAGCCACATCCCCATGGCAGGACGCACTCTCTCCCCACGCTTTTGGGCCCTGGCAGGGCTGGTCGCCCTCCTGGTCGCCTTGGCCGCGATTCGAATCCTTCGTCCGGAATGGCTCGGAATCCAGCCCCCCCCGCCCGTTTTCGTTCCTGGCGAAGGCCGCGGAGCCCCCATGGCAGATGAAACCATGTTCGTGTTGGTGGACGCTCCGCAAATTCCGACCCTCAAAGAGATGGCGAAGAAGGCCAGCATGGTGGTCGAAGTCGAAATTCTTGGCAAGAGGGCCATTCTCCGCGAAGACGGCCTGATTGAAACCGTTCTCTCGGTCCATGTCATCACCCCTCTCAAGAATTCCGCCCCCTCAACCAGGGAAATCCGGATTCCCGGCGGAAGGGTGGCCGACCGACAGGTCATCCTCGCCGGAATGCCCAAGATTTCGGTGGGCGATCGATTCATCCTCTTCCTTTCCGGCAAGGGGAGGGATGGGTGGAGGATGCCGGTGGGAATGCGGCAGGGGATTTTTCGGGTGGACGCCCTGGAACAGAAGGTCGCTCGGCACTTGGAAGGCAAGACCGAGGTCGAGGACTACGCCTCCTTCCTTCAGAAGGTCCAAACTCACCTCGCCCAGCGAAGCGCATCCCCGAACGGCTAATCTTCCCGGGTGTTCCTCCTCCTTTTCCAGGCGGCGGCCTTTCTTCCCGAGAATGCTGGCGCCCACGTTACGCCTGACGCCGCCTTCCTGAGCCGTTGCGCCGAAACTGCCCGAAGCGGAACGGTGGATTGGAAGGACCTTGGCGGCCTCCGTCCCGACGGCCCCAAGCAGGAGGCGGCGCTCATCCACTTTCTTCACCACGGCACTCCTCAGGAGGCCCGCCTTGCCGCCGTCCTGGGTGCGGGAACCTCCGCCAATAGCCCTCTCGCCGACGCTCTCTTTCGGGTTTCTTGCCGCACATCGGACCCGGCCCTCGCCCTTTCCTGCCTCCTTGCCGCTGAAAACGCGGGGCCGGAGCACCTTCCCGCTCTCGCTTACCTGGCGCTGGATTCCGCTCTTCCCTTGTCCATTCGAGCGGCTGCGCTGGGCCGATTGCTGGAACGGGACTGTGTCGGGGCCTGGCCTCTTGCGGGTTCCCTTTTCAGGCTGGGCACTCCGCAGGAATCTCATCCCCCGGGATCCGCCTGGGCAAGAACGGGCCAGTACGAGCTCCCCAAGCGACTTCTTCTGGGTTCCGCCCACGCATGGCTCCGCATGCGGGGGCTTCCCCCATCCTCCTTTGAACCCAATGCTTCATGGAAGGACCAGAGGGAAGCCCTCGCAAGCTTGCAGGCCGCGGTGGACAATGCGGGACACTCACCCTCCTGGTGCCCCGACATGATTCCGGTTCAGCTCATGGATCGCCTTCTTCAGGCCGCCCTGAAAGCCCCATCTGCCCGGGCGATGGGCCTTCCCAGGGAAGGCCGGGCTCTCGC
>DCAK01000110.1:9920-10192 GCA_002311925.1 Planctomycetes bacterium UBA1135
CCCTGCTTTGGCCCCTGACCCGAGGCTTCCTCGCCCAGGCTGCCGGCACCGGCCCGGGGAATAGCGAGATGGTTGTCCACATTCTGGCAGCGGTCGGAGAAAGCCCCTAAGGCTTCAAGCGGGTCAGGGTGCGAGGAAAGGGAATGCACTCCCGCACATGCTCCACCCCAGCCAACCAGGAAACCGTCCTCTCCAGCCCAAGGCCGAACCCGCCATGAGGAACGGACCCAAATTTCCGAAGGTCCAAGTACCACTGAAAATCCTCCAAGGGG
>DCAK01000040.1:0-370 GCA_002311925.1 Planctomycetes bacterium UBA1135
TGTCGGCGGTCGACATGATGGCGGAGAGGATGGCGGCAATGATGACTCCGGCCAAAACGGGGGAGAAGAGTTCCCCCGTCAAGGCCAGAAGGACGGCCTCGTTGTTGCCAATGTTGCTTATCAGGACGCGTCCGCACAAACCGGCGACCAGCATTCCCGAGTAGATAACGCAGGCCCAGCCGACGCCGATCCAGGCAGCCTTTCGAACATCTCGATGTCCTCGAAGGGCCATGAACCGATTCACGACATGTGGCTGGCCAGGATATCCAAGACCAATTCCCAGAGTCCCTACGACAAACCCCAGTAAAGCCGGGCCCTTGTATCCACGGGTGAAATCCAGCGCGAGAGCCGCGTTTTCTCCGTCAAGGGA
>DCAK01000040.1:471-2861 GCA_002311925.1 Planctomycetes bacterium UBA1135
AGGCCTTCCAGAAGACCCGGTAGGCCCCCGACGGCATCCAAGGCCACCACCGGGACCAAAACGGCCGCAACCGCCATGACGATTCCCTGGAGGAGGTCAGTTACGGAAACCGCCCAGAAGCCCCCGGACATCGTGTAGATAAGGACAATTCCACCTCCGATCAAGATGGCTGGGATTTCGCCCATTCCGAAGGTTTCCGAAAAGGTCACTCCTGCGGCTTTGAACTGGCTTGCTACGTACACAAGGAGAGAGAGGAGGATGATGGTTCCTCCCACCCGAAACATGGCCCGGGCCCACCTGGGGTCCAGGCCGTGGGCGAGGAGACCCAGCAGGGTCACCGTCCCCGTCTCACGGGACAGCCGGCGCAGGGGGCCGGCGACCACCCAGCCGTTGACCACGAAACCCAGCATGCAAGCTGGAAAGAGCCAGACGGCGCTCAATCCCCAGGTGTAGGCGGCGCCGCTGACCCCTAGAAGGGTCCAGGCTGAGGAGGATGAGGCGGCGGCAGAAATACTCGCCACCCAAGGGCCCAGGCCCCGGCCGGCCAAATGGAAATCGTCCCGCGTCCCAACCCTCCGGGAAGCCCAAAATCCGACGCCCAGCAAAGCCACCTTGTAGGCCACCAGGGTGGCGAGGAGTGCGACGGCGGGATCCACGGGTCAGGAGTGTGTACGAGTGTTCTTCCGCCCGGGGCGGCGGACTGGAAAGGTTCCCGGGACTACAGGCTTATTCCTCTTCTTCAGCTAACGGAGCTGCAGATTCACCACCAGGCTCCTTTTCGGGGCTGGAAGTCGTGAAGACCTTCGGCAGCATGACACCTACCAGGATCAAGGCAGCCCCTGTGAAAATCATGGTGTTCGCATCCAACGGGACGATTTTGAACGCCATGCCCAACATCACCAAGACGCCCAGCAACATCAGAAGACGGGATAAGACAAGCATTCGGCCATCCTAGGAGGAAGGGCCTATGGTTTCACCATGAACACCTCATCTTCCGGCCGTTTCGCCACCGCCGTCAACTGCATTGACGGCCGCCTGCAACAGCCGGTTTCTGATTTTGTCCGCAACCGTTTTGCGGTGGACTTCGTGGACATGGTGACGGATGCAGGAGTCGTTGCCAGCATCCACCAAGGGGTTCTGGATTCCGTGAAAATTTCCGTGGAATCACACAATTCGGTGGGAATCGCGGTGGTGGCCCATGAAAACTGTGCCGGCAACCCCATCCCGGAAAAGGCCCAGAGAACTCAATGTTTGGAAGCGGCGCAACTGCTCGCCCTATATTGGCCCGAGCTGGAAGTGGTCCCCTTGTGGGTTCCGGCAGATCGATCCGTCGAAATCATCCCACGCAAATGACCGCCTCCCCCGCACCCCGCCGCCTGGGCGATTTCGAGCTCGTCAAGGAACTGGGGTCCGGCGGAATGGGCACCGTCTGGGAAGCAGTTCAGCTCTCCCTGGGTCGAAGGGTCGCCCTGAAAATGCTGGCCCCCCACATCTCCATGTCTGAAAGGACGTTGGGCCGTTTTCAGAGGGAGGCTGAAGCCGGGGCCCGAATCGACCACCCCAACATCGTCGTGGTATACCAAGTGGGGGAGGAGGATGGGACCCACTTCATCGCCCAGGAACTAATCGAGGGGGGAGTTTCTCTGGCCGACCGCATCCGGGAGGACCGCCAGCGAGCGGAGCTTCCCTCGGAATACTATTCCACGGTTGCCGCGCTCTTCGCCCAGGTCGCGGACGCCCTGCAAGTCGCCCACGAGGCGGGAATCGTCCATCGGGATGTCAAGCCGTCCAATATTTTGCTCACGCCCGACGGCCGGCCCAAGGTGGCGGACTTCGGCCTGGCTCGAATTGAAGACGCCCTCGAGTTGAGCCGCACGGGAGAGTTCGTCGGGACGCCCTTCTACATGAGCCCCGAGCAGGCAATGTCCCGTCTCGTCGACATCGACCATCGAACCGATATTTTTTCCCTGGGTGTCAGCCTTTGGGAATCCTTGGCGCTCCAACTCCCTTTCGACGGGGATACGAGCCAGCAGGTCTTGAAGAAAATCGTTACCGAGGATCCTCCGGACCCTCGGATACTCAAGTCCCGCTGCCCTCGGGATCTCGCAATCATCTGCATGAAGGCCTTGGAAAAGGCCCCTCGGCATCGATTCCAATCCATGACAGAATTTGCCGCCGACCTCAGGCGCTTTCTATCCAATGAAGCTATTCAAGCCTTGCCGCCCAACCTGGCTCAGAGAAGCCAAAGATGGGTTTCAAAGAACTGGGCCCCATCCTTCATCTTGGGAACCATTGTGGTCGGCCTTTCTCTCACCACATACCTTTGGCAGCAATCTACCCGGAGCCGTCAAACGGCCGTCGCCGCCGTGGAATCTTTACAGGGCATGATT
>DCAK01000040.1:2873-5346 GCA_002311925.1 Planctomycetes bacterium UBA1135
TCCTTGCCTTGGCCGAAAGTCGGGTTCGTGAAGAAATCGGTTCTCCGGGTCTGCAGTCTCCGCTTCTGGCCTCTCTTGCCCGGGCTCATTACGATACGGGGCACTATTCCCTCGCCCTTGATTTATGGGACGAGGTTATTGGGATTCTTGGCCGTGGGGGCGAGGCGGGAGCGCGGGCACTTCTTGGAGCCCGGAGTTCTCGCGCCAGCACCCTGATGGAGCTCGGAGAATTGTCCAAGGCCAAGCGGGCGTGGCAAGCGGTTCTGGAAGAAGAAGAACAAGTATTCGGCAAGGATTCCAAAGAGGCTTATTCCACTCTCGACCACCTGGGCATCATCGAGGCAAAAATCGGGAACTTCGAGGAGGCGGAGATCTTCCTTAACCGAGCACTCAAGGGCCGAAGCAGGCTTCTTGGAAAGGCCCACTTGCAGACATTGGCCACCCTGAACAACCTTGCATCAGTTCTTCAGAGGCTGGGGAGGGTCGACCAGGCGGCGAATTTTTTCGAGGAGGTTCTTGGAAATCGTCGTCGGATATTGGGGGACGACCACACGGACACCCTATCCGCTTTGGGAAATCTAGGATCTCATTACGCAAGCTCCGGACGCCTGGACAGGGCGGCCATCATCTTCAAGGAAGTCATCGACGGACAGGATGCTTCCCTTGGGCCGGATCATCCCGACACCCTCACTAATCGACACAACCTCGCCCTCCTTCTCTTGGACTTGGAGCAGTTTGAAGAATCGGAGGAGGTCGCCCGCCAAGCGCTCACCGCGCTCGTGAATTCCCTGGGCGGCCGCCACCCTCTGACACTGGCCACCGAGAGCGTCCTGGCTGGCGTCCTCGACCGGCAAGGCCAGCATGTCCAAGCCCGGGAATTACATGCGGAGGCGGTGGAAGGTATTCGGGCCAAACTCGGGGATTCCCATCGAACCACCCTGGACATTCTTTTCCGATTCGCCGAGCACCTGGAAGCGACCGGCGAATACCGCCGCGCCCTTGAAATTCTTGACTTGGCCATCCCCGGACACGTCCAGCAATATGGAAAGGATCATCCCTACACCCTCAAACTTGAAGCCAGTGCCCTTGATTTGGGGCCCAAGGGACTGACTTTCCGGGCGTGGTCTCTGGTCAACCCCGATCGCAAGGAACGGAAGACGGATGTCATCCTCGGGCTCAAACTCATTCGGGGCGCGCTGGAACAATTCCCGATTGAAAGCCTGTGTGAGCATGGGGGAAGTTGCCCCCTCGACACCCTCGCTTGGGCTCTCTACGCCAATGGCCATTACGCGGAAGCAATTGCCGCCTCCGAAAATGCCCTTCGACTAGCCCCGAACTCAGACAAAGTTGAATACCAGGGAGACCTGGACCGCATCCTGAGGATGGTGGACGAAGTAGACCAGAGGTTGGAAGACTCTCTTCCGGATTAGTAGGCATGAAGGGTGGAGGCGAGCGAGGGCTGAGGACTAAGGAACCGGCGCTGCGTTCTTAAACTCTCGGGGTGCGCGAATCCCACCCGACCCGCCGCCAAATCCTCGCCGCAGCCGCGATTGCGCCCGCCCTCTGGCCCAACCCCCTCGGCCGCTGGCGCAAAGGTGTTTCCCCCAACCTACAGGTTGCTGTCGGCGTAATTGGCATAGGAATCCGCGGTCGCAACCTGATGAACGGGGCTTTTCTACGCCAGGACGGTTTCCGCGTGGTGGCGGTCTGCGATGTGGATACAACCCGCCGGGTGGACGGAAAACGAATCGTTGACGAGAGGTACGCAAACACTGACTGCGCCGCCTACGGTGACCATCACGACCTGCTGTCCCACAAAGGGCTGGATGCGGTGGTGATTGCCACCCCCGATCACTGGCACGCCAACCAAATCATCGACTCGGCCCGGGCCGGCATGGATATCTACTGCGAGAAACCCCTAACCGTGACCCTACGGGAGGCCCAAGTCGTGGTTGAGGTTGTTCGCAAGCACGAGCGGGTATTCCAGACCGGCAGCCAGCAGCGCACCGAGTTTGGCAAGCGCTTCGTGCGCGCCTGTGAACATGTGCGCAATGGTCACATCGGGAAGGTCCTCAACATCAATGTGGGGGTCGGGGATCCCGCGCGGCCGTGCGACCTCAAAGGGGAAGATCCCGAACCCGGGCTGGACTGGGATCGCTGGCAGGGACCGGTTCCGGCACGCGAGTACAACAGCGTGCTGAGCCCTCGCGGCTTGCATGGCCACTACCCTCAGTGGCGTGCCTATCAGGAATATGCGGGAGGCGGCCTGGCGGACATGGGGGCCCACCACTTCGACATCGCCCAGTGGGGCCTCGGCAGGGACGGATCGGGGCCAATCCGCGTCCTACCTCCTGAAGACCCCGATGCCCTGCGGGGCGCGACGGTCGTCTACGAGGACGGAGTCCGGTTGACCCATGGCGGGCCAAGCGGAGTGACCTTTATCGGCGAAAGCGGGATGCTGCAGGTGGACCGC
>DCAK01000036.1 GCA_002311925.1 Planctomycetes bacterium UBA1135
GCAGGGGGCCCCGGGGGCTCCCATTCTGTTCACCCGGCTTGGGGGGGTCTCGGCCTTTCTTGAGGGCCAAACTCCCCCCGCCCCGACCGGACGAATGCCGGGAACGGAGCAGTTGGGCAAGATTCAATCCCTGGTCCTGAAACGGTCCCTCCAGGGTGGATTGATGGTGTTGCATGGGGGAACCACCCATGAGATTCCTGGCGCTGCACTGGGGAAGGGCCATGGGACGGAAAGATTCTGGGTGCGGGACGGGGCTCTGAAAATCGTCCTCCCCGCCGGTCATCCCGTTCCCGCAGGATTCTCCAGGCAAGGAACTCCCAACGAAATTGATTCCCACCCATAATGGTCGCATGAAGCGATTCCTCGCCCGCGTGCTGGCCACTGCCCTCGGGGTGATGGTGGGCCTCTTTTTCCTCTGGACCCTGGTCATCGGCGCGGCATCTTCGGATGTTGCCCCCGCAATCCCCGACGAGGCGGTTCTCGTCTGGAACCTGCATGCGCCCATCACCGAACGAGGCCTTTTGCCCGGGATCCAGGAGCTGATTCAGGGGACCTCGTCTGCCATGCCGCTCCAGGAAGTCGTCGAAGTGCTGCGCGTGGCAGCCGAGGACGACCGCATCAAGGGGATTTTCCTCGAGGGAACGGCGTCGGGAATTCCCGGCTGGGCCGGCTTGCGGGAACTTCAATCCGCCCTGGTCGGATTCAGGGAAGCCGGGAAGCCCATCCTGGCCCTTTTCCCTTTCGCCGGAGAAATGGAAATGGCCCTGGCAGCCGCGTCGACCAAGACCTGGTTGGAACCCTTCGGAAGCGTCGAGGTCAATGGCTTTTCGGCCCAGCGCATGTACTGGGCCAAGGGGCTGGACAAGCTCGGCATCGTCGTGAACCCCATCCGGGTGGGCAAGTACAAGTCGGCCATGGAACCCTTCTTTCGTGATTCCATGAGCCCCGAAGCCAGGGAACAGACCCTGGGCTACCTCAAGGACATGTACGACGTGTTCGTCGAGGACGCCGAAGCCGCCGGTGGATTTCCAGCCGGAGCCTTGGCGCAGGTCCTTGCCGAGGGAGGGGTCGTGGGTGCCGAACGGGCGACCGAGCTGGGTCTCATCGAGGGCGAAGCCTGGAGCGAGGACATGCGCCAGGAACTCATGGCCTTGGCCGTGGACGACGAGGAGCCCGTCACCGTTTCGCTGGGGGACTACCTCTCCGCCTGGCGGGGGGAAAGCGAGGTCGAGGAAGCGGAATCCAGGGTCGGGGTGGTCTTCGTGGAAGGCCTCATCCTTGACGCCGAGGACGACTCCCAGGCCAGCGGTCGATTGATTGCCGCGCGCCTTCGGGAGGCCCGCCTGGAAGAAAGCGTGGGCGCCGTCGTGTTGCGGGTGAACAGCCCCGGAGGTTCGGCGACCGCTTCCGAACTGGTCCTCCGCGAAGTTCAACTTCTGCGGGAAGCAGGCAAGCCGGTGGTGGCCTCGATGGGCAATGTTGCGGCCTCGGGAGGCTATTACGTTTCCTGCGCCGCCAATGAAATCCTGGCCCACCCCAACACCATCACGGGTTCCATAGGCGTGACCGGCATGATTCCCGATGTGAGCGGGCTCACCGACAAGCTCGGCATCAGGTCCGAGACCGTCAACACCGCTCCCTCCGCCGACATCGGGTCCCCATTCCGCAGCCCCACCGACACTGAGCTTGCCACCATCCAGTCCATGGTCGACCGGGTCTACGAGGTCTTCCTGGACAGGGTGGCCGAGGGTAGAGGGATGACCCGGGACGAGGTCCACGAAATCGCCCAGGGCCGCGTCTGGTCGGGCCGCGACGCGAAGGAAAACGGCCTCGTGGATGGTTTCGGGAATTTCGAGGATGCCCTCGACAGGGCGGCCTCGCTCGCCAACCTCGAAGATGGGTGGACGGTTTCCATCTTCGACGCCGAGCCGGATGCATTGGACCTTCTCCTCGCGGCTCTCGTCGCTGAAGGGGTGACCCTTCCACGCTCGCGTGGCGTTCTCGCTCGCCTGCTGGAACAAGTCGACGCCCTTCCGGAGATTCCGACACGGGCCCGCGTGATGATGCGGATGCCCTGGGACCTGGTCATCCGCTGATTTTCACGACTGCCGCCTGAACCGCCTCCACCTGGATTTCTTCCATCAGCGGGGAGGGTCGGGAGCGGTCCCGCGGCGGGGGGGCTTCCCCTTCGGAAAGGGGGCTGAGCACCTGGACCTCGGGTCCGAAGGGAGCGTGGACGGCAGGGTCGGTGGGCCCGAAGAGGGCGACGGCGGGGGTTCCGCGATAGGCGGCCAGGTGGACTGGGCCGCTGTCGGTTCCCACCACGGCCCGGCATCCGTCCAGAAGCGCGGCGAGTTCGGGCAGGCTCGGGGTGCTCGGGGTGATTGCGCAATCGGCCTGGGCGGCGAGAATCGCGGCCCTGGAATTCTTCGGTGGCTTGAGGAATTGAACCGGAATCCTCTGGGACCTCAGGCCCTGGGCGAGAGCCACCCAGCGGGAATCGGGCCAGGCCTTGTCGCGGCCGTAGGCGGTCGTGTCGGGGAGTAGAAGAACGGGCCGTTCCCCTTCTGCGCCCATTGCGGCGTAATTCAGCCCATCAGGGAGGGTCCACTTCCATGGGGCGGTCGTCTCCACCGCAATCCCGAGCGAGCGGACCAGGTCGGCATCCCGCTCGACGGCTGACCGGCGCGATAAGTCGTGGGAATCTCTCGAAACCCGGGCTTCCGAGCGGGTGAGAGCCAATTGAAAGCGACTCTTGGAATTGGCCTGAAAATCCAGGACCGCGTCCCATCGCCTCCCCGCAAGATTGGCAAGGTGGCGGGCCATGCGCGCCCATCCGAGGGGATGGGCCCAACCTTTGCGGGGAAATATCCAGGTGCGCTCCACGAAGGGAAGGCTGTCGACCAGTTCCGCGTGCCGGTCCTCGGTGAGCCAATCGATACGGAGGTCGGGGCGCGCGGAGGCCAGGGCCCGCATCGCCGGGATGGCCTTGACAACGTCCCCGAGGGCCGAAAGTCGAACGGCAAGAACCCGTCCACCTTCGGGGAGTGGCCCCCTCTCTGGTTCCTGCATGGGCGGAAGATACCATGCGACCATGGTCGACCCCGGGACTCATTTCGGCTGGACGACGGAGAACGCCCGTTTTTGGGTTCTTCCCGACCTCCCTTGCCTGGAGGCAGGGGGGTGGGAAGTCTGGCTCGACCAAGGTGAAGCCCTCCTTGCCGCCTCGGCCGCCCAGGCGGGGGCCGTGGTCGGCCATGGCCGCAACCCCGCTCGGAGGGTGGGCATTTCTGGAATCCAGGGAGTGTGGCGGATCAACCGCCATGGCGGGTTTTTCGGTCCCATTCTTGGGGACCGATTCCTTGGCGCCGGGCGCCTCGAGTCGGAGGTTGTCCTTTCCAGGCACTTGCGGGACTCGGGAATCTCCACCCCGAAGGTTCTCCTTGCCCTGGCGGTGCGCTCGGGTCCCTTCTGGCGCCAACACCTCGTGACCGAGGAAATCCTGGGAGCGCCCACCGTCTTCGAGCTTCGGGAACAGGTCGAAGTGCTCCGTGCCGCCCATGAACTCATGGAACGGGTCTTCGACCTTGGACTCTGGGCCCCGGACCTGCATCCCGGCAACCTTCTCTGGGAGGAGGAAGGCGGAACCTGTCACCTTCTCGACCTCGCCGGTGCCCGCCTCCTCGGGCGGCCCCTGACCCCTGCCGAACGGCGGACTCGAAGGGACCGATTCTCTCGGTTCATCCGCAAGCACGGAACCGAGGCCCCTCGGGGCTAGAATTTCCCGGTGGAACTTCGATTCCGTAACACCCTGACCGGCAAGGTCGAACTTTTCGAGCCGCTCGAACCCGGCAAGGCGGGCCTCTACCACTGCGGCCCCACGGTCTACGCCCGTCCTCACATCGGCAACCATCGGGCCTTTCTGTTCGCCGACCTCCTGCGCAGGGTGCTGGAATACTCCGGCCTGGAAGTTACCCAAGTCATGAATCTGACCGATGTCGGCCATTTGACGGACGATGCGGACGAAGGGGAGGACAAGCTCGAAGCGCGGGCCCGGCGGGACAAGGTGGATCCTTGGGATTTGGTCGAGAGGATTTCAGCCGCTTTCTTCGCCGACCTTGAAGCCCTTGAGGTCCTTCCCGCCCACCACTATCCACGGGCCAGCGACCATATTCCGGAAATGCTGGA
>DCAK01000055.1:0-18821 GCA_002311925.1 Planctomycetes bacterium UBA1135
CGCAGGAGCATCCTGGCCATCGTGCAGGCTTCCCTGGGAGAGGGGTAACCCCATGGACAACCGAGACCCCTTGGAGGCAGAATCTAGTCGTTGCGCGGCCAGGAACAAGCGCGCTACCCCCTGCCAAGAAGTTTCGCCATGAAGACCTACATCGTCCGTTTGCTTCTTCCCTCGCTGTGCTTCGCGATGGTCGGGTTCCTCGTGCTCGAGTGGATCGATCGCACCTTGCTGCTCGATGCTCCGGGCCTTGGATACTGGGCAGACACGGGCGTATGGGTGGTGATTTTCTTGGGGGGGATGATGGTGCCGATGTTTGTCATGCGCTGGGCCCCCACACAAATCGCGGGAGTCGCCGGTATGGGGAAACAGGCCCTCTCCTCCGGGGAGTTCTTCAAGTTCCTCGGGCGTGGCATGGTGGTCGCGGTCGTCTTCGCCATCGTGTGCAAGTTCGTCAATGCGATCGTGCTCGATCAATTGCTCGAGCTGGCGCGACCTGAGGTGCCCTGGTTGGATGGGGAGCAGTGGATTATGGGGACCGTGGTGGGCCTGCTTCTCTTCGGGGGACCGGTCCTGCAGACGCAGATGACGGCCGAGGCGGGAGACTGAGCGCCACCTTCCGCTGAGCCACCTCCAACTCCGTCTCCGTCTCTTCCGGTTCCTGAAAGAAAACCGTTGGAGTTAAGCCAAGCAAGAGGGCGCTGAGAATCACGGACTCATTCTAGGGGGACACCTTTGCGTCCAATTCCCAACTGGCTATACACGAGCAGGGGCGCTAAAAAACACCCGTGATTCTCATTACCGGAGGGGCTGGATTTCTTGGCTGCCATCTTGCGAGGGCGCTGGCTCAAACCAACCGCACGGATTTAGCGGTTTGCGACCCAGCTCTGGACCAAAGGCCTGGAATCTTGGATGGCTGCCCGATTCGAGAGAATGTGTCCACTGAAGAGCTCGGGGAGTTCATTCAAGACAACAATAAATCTCTCGAAGCCGTCTTCCACCTTGGGGCCATTTCATCCACCATCGAGCAAGACCTCCGCCTTCTGGTGGACTCGAACATCCGGCTCACCGGGGAGTTGTTCGATTTGTGCGGTCGCGGGGGTATCCCCTTCTATTACGCCTCCTCAGCCGCCGTTTACGGGGACGGTTCACAGGGATTTGCCGATAACGACACGCTCGCCTCTCTCGCAGGTCTTAAGCCACTTAACCCTTACGGCTGGAGCAAGGCGATGGCCGATTTACTTGTCGCAACCCAAGCCGCCGCCGGGAATCCTGCACCTCCCTCCTGGGCCGGCCTGCGCTTCTTCAACGCCTACGGCCCCGGTGAAGAGCACAAGGGGGAGATGCGCAGCCCTGTTGCCAAATTCCACGAGCAAATCCTGAAAACGGGAAGGGCGCGCCTCTTCCGCTCCTCCCACCCGGACATCGAGGATGGAGAGCAGGCCCGCGACTTCGTCTGGGTCGGAGACTGCATCAAGGTCATGGTGTGGCTTCTTGATGCGGGCCCCCAGTCGGGAGTTTTCAATGTGGGGACGGGACAAGCCCGGACATTTTTTGAACTGGCGAATGCAGTTTTTTCCGCCATGGAGGTCGAGCCTGACATTGAATGGATTCCCACCCCGAAGAATCTGGAAGGGCAATATCAGTTCCACACCCGGGCCGAAATGGGCAAGCTCCGCAAGGCGGGGTATTCGGGCGAGGTCACAGCCCTTGAGAAAGGGGTGGGCCTGTATGTCGCGGCCCTCGAGGCGGCCTCTGCTTAGCTCTGGACTCGGAAAATTCTCTCGGCGGAGGAAGGGAATCCATGGGGGCTGGAGGCCCGGACTTCAAGTCGGTGGACCCCAGGGGCTAATGGGCCCGGGAGGGGAATCTTCCAGAGATGGGAGGAAGGCCTGGGCTCGGGCAGAGCCCTCCCCGGAGGGGGCTTGAGCGCTGTTTCGCGGGCACGCGTCTCCACGTAGAGAGGGTCCTCTTCGCGGACCTTGGCCATTTCAATCCATGGGCCCCCATCCAAGCGCATTTCCACGAGAGTCCTTTCCGAACCGTTGAAGACGTTCGCAAAAAGGACACCGCTCTCGGCGGGCGCAGGGTCGGGAAGCGCCAAGGTCATCTGGTGGGAGGGGGCCCTGCGGGCTGCATGAAAGGCTATGCGGTAACGATCGCCCGAAACATGAAGGACTGACCACCCATTCGGGGCCCCGTCGCTCATGGTGGTGTGGGGAATGCCGTTTTCGTCGGGAGCACCGCTCCACCAGCTGCCACAAACCGTCACATTCACCAGGTGGTGGTGGGGCACGTCCCCGTCCCAGCCCTCTTCCGCTCCGAAGAAAAAATGCTCCTGAATATGCCGGTGCGCAGAGATGGACAAGGTCGCAGGCCGGTCTTCAAAAAGTTCAAAGAACTGCTCCTTCTCAGCCACCCCACCCAGCGGGATGTGCATCATGAAGACCACCAACTTATTCTTGGGGACCCCGGCAAGGTCGTTGCGAATGAAATCCAGAACGTCCGGCCTCAGCCGGGCCTCGTACGAGGGCCGACCGTCTTTTTGGGTCCAAAAGACGTTGTCAAGAACCACGAAATGGACCGGCCCCCAATCCAGGGCGTAGTTGGCGGGCCCGAAATGGCGGATGAAGGTTTCATTCGAACCCAGGTCTTCGGCCTCTCGATTCACGTCGTGGTTTCCAAGCACCTGAAACCAAGGCACGCCAATCCCGCCGATTACTTCGGACAAGGGCCCGAATAGGTCGAGGTTGTCGAAGACGACGTCTCCCAGCGTCACCCCGAATGCGCCGCCCCAACCTACCAACCCGTCCACGACATCCCGGGCAATCCAATCCACCTCCTTCAAATTCCTCGGCTGGGTATCCCCGAAAAGAAGAACCTTGAATTCGTCCGGCTCCTCCTGGGGCCGCAGGGGGAAATCGATGGTTTCGGGGAGAGGGCCGGTGGGGTGAATCCCCGGGAATCGCGAGGGCGGCGAGCCTTCCGGTCGGTGGGTGTAATAGAAGAGAGGGAGGTGATTCTCGTCAAGAGGGACCATCCACCCCGAAGGCTTGATGATGAAGAATTCATCCGCCTCTTCGGCTGGAAGGGACCATCGGCCGGCGTCATCCGTGGTCGCCACTTGGCGGCCATTGGAAACCCGAACCCCCTTGAGGCCCGGCTCACCCGGCCCCCTGGAACCATTCCCATCCAAATCGTGAAAAACCGAGCCCTTGGCGACGGGGGCGGAATCTTGAGCGGAAACCAGGCCCAGGGCCGCGGCCGCCAGGAAGAGGGCGATGCTGGCTGGGGTTTTCATCCTTCGATTGCCCTCGGCTCCTCCAGCAATGCCAAGCGGGCAAGGAGACGGGAGCGGGACGTTTCCGGGAGGGGTTGACGAAGCTGCTCGTTCAGGATTTCACGAGCTTCCCCGGGACGGTCGTTGCGAACCAGAAGCTCCGAGAGGTTTTCGGCCGCCTCCAAGTAATCCGGCCGCACCTCGAGGGCGCGGGCATAGGAAAGTTCGGCGCCACTTGAATCCCCGCCCCAGTCCAGCGCGCAGCCAAGGTTGTAGGAGGCGCGAGCATTCTGGGGATCCACCTCCACCGACCGGCTGAAATAATCCGCAGCAAGGTCGAAGAAGGAGGGGTCATTCCTTTCGTTTCCCAATCCGAAGGCGCAAAGTCCCGCTTCGGCGAGGAAATCCGACTTCTCGCCTAATTGGCCCAGGAGGAGGTCGTAGGTCAGAAGCGCCGCTTCCCCGCGGCCGGTTTGCGCCAGGGCCCTTGCCCGGAGGGGTTCCAGCTCCAAGGGCAATCCCCCTCTCCGGTCCAATTTTTCCAGGCACTCCAGGACGAATTTCGGAGCACGGGCGGCGGAACCGGTTTGCGCCGTTCGCTTGAGGAGGTCCGCGTCCGATGGCGAGGCCCGCAAGGCCAGCTGATACCACGCGAAGGCGTCGGCCCTCCTCCCCTGCTCATCGAGGACGACCCCCATCAGGTAAGCGGGCCCCGGCGCTGCCGGGTCCTCCCCGGCGACCAGCGCGGTGGCCATGTTCCGAGCCACGTCCAACTCGCCTGAAAGAGCGAGCGCCCATGCATGCAGGCATCGAATCCCCAGACTGCCCCCGGAATGGCGCCGATAATCCTCGAGCAAAATGCAGGCCCGACGATACCCGCCGCTTCTCAATGCCTCCACGGCGGCGGTCAAGGTCTTCGAGTCGCGGGTTTCCTCTGCGGATGGGCGAACCAGGACGGGAAGGAAGCTCGCGTCCAATCGGAGGCCTCGTTCGACGAGCATGGGGGAGGGGGGGGGCGTCCCTCCGGCGAATCCCGGCATGCGAAAACCTCTCGCGTTGTAAATCAAGGGGGGGTTGGAATCCGATTGGCCGCTGGGGCCTGCGCATGCTCCCGCCAAAGCGGCGAGGAGCAGAGTGGGGCAGCGGAAGGGAGGCAAGAGGGGATTCAGGGGCAAACTGGAACCGAGTGGCCCGGTCCGGCAACATGGTAGCGGACTCTAGGCCCTCATCCCCCGCCTCATCCCCCATGCCCAATCATCCCATTCGGGCCGTATTCCTCGACGCCGGCAACACTCTCTTCACCGAAGTGCGGCCCCGGCCTGAAACCTACGCTGCCGTAGCCGCCTCCTTCGGAGGGAATCAGGACGCCGAAGCCATGGCTTTGGATATGTCCGACGCCTACGCCCAGCTTCCCTCCTCCCTGGACGGGTTCATGCGCTTCAGCATCGGTTGGTTTCGCTTCTTCAACGACCGCGTTCTCGGAAGCCATGGGGTTCCCGAGGCGAGCCTCGAAGCCGCCCATGACGCCCTCGTGGCATGCTTTGAGAACCCCTCCTCCTACCACCTCTTCCCCGAAGTCGGAGAGGTTTTGGAAGAACTGTCGAACCGCGGCATCCTCACCGGCGTTGTATCCAACTGGTCGGAAAGCCTCCCCGCACTTTGTCGGGGCTTGGGAATCGCCGACCGGGTGGATTTCATCGTGGCAAGCGCAGAAGTCAGGTCCGAAAAGCCCGACCGGGCGATTTTCGAGCGGGCCTTGTTCCGGGCAGGGATTTCTCCCGAGGAAACCCTCCATGTGGGCGACCACATGGACCGGGATGTGCGTGGAGCGGTCGAAGCCGGCCTGAGGGCGGCACTCCTGGATCGCGACACGGAATTCGAATCCACCCGGGAAGGCTTTCCCGTGGTCTCCGACCTCCGCGGTATCCTGCCGCTGGTCGAGCAGGCCACTCATGCAGTCAGAACCTGATTCCACAATCGTGCCCGAGGAGGCATCCAGCCTGCTGGATTCCCTGCGGGCCTCCCTGGAGGAGCGGGTCCTGGGGCAATCCGACCTCGTCGAAGGGGTCATCGCCGTCCTCGTCGCCGGCGGGCATGTTCTCGTGGAAGGCCCTCCGGGCTTGGGAAAAACTCGCCTGATTCGTTCCCTGGCGGACCTCCTTGGGCTCGATTTCGGAAGGGTGCAATGCACCCCGGATTTGATGCCCGGAGATGTCACGGGGGGCGAAGTCCTGAGCAACCGGGAAGAGGGGCGGCCCTTCCAATTCGTTCCCGGCCCCGTTTTCTGCCAGGTCCTTCTCGCGGATGAAATCAACCGAGCGACTCCGCGCACCCAATCCGCCTTCCTCGAGGCGATGGAGGAAGGCCAGGTCACCTGTGGCGGAGAGACCCACCCCCTCCCACGGCCCTTTTTCCTTGCCGCCACCCAGAATCCAATCGAGCTTGAAGGGACCTATCCTCTCCCCGAAGCCCAGCTCGACCGTTTTCTATTCCGCCTCGACGTTCCCTCCCCCCCGGCCAAAACGCTGGAAAAAATCTTCACCTTGGAAGCGACGCCATCCCCCCCGCAGCCTCTCCTGAGCGCCGCCCAAGTCCTGAGCCTCCAGGGGCTGGCCTCTAAGGTCGTGGTCTCCGACGACCTCATTTCCTCCCTGGCCGCGATCATTCGCTCCACCCATCCGGACGCCTCCAATGCTTCCGAGGAAATCCGCTCCAAGGTGGCTTGGGGGGCCAGCCCGAGAGCCGGGCAGGCGGCCCTCGCCGGCGCCCGGGCCTTCGCCCTCATGCGGGAACGGGTCCACGTTTCCCCCGACGACCTCAAGGACGCCCTTGCCCCGGCCCTCCGTCATCGAGTCCTTCTCCGCTACGAGGCCCGGGCCGAAGGAGCGACCGTAGACTCCCTGTTGACGGGGCTTCTCGAGCGCAATCCCCTTGCCTGAAAAGCCCCCTCCGGGTTCATGGAATTCCAGGCCGCACTCTGCCAAACCAAGCCCGCGCTAGGGAACCTGGACCAGAACTTGTCCAGTCACATGGAGTGGCTGGAAAAAGCCGCCCAGGAGGGCGCGGACTTGGCCCTTTTCCCGGAACTCTCCCTCACCGGCTATCTCCTTCGCGACCTGACGCAGGAAATCGCCCTTCCCCTGGACGCGGACCCCGTCAAGGACTTGGTCGCGCGCAGCCGCGACATGAGCATCGTGTTCGGCCTGGTTGAAGAAAGCCCCGACCATCGCTTCTTCAATTCCGCGGTCTTCGCCGAGGGCGGAGAAATCCTTCATGTCCACCGAAAGGCCTTCCTCCCGGATTACGGAATCTTCGAGGAGGGGCGCTACTTCGCCTCCGGAAATCAAATCCGACCCATCCAAAGCCGGCTGGGGAAGTTCGGCCTCCTGATTTGCGAGGACGCCTGGCATTTATCCGCTGGATGGCTCCAATTCCTCCAAGGCGTCGACGCCTTCCTGATTCCAGCCGCCAGCCCAGCCCGAGGAATCGACACTGACGAGAACGAAATGTCGTCCGAGGCCTCCTGGCGAACCCTGCGCTCGGGAATGGCGATGTTTTTCCAGGCTTGGGTCCTTCATTGCAACCGGGTCGGCTTCGAAGACGGCGCCATGTTCTGGGGCGGCTCGGGGGTGGTCAGCCCCTCCGGACGCCTCGAAGCGGAGGCCCCCGGGGAGGAGGAACACATGCTTGTCCAGGCCATTTCGGGTGAACCGGTTCGAAGGGCCCGCTTGCAGCTCCCCCTCCTGAGAAACGCTCGGCCCGACCTCATCCGTCGGCAACTTGCGCAGATTCTCGAAGATCCGGACGCTCTCAAGGGCGCCGAAGCCGGCGACGATGCCTGAATCCACTCTCCCGGCCCCCCCCGGGTGCAATGAAGCTCTCGCGGAAAAGGTTCTCACCGCTTTCCTTCGGGAAGAGACCTCCAAGGTCGGCTTTTCCCGGGCGGTGCTCGGGCTCAGCGGGGGAGTCGACTCCGCTCTTGTCGCGGAACTCGCCGCACAGGCCTTCGGCCCGGAAAACGTCCTGGGGCTCGCCCTCCCGCATCGCAACAGCGCCCCGGAAAGCCTCGAATTGGGAAAGGAGGCCGCCGAGCACGCTGGAATTCAATTCGAAGTGGTGGATGTCTCCGCCATCGCCGACGCCCACGCCTCGGCGGGGAATCTGGATGACCAGGACCGCTTGAGGTTCGGCAACATCCTGGCCCGCATCCGGATGGTGGCCCTTTACGACCGCTCGGCCAAGGATGGCTCCCTCGTTCTCGGGACTTCCAACAAGTCCGAGCTTCTCCTCGGCTACGGAACCATTCACGGAGACATGGCCTCGGCCCTCAACCCGATTGGCGACCTCTACAAGACCCAGGTCTGGGCCCTTTCCCGTCACCTGGGCGTTCCACTCGGGATTTTGGACCGGCCCCCGACGGCCGATTTGTGGGAAGGCCAAACCGACGAGGAGGAACTTGGATTCACCTACCAGGAAGTGGACGCCCTCCTTCACCGGATGGTCGATCAGCGCTTTTCACGCAAGGCGTTGTTGGACGCCGGGTTCGCCCGGGATTTCATCGAGAAGGTGGAAGGCATCGTTCGACGCAATCAGTACAAGCGTCGGCCTCCCCTCGTCGCCAAGCTCGCCAACCGAACCATCAACCTGGATTATCGATACGCGCGCGACTGGGGGAACTAGGCCGCGTCTTCGTCGCAGGAGAACTCGCCGAACATGCGGCAGAGTTCCTCAACATCGGCTTTATCGACTTCCGCCTCCGTCAGTGGGCCCAATCGGCTGAGCACTAAGTATTCAGCGAAGCTCGAAACTTCCACATATTCCCGGAATGTCATGGGCCTCCGGAGAGCTATGGCGTCGGAGGTGACCGGCTGCCTCAACCAGGCTCTCGCGTCATTGCACACCTTGAGCATTTTTCCCAGATTGGCCCTCACCCTCTCCAGTCTTTCCTCGCCCGCTTCATCCTTCACGGCCGGGTCATTGACGCGAACCTGGACCGCACCCAGAACCGCCATCAGGCCCTCCACCTTGCCCAGCAACCGCAGACGGACCTGGGGGTCCGCAAGGCTGGCCTGGGGAATGCGCGGGAGGGGTTCTCTCATGTCGAATCGCTTGACAAAACAAGGCTACCCCGACATTTCAGGTTTCAGCGGAAACCTGCGAAAGGCCGTTCAGGGGAGAAGCGAGCCGAAAACCGCCAACAGCTCATCCGAAGGCAGGGGCGAAACCAAATAGGCTTGGCGGCCGGAAATCTGCCCCTCCACCACCTGGATTCCCCCGTAGCGGCACCAGCGGGCGGTTTCGACGGGGGTCGATTCCGTTCCCCCCGAAGGCCCGCCTCCGATCCCCTGGGCCTGATGCTGGGCGATGATCAGCGGGTGAATCCCGTCGCTGGCCACCCGAAAGTGGATGTCCGGGACTCCGGGCAGAACCAAGGAGGCCTCAAGAAATCGCTCCGATTGAAATTCAAAGCCCGGAGGAAGGTATCGGGCCTGCAGCGGAGAGACTCCCAGAAGGGCTTCGTCCCCCTCCTGCCAATCCCGCTCCGAAACCAGGGGCTGGGACCAGAGGACTCCGGAAAGATCGGGATTGAAATCCAAGGCCTGGGTTTCCAGCTTGCGGATGAGCCGCCCCTGGCCATCGGAGACCTCCCATCCCAGGAGAAGGTCGCTGGAAGGGTCGACCCTGAAAACCACCTGCCCGAAGCCATGCCGGGAAGTGGCCTGATGTTGAACGCAATCCACACCGGCGAGAGCATGGGTGGCCGCGAGCGTTCCCCAGTCCCAATTCTTGTGAACTTCCTCGGGGGAACCTGGATGGGGGTCCCGGAAGCGAACCAGATAGCGCTGGCGATCGAAATAGGAGGCGACGAGAAGAGCTGGAGGGGGGGAGAATGGTCCGGTGGAATAGGACGAAAAGCCACCGATATCCAGCCGGAAACTCCCCTGACCATCGGCAAGAAACACTTCCAATATCCTTTCCAGGTTGCCGTTGAGGCCGACCTGGGTCAGCACCCTTTCCGCCCGAACCAGGATGCTTTCCGGGTGGACCATGGGAGGAAGGGAGAAGGTGGACGCCGCGGCGCCGACCCGCGCGCCGGAACCTAATCCTGATTGAGCCATCTGGATGGACTTGGAGTCGGCATCCATGGGAAGACAAGAGGCCAGGGCCGGGAGCAGGAGCAGGAGCAGGAGGCCGAGGATGGTTTTCACAGGTTCCCCTCCATCGATTGAGGGGCCCCGAGGAAACCGGCAAGATTCCGGCCCACACCGGAAAGGGATCCTGGCTCGACTTCCACCGCCAAGACCCGGGCCCGGTATTGGTCCCGGAGGGCGGGGTCATGAAGTCCCGCGACCAGGGGGTCGGGGAGCGTGCGACCATCCGCGAGGAAGAGACCTATGCCGACCACGAGGGCAAGGACGGCGGCAAGCGAGGCGACCAGGCGCGGAAAGGAGAGGAGGACGCCAGCGGGGAATGAAGAGGCTTCGGCTGGAACAGGGGCGGAGTCGACCACCAGAGGGGCGACTCGTTCCCACAAGTCCTCGGGGGCCTTCTCTCCGCCCATGGCCGTCAAGGAGACCCTGTCCCAAAGCTCTGAGGGAGCTTTCATGCCGGCCAAGGCCCGCAAGTCCCCTTGGAGCTCGGGGGGGAGCTCTTGGGGTTCAGGAGAGGAGTTCATTAGGAGTCAAGGTTTCAGAGGTCAGCCCCTCCGTGGCCTTCGAGAAAACTGCGGAGCGCCGCATGGGCGCGATTCAGTCTCGATTTCACGGTTCCCAGGCTGCATTCCTGGACTTCCGCGATGGCCTCGTAAGAGAGTTCTTCAATGTAGCGAAGAACAAGGAGGGCGGAGAATTTCGGGTTGATTCGAGTCAAGGCGTCACGGACGGCTTCTTGGGTTTCAGTGCGAGCAAGCTGGCTGGAGGGTTCCACCTGGGCGGGCGCGTCCGACCCTTGAGAGAGTTCCTCGCCAGGCTCGGTTCCGAGAAGAGTGCGCACCCCGCCACGAGGGGCGTCCGTCCGGCGTCTGCGAACATCAATCGCAGCGTTGACCGCGATGCGGTACACCCAGGAAGAGAACTTGCTGCGAAATTCAAAGCCATGGATGCGCCTCAAGACGGCGACCATGGCTTCCTGCGCGGCGTCCAGAGCATCGTGACGATTTCCCGTGACGCGAAAGCAGACGGTGAAGACTCGGTCTTGGAAAAGAACAAAGAGTTCTCGATAGGCCTCCTGGAATTCCGAACCGGACGCGGTTTGGCATTTTTTTACAATTTCTGCGGCTGGGTCGTTCAATGCGAGGCCTTGAGTAGGACGACTTTGGCGGGTCAGAGGTTCCAAATTCCCTTGTGCCACCGAACACACGGCTTTCGAAGTTGACGGCATCTTAACTCCTTTCCTCGCCGGCATATAGAAACAAAACCGACCGGCGCCCATGGGGGCCGATCGGTGTTTTTTCCTCGAAGGGGGTCAGCCTCCAAGAAGGCTGATGATGTCGATTCCCACGACGATGTCGTCGATGGTGCCCACGCATCCACTGAAACAAAGGGCCTGGGGGAGAGAGTCGCAGTAAGCGTCAGCAACTCGGTAGGCAACCCGTCCGCCGCCCAGGTTGGCGGTGGGCTCAAGGACCTGGATGCACACTTCGTCAGGAGTGCTGGTGGAGGGAGCCCCTCCTTCGCTGGGGTCCACGGGGAAGAGCCCTCCCCCGTTGCCGCCGCTGCTGTTGTTGGCGCCGCCCCCTTGGGAGCTCGGGGTTCCCTGGAAACCAGGGACACCGTTGCCCGTCCAGCTCATGGCTGCGGACCCGACGCCGACGCGGAATTGGGCGAGATAACCATTCACATGGGTGAACATCATGGCTGCCGCGACATCGGTGCCGTCAATGATGGCCCGAATGGCAATCCCGACGGAGGGCTCGTTTTCCACGACCGCCCGAGGAATCAGAAAGCGGGCGAAGGCAATGTTCCAGTTGGTCCGCGCGCTGGGCCGGATTCCGTGGTCGACCAGGAAGGCGCGAAGGTCGCTGATGGAAAGGGTCAGGAGGGAATCATCGTCAGCCCAGGTGAAGGTGGGTAGAAGGACGCTCTGCTGAACATGGGCCGCAATCTGGATGACCATGTCGGTTCCCAGGGCGTAGGCGTCGATGTAGAGCTTCGGGGCCAAGGCCGGGAAGGCGGTCGGCAAATCGGCGACATTCGGGTCGGTACCCAGCAGGGCTTCCTCGAGGTCGGACACGGTGTCCCCGTCGGAGTCCGGATTGTTGGGGTCGGTCTTCAGGCGAGCCTCGAGGGCGTCGTCCAATCCGTCCAGGTCCGCATCCGCCAGAGTGGTGAGAACGCTGCTGAATGCTCCGAGTGAACCCCCTGAAGGGAGAACTGCCAGTCCCATCGCCAGGAGGGCAGCGAGGGCTCCGGGGAGCGCAAGAGATGCGGGAGCTTTCATGGATGTTGGAATCCTTAAGGAACTGGGGGCATCGCCCATCCTAGCACTCGTTGCGTGTTTGGGGAGAAAAACCCGCCAACTCGGTCTAAGCCCTCGAAAGGGGTTCGGTTACGGCTTTCCCAGCAAGGGAATCGGGGCTATTCTGTCGCGCCCATTTGTGTGCGCCCGTAGCTCAGCTGGATAGAGCGACAGCCTCCGGAGCTGTAGGCCAGGGGTTCGAATCCTCTCGGGCGCACCATTTGCAAACCTAGCCCTGATTTCAAGGCGGGAGCCTCGAAGGTGCACAGAACTGGGTAATGGTCGGAGTACAACCCCACGGTGCTGTCATCTGTATTCACCTGGGCGGACTTGGAGGCGGCCGCCAAGTCGGGGCTGGTGAAGATGAAATCGATGCGACGCCTGCGGGACTCCACATCCTCAAGGGTCTTGGCCCAGCGGGGAATCAAGGCGGGGGCTCCGAAGGTGTAGAGGTCTTCAGGGCTGTGAAGACTCACCAATTCGACGAAGCCCTTGTCCAGGAAGGCGTCCGTCAATCCGTAGTTCATGTCGACCGTGCCGTTTTTCCGCTCGCCAAATCCATGCTCCAGAAGATAGGCCTCGTCGAAGCGAATCTTGCCATTGAAATCGCCCATCACCACCACGGGCCGCCCCGCTTGGACCAGAGCGGAAGCCTGCTTGCTGACAGCCTCGGCCTCATGAAGCTGGGTCGGCCAGAAATGAATCACGAAGACGTCCAGCCCATGAGTGCGGGCGTGCAGGTAGCCGTGATGGTGGCCCTTGGTGACGCGGGCGACCACCTCGATGGGTTGGGAGCTCGTGAGCGCGACTGGATAGCCGGACTCCTTGTGCATTACCGCATGGTCATGGCCCCAGCTCCTGGCGAGCTCTTCAAGACCCGCCTCCTTGATGTGCAGAACCTCCTGCAAGGCCACCAGGTCGGGAGCCTGCTCGGCCAGCCAGGCCGTGGCCTGCTCGATTTTCGCCTTGTGGTCGAACAGGTGGTAGGTGTTCCAATTGATGACCTCGAGGGTCACAGGGGGCGCTGGCGCCTGGCAGCCATGAAGAGCCAGGGCAAGAAGGGCTGCGGGGAGGACCGGGATTCCCTTCACGCCGTTCCCGCCAGCCAAGCCCGGAGGTTGCCTTCGAATTCTTCCCAGTTGGAGGCGACGAAGAGGGCCGGCTGGTAATCCGTAGGGTCGTAGTCGCGAAGGGCCATTTCCTCGACGTTGAAATCAAGGAGCTCGGCCCCCTCTTCAAGTCGCTCGATTTCTCCAAAGGAAGACAGCAGTCCGGCGCCAAAGGCCCGGGGTGAGCCATCCTCCATCAAGGCTCCAAATTCCATGGTCCACCAATAGACCCGTTCAAGTTGAAGGAGCAGGTCGGCGGAAGCGGTTTGTGCAGCCTTGCCGAGCTGGCGATTAAGGTCCGCAATCCCCGGATGAAGAAAGGATGCGGCGTGGCCCACCAGCTCATGCACCACGTCGGGTTCGGGCGTGTAGAGAGGGGTGCTGGGATGGCGCACGTACTGGGTGGCGAGAAAGACCCCGTCGCCTAGCCGGGAAAGGAAGGCGCCCGCTTCGATCAGGCCTGCCACCGGTTGCATCTGGAAGCCCGTCGCAGGGAGGAGGCGTTGGTTGACCTCCTCCATCTGGGGAATCCGGTCGGGCTCAAATCCCAAGCGGGCACAGAGCGATCGATAGCCACGAGGGGCTAGTCGCTCATGGAGAGGGGAAAGGTGTCGCCATATTTCTCGCCAAACCCCGTGTTCTTCCGGGGTGTAGTCCACCCGTGGAGGGGGGCCCGCCTGGTGGTCGATGGCGGCCCGGGCGATCGCGTCCCGGCGTTCACGGTAGGCCGAATCGCGAAATCCTGGATGGTCTCGATCCAACTCCACCAAGCGGGGGGACTCGCCTTTTCCGGCCTGGGGTGGTTGGGGATTCTTCAGGGGTCGACGAGGAGGACTGTGAGGGTCGCGCCTGGGGTGGCGGGGATTGTGACGACACCCCCCGACGAGGCCAACGCATTCGCGGGTCCTTCCAGCAAATCCGAAGTCCAGGCCTGGGAAGGGGTCCAGGGCAGCGAAAGGGTGACATCACCTCCGGGTTCCTCGCCGCGTAGACGCAGGACGCAGGCGCCTCCTCTTTCCGCCCGCTTGAAGGCCACCAGGGTGGCGGGTCCGGAAAGGCTGAAAAAAGTGCCGGAAGCCGCGCCGCTTGGCGGGCCCGTTCCCCCCGCCACGAGAGTCGCGAGCGGGGGAGCAAGGTCATGGGCCAGCAATCCTCGGCCAGGAAGAGGGGATCCCGGCCCTCCGAATCGAAGGCGAATCTCCTGCGGGAAGGCGTCCGGCAGCCCCGGTTCGGCCACCAGGGGAATGTGGGCGCCTCCCTGGATTTCGGTCTCGGAAACATGACGCACGAGCCTGAGGGTCAGGGCCGTCTCGTCATTCTCGACGGAGGGCAGGGCCGAGCCGTTGACTTCCCCCAAATCCACCACCGCGGTGTCGAGGCAGCTGGCGCTGATCCACCTTCCCTCCGCGTCGACCAATCTCGCTCCCGTCGAGTGATTGAAATGGCCCAACCCGGCCCCGGGAAGGCTGTCGGCTCCCGGGGTGTACCAACCCCCGGGGCCATCCACCTCCAGCGTGGTCGGCAAGGTGAGCCTCACGGGAAAGCTGACCGAGTAATGGCGGGAATTGTCCTCGACGGGGGTGAAGGGGAGGGCGGAAATCCGAGGGACCGCGGCGAAGTCCAACCGGGCCTCATCCTCGTGAAGTCGGTAGAAACGAATCAGGCGTCCTCGGCGGTCCAACACCCTTGCGCAGCGAAACACCTGCGAAGGTTCCTCGACCTGGACCGTGACGGGGGATGGGTTGAGACCGCTCCAAATGCCAAGAAAAGTCTCAAGATTGGTTCCGGATTCAAACCCCCCGAATACATGCGGGGCCGCGGGGTCGAGCCAATCAAAGCCGCTCACCTGGTCGACAAGTGAGACCCCGGTTCCCAGTCCCGGGTCCAGCTCCAACCTCCAGGGTCCGGTCTCCAGGACAGTCCCTAGGGTCCAGACCGGGGGCGGGGGGGCCGAGCCGCCCGTGGAAAGCATCCAGCGCCTCCATCCAATGGCGGGAACGTCCATCTTGAATGCGAGGGCGGAGCGGTCAGGGCGGGTCCACCGGAATTCGGGGTCAGGTCCTCCGGAAGGGTCCACAAGGCGCAGGTCGGCGGGCTGGGGCCCTCCACAATCCACCTCAAGAACTCCCTCGAAAGGGTCGCTGCTTGGATTGAGGACGACAATGCCGGTTTCGCCGAGAGGAACCTTTTCCGGGGCGAGGAGCGCCAGGGCGCTCTTCTTCAGGGCAATCACCCCGTCGGAGCAAGCCACGGCGAGGGCGGCGAATTCTTCGTTTTGAAGCTCCACCTGAGGCTTGGTCAACATTCCGGGGTAGCTTGGCCCGCCTCCTGAATGCTCCAGGAAAGCCAGGGCTCGAGTCCATGCGTTCCAAATCTTTTCCGCCGGGTACTCAGGACTGGTTCCGTGGGCCACTGCCTGCAATGTTTCCACCCCGGGCAGGGCCGCCTGGGCCCGCCGCACCAGGGCATGGGTCGCCGGGGTCATCTGGGCGATGGAGCCCCACATTCCGGAGGCGTCTCCGCGATAGACGGGAAAGACATCCCCGTATTTGGTTTCGAGGTGTTCAAAAAACTCGGCCGGGGTGGCGACGATGATTTCCGGGTTCTGATACCTCTGGTTCCATTGCCGGGCCAACCAGGTCATACCCCAATTGGGCCCGTGATTGTCGAAACCGCGCATCACCAGGACCGCGTCGTAGGGGTACCCGGCAGCCTCGAACTCGGGGAGTCTTTGAGAGAGCTTGTTGTAGGCGGAATTCAGATTCATAAGCCCCCAATCCCCATAGCCCTCGGCGTAGGAGCCGTAGGTCAGCCAGGTCAGGACACGGTCACCCGCCGGCGATTCCCACCAAAAGGGCCGATGGGCGAGGGGGATGTCGGGCTTGCCCCCGATGAAGTTATTGGCCCCGAGAAGAAGGTATTTCACCCCAGCCTGAGAAAGGGCTCGGGGCATGGCGCGGGTGAAGCCGGGAACATCGTCCAACAGGGCCGTGTCGAACCTCGCCCCATAGGGAATGGCCATCCGTGCGGAAGGGAAAACAATCCGGTTCAAGAGCTCCTCCCCGAACATTCCTGAATGGGGGCTTACATAGGCGGCGCCCAGGACGAAGCGACCCTGCTGAAAACGCTGGCGGAGCCGATCCCGCTCCGAGGCGACGGACCGAAGGTGAAATTGCTCCAGTTGCCACGAACATTCGATGGTCCAGCGAAAATCCTGCCAACTGTCCGCCAGGTCCAGGGCGTCCACGATTTGGTCGTGACAATCCTGCGCGACTTCCGACGGGGGGGCGGTGAAGCCGATGTCCTGATGGGTCATCTCCACAACGAAAACCTTCTCAATCGAGGAAGGAATCCCCGGGTCTCCCTGAAGGAGGAGGGCCATCAAAGGAATCAACACCCCTTAAGACTAACGGAAAAAGGGGAAGCCCGCCTTCAGGCCCGGGCGGTGAGGCGCTCTTCTTCGATGGCCGCCAGGTGCGCCTTCGCCTCGGTGGTGGGATAGGTTCCGGTGAAGCAGCCGGTGCAAAACCCTTCAATTTCTGGGTTCCCCGCCCGGGCGGAATCGATCATCCGTTCGATGTCCAGGTAGATGAGGTGGTCGGCGTCGATTTCCTGGCGAATCTGCTCCACCGACCGGTCGCGGGCAATCAATTCCTGGCGCGTGGCCATGTCGATGCCATACGGGCAGGGCGCCCTCAAGGGGGGAGAGGTCGTGGCGAAATACACCTTTCGAGCCCCGGCCTTGCGGGCGACTTGGATAATTTTCCTCGACGTGTTTCCCCTCACGATGGAATCGTCCACCAGCAGGACGTCCTTACCTTCGAATTCAAGCGGGATGGGGTTCAACTTCCTTCGGATGGATGTGGTCCGGGTTTCCTGGTCCGGCATGATGAAGGTCCGCCCGATGTAACGATTCTTGATGAATCCCTCCCGGTAGGGGAGGCCCATAAAGTTCGCCATGCTCAAGGCGGCGTCCCGCGATGAGTCGGGGATGGGAATCACGACCTCGGCCTGGGGGCCGTCCGTCTCGATCCACTGCTTGGCCAGCGCTTCCCCGAAACGGCGGCGAGTCTTGTAGACGCTGACGCCGTCCAACATGGAATCGGGGCGGGCGAAATAGACCAGTTCGAAGATGCAGGGGCGGTGGGGTTCTTCCCGCAGTTGGAAAAACTCCGGCTCTTCGCCGGGCCGGACCAGAAAACTTTCACCATTGGCCAAATCCTTGACCGTTTCAAAGCCGAGCAGGTCGAGGGCCACGCTTTCGGAGGCCGCCGCCCATTCCACCCCGTTGGGGGCTTGCCTCTTGCCGATGATGAGGGGCTTGATTCCGGTGGGGTCGCGGAAAGCAAAGAGGGCGCCTTCACCGAGGAGACCGACGACTGAATAAGCGCCAAGCGACCTCTGGAAAACCCCTTCCACTGCCACCCTGAAGCGGTCACCCAGGGGGGCGGAATCCTCGGACCCCTGGAAGGCCCGCGCGAAAGCGTAAAGAATCGCCTCCAGGTCGCAGGAAGTCTGCAGGCAGATGTTTTCCTGGGGGAAGAGCCTCCCCTTGAGGTCGAGAAAGTTTGTGAGGTTCCCGTTGTGGGCCATGCCCACCCCGAAGGGGAAATTGATGTAGAAGGGCTGCGAATCCTCTTCGCCGCCCGCACCCACGGTGGGGTAGCGGACATGGCCGATACCCATCTGCCCGGTCAGTCGTCGCATATGGCCCTCGCGAAAAACGTCTTTGACCAGGCCGTTGTTTTTCCGCAGGTTGAGCTTGCCATTGTCGCTGGTCATGATGCCGGCGGCATCCTGCCCCCGGTGTTGCAGCACTGTCAGCGCATCATAAAGGCACATGCCCGCGTCTGCACCTACTACCACCCCTACCAATCCGCACATACCATGCTCCGGGATTAACTAATTCGTCTGTAGCATCGGTTCGATGCTGTCATCGTCTTCGAGTAACTGTCTCGACCACTCGATCGCCGCCAAGCCGTGTGAGATGAGCCTGGACTGCTGCCACTGCTCTGTCTCGGAGACGAATAATCCGGTAATGAATATGATTACCAGCACGATGATGACCCCCCTGGCGACACCGAAGGCTCCACCCAATAATCTGTCCACCAGTTTCAAGCCAGTGATAGTCAGCAACTTCGATATCGTGTGTGTAATCAAGGTGCCCAATATCATTACCATGACGAAGAGAATGGCAAACGCCGTCACATACCTGATGCTATCACTTTCGATCAGGTTCACCAGCCAACTAACCAGCACGTCACTGTACACCCTGGCGATGACTAAAGCTGCGATCCAGCTCACCAAAGAGAAAATTTCCTTAATCAAGCCGCGCCAGAGCCCAAACAGGCTGGATATGCCTGTTACCACCAGAATTGCCGCATCGACTTCATTCATTATCGGCAATGATACCGTCTCTGCCTGGGTGTTGGGCTCAAAGCCGTACCATTTCGTAGGAGACAACCATGCCCGCCAGCTGAAACTGCCGCTGTAGCTGGGTCTGGGTCTCGTCAGCCCGTGCCCGCACCAACCAGGGGCCCACCAATACTCTGCTGCGTTCACCCTGATCACCGACGACACTGCGAATGTAGGCCTTATAGCCGGCTCCTTGCAGCCGTGCCAATAAGTTCCTGGCATTGTCCACATCGGCAAAGGATGCCAGTTGCACCACCCAGGACTGGGGCAGGCCGGCGCTGTCGAGCTGAGGTACATCACGACTGAAGACCGGCTCAGATGTAGTCACCGCAACGGATTCGGGGGCAGCTTCGGCCTCAGGTGGGTCTTCTGTACTCGCTGCTTCGTCGTCGGGGACCGTCAGCTCTGCTTCGCGTTCGGTTTCGGCAATTATGACGGGGCGACTCTGCACCGGTTCGGGCAAGATCGCAACCTGGGGTGGGTCCGGAATCCGGCTCGTCATCGCCGGCTCATAACTACCCTGACCGTCGAAGACGATGGGCAGAAAGATCAACGCCAGCGTC
>DCAK01000055.1:18884-19342 GCA_002311925.1 Planctomycetes bacterium UBA1135
GCCAACAATTCTTTGTTTAGTCGCCTGATTCAATCTACAAAACTCCAAGGTTCCGGGTTGATCCCAGCCTCGCTACCACTACGGACTATGCCGCTGCCAGGGCCGGAATTCGTCCGTAGCCTGGGTCAGTTCACGTACCGCGGCCACAGTGTGGAACGAACCCGTCACCAGGACCAATGGCGCGCCAGAGCCCCCGGCATCGAGAGGGGCATCACAGGCCTCCTGGTAAGCTGCGGCGACAGATTCGAAGCGTCGATATTGGGCCGTCCCTGCCGCCTCTTGCACGCGCTTTTCGGCTTCGATCGCGGACATGCTGCGGTCCGCGTCAATCTGCGCAATATACCAGATGTTGAGGCAGGATTCTAAGGCAACTACCATATCTTCTATCTCTTTATCTGCCATCACCGCAATGACTCCAGTGATTCGCCCGATCTGTGGATGCTGCTGCCGCAAGCGCT
>DCAK01000055.1:19391-19760 GCA_002311925.1 Planctomycetes bacterium UBA1135
TGTAGATTGACCGCGAGCAATGCCGCCGCCGCCGGGTTATGGGCGACATCCAGCACCACCAATGTACCGGAGACCGCATCCCGGCGTAGTTCGAAACGACCTGGGAGGGCAACCGATTTCAGTGCCGAGACGATGGCGCTATCGGCAATGGCTAGGGGCAATAATTTTATGGCCTGCAGGGCGCTCGCCACATTGTCCAGCGCCAGCCTCGGCATCGGCAGTGCATCCAACAGGACAGCCGTTTCGTCTGCGCCCTGCCCCTGCCATTGCCAGTGGGCTTCGGAAGCCGAAGGCGTGGCCTCAAAATCCTTACCGAGCATGAATACCTGCGCCCCTATCTCCCCGGCTCGGTCGAGAATACTCTGCGGC
>DCAK01000055.1:19880-20214 GCA_002311925.1 Planctomycetes bacterium UBA1135
TAATGGCGATATCAGGATCGATAATATTAACCGCATCCAGGCGCCCACCAAGGCCCACCTCCAGCAACGCCACATCGACCTCCGCTTGTTGGAATATCCACAGCGCCGCCAGTGTGGCGAACTCGAAATAACTGAGGGAATCAGGCCCGCGGCACGATTCCACCCATGCCAGCGCCGCACTCAGTGTGTCGTCACTGCAGCACTGCCCATCGACCCTGAAGCGCTCATTAAAGCGATGAATATGGGGCGACGTGTAGGTGCCGGTGCGATAGCCGGATTGTTGTAGTATCGCTTCCAGGCAGGCAACGCAGGAACCCTTGCCGTTGGTGCCGGC
>DCAK01000055.1:20264-20671 GCA_002311925.1 Planctomycetes bacterium UBA1135
CCCTTGCCGTTGGTGCCGGCGACGGTAATCACGTGGCGCCCCGGTCGTGTTAGCCCCATATGACCGGCAACCCGGCGGCTGCGCTCGAGGCCCAACTCAATCTCACGGGGATGCACGGCGGCAATGTACTGGAGCCAGGAATCCAGGGAAGCTCGGCTGCGCTCGCTCATCGATGCTGACGTTACTTCAGGAACCGCTACGCTGACAATGCATTAGCTTTTCCAGCAGGGAGTAAATTTTGGCGCGCATATCGCGGCGATGGACGATCATATCGATGGCGCCGTGCTCTAATAAAAATTCACTGCGCTGGAAGCCTTCGGGTAGTTTTACCCGCACCGTCTGACGAATCACATCCGGACCGGTGAAACCGACCAGGGCATTAGGTTCGGCGATGTTGATATCACCCA
>DCAK01000098.1 GCA_002311925.1 Planctomycetes bacterium UBA1135
AGCCATCTCGTACTGGGCGATGCGAGTTGCGACCTCCGGGTCGCGGATTTCACGGTTGCGGATTTCGTTGAGGGCGGAAATGACGTCGATGGTTTCCCGCTGCCTTTGCTCGGTCATCCCTGGTGGCGATTTCACGTAGTGGACAGGGTCGCCTTGGCTCTGGAAAGGGACACCCTGAAACCGGCCGGGAAGAAAACCATTGTGCCATTGGCGGCCGTTGATGGGCTGGGGGTCGCGCCCGCCGATGGAGGTCAAAACCACGAATCCCGGGAGGTCCGCGCATTCACTTCCGAGCCCGTAGGTGACCCACGACCCCATGCTGGGCCGGCCAGAAATGGCAGTGCCTGTGTTCATGAAGGAATGGGCCGGGTCGTGATTGATCTGCTCGGTCTTCATCCCACGAAGGATGCAAATCTTGTCGGCCATTCTGGCGGTGAAGGGAAGGGCGTCGCTGATTTCCTGACCGCTCTCGCCGTGGCGGTTGAAGGCGTACTGGGGGCGGAGGACCTTCAACTCCCCCTCCTTTTGCAACTGGGCGATGGGTTGGCCGTCGGTGACCGAGGTCGGCATGGGCTGGCCATCCATTTCGACGAGCTTCGGCTTGTTGTCGAAGGTCTCGAGATGCGAGGGCCCTCCAGCCATGCAGAGAAAAATCACCCGCTTGATGCGGGCAGGAAATTGAGGATATCCATTAACCCCCGGGGGAATGCCTCCATCCTGGTAACCCATGACCGCGAGCGGGTTGGCCGAAGCCGCCAGCCGGGCAGGGCCGATTAGTTGGGCCAGGGCGGCGGCGCCCAGGCCGAAGCCGCCTTGGCGCAGGAAGATACGACGGCTGAAAGCTCCGGACGAGGGGAGGGGATTCTCCATCAGAAACGGTTGATGGTCTCGTGGAGATTGAGGAGGGCCCTGGCGACGGAAGTCCAGGCGGCAAGTTCGATCCGGTTCAAGTCCGGGTTGTTTATGAAATCCCCCACCACGAGGAGTTTCTCGGCGCTCTCGGGTTCCTGCCGGTAGTCGCGTTTGTGGCTTTCCAGGAGGTCGCCAAGAAGCCGGGCTTCCGCCTTTTCGGGAGACCGACCCACCGCGCTGCGGAAGGCCCAGCTGATGCGGTCCCGGTCAGCCGGCCCTCCTTCAAGAAGGATGCGCTGCGCAAAGGCCCGCGAAGCCTCCAGGATGGTGGGGTCGTTGAGGAGGGCGAGGGCGGCCGAAGGGGTGTTGGAGATTGCCCGCTCAGCCGCGCACTCTTCCCGGGTTGGGGCGTCGAAGGCAAGCATGGCGGGGTGGAGGAAGGTGCGTTGCCAGTGGGTGTAGAGGCCACGCCGGTACTGCTGCTCGCCGTGGTCCGCCTCGTATTTCCGCTTGGGGAAGTTGAGATGCTCGTAGTAGCCCACGGGCTGGTAGGGATGACCACTCGCCCCCCCGACCTTGGGGGAAAGCAGGCCCGCCAAGGACAGCACCTGGTCCCGAATCAGCTCCGCTTCCAGCCTCCAGCGGTTTTGCCGCCCGAACCACTGGTTTTCCGGGTCATCTTCCAATTCCCCGGCCGTCGGCGTGGAAGTCCGGCGATAGGCGGTCGAGGTCACAAGAAGCCAAATCAACCCCTTCACATCCCAGCCACTCTCGCGGAATTCCACCGCCAACCAATCGAGAAGCTCGGGGTGGTCGGGCCAGGTTCCCTGGCTGCCGAAATCATCCAGCGACTTGGACAAACCCCGGCCGAAGAATTGCCGCCAGATGCGGTTCACGAAGACCCTGGCGGTCAAAGGGTGTTCCGGGGTCGTGAGCCAGTCGGCGAGGTCGAGCCGGGTGGCCCGCTCATCCTTTTTCGAAAGAGGAGGGAGGGCTGCCGGGACATCCGGTTGGACGATTTCTCCCGATTCGTCCATCCAGTCCCCTCGCGCCAGGACGCGGATGGTCCGGGGCTCGATGGCCTTGGAAACCATCACCCGCCTGGGCTTGAAGTCCTCCTTGATTCCTTCAAGCGTGGCCCGCGCCTTGTCGCCATCCTCGAGAGCCGCCAGGGCGATTTCCAACCGCGCCATTTCGCGCCGGTCCATGGGCGAGAAAATGTCCATTTCAGGCAGCCGTCGAGTGGGATTCGTGTTGCAACACCCGTCCTTGAGGTGCCCGTGTTCTTCGATGTCGGCGAAGAAGGCCACCAGCTGGTAGAACTCCCGCTGGCGGATTGGGTC
Source organism: Planctomycetes bacterium UBA1135 (assembly GCA_002311925.1). GTDB lineage: Bacteria > Planctomycetota > UBA1135 > UBA1135 > UBA1135 > UBA1135. The sequence continues at coordinate 2,196 of DCAK01000098.1, forward strand.
GAACTTGTGGTCGTGGCACTGGGCGCATCCGACCGTCATTCCAAGCCAGGCGCTTCCCAGGTTCCGGACCCGGTCGGCGTCGTAGATGGCGGCGTATTCCTTGAGCTGGACGCCGCCCTCGTGGGAAGTCTGCAGTAGGCGGTTGTAGCAGGAGGCGATGAGGCCGTCGTCCCCCGCCCCCTCCACCAGGTCGCCGGCCAGCTGGAGCCGAGTGAACTGGTCGAATGGCATATTCCGGTTGAAGGCCTCTATGACCCAATCCCGGTAGGGAATGACATTCTGGACCTGGTCGCCGTGATAGCCCACGGTGTCGGCGAAGCGGACGAGGTCGAGCCAGCCCATCGCCATCCTTTCCCCGAAGTGGGGGGATGCCATCAGCCGGTCCACCTGCTTTTCCCAGGCATCCGGGGCGGAGTCCAGGAGAAATGCATCGATTTCCCCCGGGGTCGGAGGAAGGCCCGTCAGGTCGAAAGCCAGGCGGCGAAGAAGGGTGGTCCGATCCGCCTCACCGCCGGGACGGAGTCCGTTTTGGTTCAATTTTTCCAGGATGAAGGCATCCACTGGTCCGGCCACGGAGGAATCGCTCAATCCCGGGGTTTCCGGGCGTTCGGGGGCAATCAGGGCCCAGTGCTTCTCGTATACAGCTCCTTCCTCAATCCACCGCTCAAGGGCGCGCTTTTCCTTTTCACTCAGAGATTTTCGGTAATCGGACGGAGGCATCCGGTCGTCCTCGTCGGCCCGAATCCGGTAGGCAAGTTCGCTCTCCTCAAGGTCCCCGGGAACGATGGCGGCGTAACCCCCGAGGTCGCCGATGGCGTTTTCCCGCCGGTCCAGCCTCAACCCTGCTTTCCGCGCCCCCCCGTCGGGCCCATGGCAGGCGAAACACTTATCCGCCAAAATGGGCCTTACATCTCGGTTGAACGAAATCTTTTCGCCTGTGCCCCCATCTCCGGCCCAGATTTGAGCCCAGGAAATGCCCGCAGACAAGGCAAGGAGAAGCCCAATGCGGGCGGTGGATGACGGAGCCATGTGGAGGAATCAGGTTACATCCACCACGATTTCCCGAAACCCTTCAGAGACAAACTAGGGATGGAGCGGCCGAGGAGACTCGAACTCCCGACATTCAGCTTGGGAAGCTGACGCTCTACCAACTGAGCTACGGCCGCTACCTATTTGAGCCCTATTTAGCCTAGTTTCATTGCACCGCCATCTGCACTGCATCAACCCCAATACGAGCTTGGGAATCGCCAGCGATCGTTAGTCGAGTATGGAAGACTGGCCGGCTGCCGCCGGTGGGGGCAGAGAGGGAAAATGAGTGGGCAGCCCATTGCGTGGTCAAGGGCACCGTCCAGCTTTGTTCTCTCAAGGGATTCGTCCACATTTTTTGATTGCGAAAATCGAGGGTTACAGTTGCAGATTCCCCACCAAACTCACCACGCAACCAAAGAGTAACGCTGGCGGTTTGACTAGGGAGAGCAGGGTTAGGTTGTTGAATGGACGCACCGTTCTGGAGCAGAATAAAAAAATCCCCGTGCTTGGCGATGGCAGGGGCATGCAAACGCTGGACTCCAGAATCATGAGCACCATATCGCCAACCAAATCCGCCGAAAGGTGCGCGGCCTTCAAAGCTACCGTTTGCAACGCCCCCCCCACGACCATAGCTGCTGGCAATTTCTCCCTCAACGACCGGCCAACCAAGGACCAAACGAACATGGTCGACCAAATAATCGGCCATGCCAGCGTGATCGCTTTCACAGCCGTGCCATTGCTCGAATAGCCAAGGGAAAACCGCAGCCGACATGTTGGAATCATTCCGAGAGGACACGACATCAGCAATATAGTTTGCTGGCTCGGCGTAATCCCATCCCCACCCATTAAAAAGAACGATATGAGCGTTGGGGTGAGTCGATCTTAAATCATCAAGAAATGAATGGTAACTCGCTCTGATAAACGCCTCAGAACGGCCTACATCATTTGCACCAAGATTGACAACGACCAGTTCCGGGGTGAAGCGAGAAAAATCCCATTTCGGATTCGGCGTCCACCAACTGAGCCGGTCATACCTGTTGTGCAGGCTACTAATCGTTTCGCCGCTGGCCGAAATATTGTGGTATTCGGCATCCAATCGACGAGAAGCGATGCCTGCATAGGTATTAGTACTCCCTTGATACTGGCTGCCCCATTGATTGCTTTCATGTTCGAGAGAATAGCCTGCAAGGTTCGAGTCCCCATAAAACTCGATTCGGTGAGTCGGGCGTGGCCCAGAATTAAGTGGCCCGCTTCCTCCAAAGCCATAAAAACCATAAAACTTCGTCGCATCCCCAACATAAGTTTCTTTGATGACCTCTATCCGATGAGCGCCAGGGTTTAAGCCCTGCACCAAGACAGGAGATGAAATACCACCTGGATCAATCTCAATCTTGGTTGAGTTGAAATAATCTCCATCTACGACGACTCGGTACCACTCAGAGGACATACCTGGGTCTAAGGTCATGCCGACTCCAGTGCCATCAAAATTAAGGGACACCGAGGCTCCTTGCCATTCACACCACGGCACCAAAGGGTTAGAGGAATCCCACCGTCCAGTAAAAACAAGCCCCGGC
>DCAK01000025.1 GCA_002311925.1 Planctomycetes bacterium UBA1135
CTCCCCCGGGTCGTCCTCCAGATCGAACAGCATCTCGAATCCGGGAGCCCGATTGGCGAAATCCACATCGACTTCCGCGTATCGATTCTTGCCGTCGTACATCCGGATGTACTTCCACTTGCCCGAGCGGACGCCTTCCTGGAAGGGGGTGTCGCGGCCGGTGTAGAGGCTCTCAAGGAAAAGGTCATGGCGCCAGTCGACGTCCTCTCCCTCGACCAGCGGGCGCAGGCTGGCGCCACTCATGAAATCCAGCTCCGGAATGCCTGCGTAATCGAGGAGGGTGCGTGTGATGTCGAGACTTGAAACCAACTCATCGACCTTCCGGCCCCGTAAATCTCTCGGCAGGTTGGGGTCGTAGATGAAGCAGGGAATTTTCGAGGCAAGGTCGTAGAGCAAGGATTTTCCGCCCATCCCGTGCTCCCCCATCAGGAGGCCGTGGTCGCTGGCGAAGACGATGATTGTGTCGTCGGCCAAGCCCCGTTCTTCGAGGTCGTCGAGAAGGTCGCCGACAACCTGGTCGAGTCCGGTGATGGTTTGGGCGTAGCGGACATGGTGTTCAAGGCTTGTGGGCCGAGTGTAGGAGTAGGGATAGACCCCGTTTCGACGACCCTTGTCCTGATTCATGATGAATTCAGGAATGAATTGGTAGGGGTCGGTCCCCACCTCGTCCGGAATGGGAATCTCGAGGTCGCGGTAGAGCTCGTCGTAGAGGGGGTTGCCCTTGAGCTTCGGATTTTCGTTCGCCGGCAGGGTCATGCGGTTCCAACCCGGGAAATCAGGGTACATGCTCGTGGTCTGGGACCCGTGGGGGACATTGAAGCTGACCGACAGGCAGAAGGGCTTTTCCTCCGGAGCCTGGTCGAGGAAGACTCCCATCGCTTCCCCCATGATGGAGGTGATGATGTCTTCTTCTGCGTGGTGATACGGGGCACAGCTCGGCCCCTGGAAATCCTTGGGGAAGAACTTGGTCCAACCGTCGTGGGCCCACCAGAAATCAAACTTCTCCTCCGCCTTTCCCCGAAAGGCGTAGTACTCGACCCCGAACTTGCCGATGAAGCCGGTGTGGTAGCCGGCCTTCCTCATCAAGGCGGGGTAGGTCCGCTCCCACTGGGCCTCGGTCAACTCGTAGGAGGAGGTGAAACCAACCCCGTGGACCCGTTCATGCATTCCGGTTAGCAGGGAAATCCGGCTGGGTGAACAGACGGGCTCGGCGATGTAGGTGTTCCGGAACCGCACCGATTGGCCCAGGAGGCGGTCAACGTTTGGAGTTTGAATCCAAGGATGCCCCATGGCCCCGAAGGTGCCGTCCCTCTGGTCATCGGTCAGCAGGAAGATGATGTTCGGCCGGGGGTCGAGTTCGGGAGGAACCCAGACGGGGATTCCATGGTCGTCTTTTTGGCGGGCGAATTCGACATGGAAGGGATGCTCCTCGGCCAACGGAACTTCCTCGTTGACCAGCATCGGTCGCACCTCCGACCACCAGGCCTCAAAGGCCGCAGACATTTCGCGAGCCACGAGAGGATTCTCCCGGATGACGTTCTCCTCCTGGCCGGGGTCGGCCTGCACGTCGTAAAGAGCGTCCATGCCGACCAGCCGCCACCGCTCGTTGCGGACCGCGAAGCCCCTGTATTTACCCGAATCGGGGCCTTCGCCGCCCCAGTTCCCCTCCATCCCGGGCTTGCCCCAGCGCCCCCTGTGAAAGAAGGTGAAGCGATCGCTCCATTCCGCTTCCGGGTCGAGGAGCAGGGGCCAGAGACTGCGACCGTCGAGGCCGGGGGGAACATCGGCCCCGGCAATTTCGGCCAGGGTCGGGAACAAGTCCACGTGCCGGGTCAATCGTTCCACATTGCGGCCTGCTTCGAGTTGGCCGGGCCACCTGAAGAAGGCGGGAATTCGGGTTCCCCCCTCGTCCACCGAACCCTTGCGTCCCTTCATTCCGGCGTTGAAACTGCGAGCGGCGGAACCATTATCGGTCATGAAAATGAGCAGGGTGTTTTCGGTCAGGCCCCAGGCGTCGAGGCGGTCGACCAGGCGGCCCACGTTTTCATCGATGTTGGTGACCATCCCGTAGAAGGAGGCCGCGTCCTTGTTCTCCGCAAGTTCGTCATAAGGCTCGCGGAAGGAATCGGGAGCGATGAAGGGCCCATGCGGGGCGTTGGTCGAAATGTATGCGAAGAAGGGTCGTTCGCGGTTCTCCCCAATCCAACCAAGGGCTTGGCGGAAGAAAACATCGGTACAGAATCCTTGGGTCTTCTCGAAGACCCCGTTGTGCCGAATGACCGGGTCGAAATAACGGTTCTTGGTGTTGGGCGGAGCGTCCGCGCAACTGCCGGGGTACTTTTGCCCGATTCCGCCGCCCCCGTGAATGAAAACCTCGTCGAATCCCCTGTTTCCGGGTTGGTAAGGCTCCTCGTCGCCGAGATGCCACTTGCCGAAGATGCCGGTGGCGTAGCCGGCCCCCTTCAGTGATTCCGCCACCGTCGTACAGGCGAGGGTCATTCTTTCTCGCTCAAGAATGGTGTGGGTGACTCCGTTCTTGAAGGGCAGCCTCCCGGACATCAGGGCCGAGCGGGTCGGCGAGCAGGTGGGGCTCACATGAAAGTCTGTCAGCCGGGTACTGGCTGCATGCAGCGCGTCCAGGTTCGGGGTCCGAACAAAAGGATGCCCATGGCAAGCAAGGTCCCCGTATCCCTGGTCATCCGTCAGGATGAGGATGATGTTGGGAGGGTCCCCATCCTGGGAAGTTGGCCCGGCCGAAGATTCGACCAGAGTGGTCAATCCTCCCAGCAAGAACAAAAGCAGGATTGGATTCATGAGCAACCGCGCGGGAAATCAGGTGAGGATTTCATCAATGACCCGCCCGTGCACATCGGTGAGCCGAAAGTCCCGGCCCCTGACGCGCACCGTCAAGAGAGTGTGGTCAATGCCGAGCAGGTGCAGCATGGTGGCGTGCAGGTCGTGAACGTGCGTGATTCCCTCTACGGCGTGATAACCCAGGTCGTCGGTGGCTCCGTGGGTGATGCCCCCCCGAATTCCGCCCCCCGCCAGCCACATTGAAAAACCGCGGATGTGGTGGTCGCGGCCGGGGTTTTCACCCTTGCCCTGGAACATCGGGGTTCGGCCGAACTCTCCGCCCCAGACGACGAGGGTGTCGTCGAGCAGGCCCCGCCTCTCGAGGTCGGTGACCAGGGCCCATGAAGGTCGATCGGTCAGACCGCAACACACGTCCATGTACTTCTTGATTTCGCCGTGGTGGTCCCACCCCCGATGGTAGAGGTGGATGAACCTGACCCCGCGCTCGGCAAGCCGGCGGGCCATCAAGCAATTGGCGGCGAAACTCCCGTCCGCCCCGGTTGTCCCGTAGAGGTCGAGCACCTCCTGCGGCTCGTCGGAAAAGTCGGCCAGTTCGGGAATGCTGGTTTGCATCCGGAAAGCCATCTCGTACTGGGCGATGCG
>DCAK01000115.1 GCA_002311925.1 Planctomycetes bacterium UBA1135
GGTGGACGTAGGCCGGGCCTACTTCCAGGTTGCCCCGGAAACTCTGTTGATGCTCGACCCCGCCGTAATCTTCGATCTCGCCTCAACGCCAAGCCGGGAACCCCTCGAAGATTGGCGGCAGGCTTACCCGGGAGTTGCCGCGGTGAAGGCGGGACGGGTGCGCGCGCTCAGGCATCCGGATGCGCTGCTGCCGGGCCCCCGCATGGGAGAGGTGGCCGCCCTCATGGCCGAAGTCTTGCGCGAAAGCCGGGCAGAACCCCCCTAGCCAGAACACGCCCGCTCCACGAGTTCGCACCAGCAGTGGCCGAACAAGAGGTGGGTTTCCTGGATGCGCGGGGTGTCCGATGAAGGCGAGATGAAGGCGGCGTCGCAGGTTGATGCTAGGCGGCCTCCGCCCTTTCCGGTGACCCCGAAAGTCTTCGCGCCCAGCTCCTTTGCTGCGGAAACCGCTCTCAAGACATTTTGGCTCTCCCCACTGGTCGAGATGGCCACCAGGAGGTCGCCCTCCCTCACATGGGCGCGCACCTGCCGCTCGAATACCTCTTCGGCGGGATAATCGTTGACAAGCGCCGTCAGGGTGGAGGAGTTGGTGGTCAGGGCTAGGACGTTGAGGGGTTGCCGGTCCTCGAGATAGCGGCCGACAAGTTCGGCGGCCCAATGTTGGGCATCCGCCGCGCTTCCCCCGTTGCCGAGAAGGAAAACCCCGCCTCCAGCCCGCAGGGTGTCTTGGGCCCACTCGGCCGCGGTCGCCACCGCTTCGAGAAATTCGTCGCCAAGTTCAGCATAGGCTGCCTGAGCCTCGACCAGGCGAGAGCGGACAAGAGCCTTCGGGTCGGTCATGGTTGAGGTTAAATCGGGCCGTTCATGGTGGGGGCCAAGCCGGGGCATAATACGCGCCCATGACCCTGGCCGCCCAAGGACTGGAATCGGGTTATTCCCGAGAGAGGCCCGTCCTCCGCGGGGTGGACCTTTCCCTCGTCGAGGGGGAATTCCTGGCCTTGCTCGGGCCCAATGGCTGCGGAAAATCCACGCTGCTCCGCACTCTTGTCGGCATCCTGGACCCCTCCGGGGGAACGATTTTGCTCGACCAGGGCCCTCTTCAAGACCTTCCGTCGAAGGAAAAACCCCGCCACATCGGCTATCTCCCCCAGGAAATCCACCCCGCCCTCCCCTACCGGGTGGAAGAAGCCGTCGCCCTCGGTGCCCGCTGCGTGGGGGGGCGCGGAAGGGCCACCCAATTGCCGGCCGCGGCAATCCAGAGGGCCCTGGAGCAGGCGGACGCCGTGTCCCTCTCGGGTCGCCTGCTTGAAGAACTTTCCGGCGGTGAAAGGCGCCGCGTGTACCTGGCGGGTGTTCTCGCCCAACAGCCTCGATTTCTCCTGCTCGACGAACCCGCGGCCATGCTCGACCTCGCCCACCAATCCGCGACCTTCCGCGCCCTGCGAGGCCTGGCCGACGAAGGGATGGGAGTCCTTTGTGTCACCCACGACCCCAACCTCGCCTCCGTTTACGCCGACACAATGGCGATTCTGGACGCCGGAAAAATCCGAGCCATCGGCACTCCTGACGAGGTCCTTTCCTCGGGCATCTTCCAAACCCTTTACGGCGACTCGGTCGAAATCCTGACCCTCGGCGACCGGGGCTTCGCCGTCCTGCCCCGATGAAGACCCGAATTCTCCTGTCCCCCCGCCGAGCGCTCGCCCTGGCGACCGCTTTTTCCCTGGTCGCCGTGGCAGTGTCACCCGGATTCGGCTCGGTGGACCTGGACATTGGGAAGGCTTTCGGAGACTGGCTGGGAAGCTGGGGAACGCCAAAGGCCGACTGGTCGGTGGAGGCCCGAATCCTTTCCCTGCGCATTCCCCGCATCGCGCTTGCCTGGCTGGCGGGGGGGGCTCTCGCCTGCACCGGAGCCGTCCTGCAGTCGCTTCTCCGCAACCCCCTTGCCACCCCCTATACCCTTGGGGTGGCCGCAGCCGGCAGTTTCGGCGCCTTCCTGCTCTTCGCCTTCCCCGCCTTGGCGGCGTCCTTGCCCGCTTTCCTCGCTCCCCACGCCCACCAAGCCGCCGCCCTCGTCTTCGCCTTGTTGGAGATTCTCCTCCTGCTGGCCGCCGCTTCCCGCGCGAAACGCGGAGACGCCCTCCTGCTGGCCGGGGTCACTCTCAACTTCCTCTTCGGAGCCGGCATCCTCCTGGTTCGCCACCTTTCCGACCCCCTCCGACTTGCTTCCATGGATCGCTGGCTCCTGGGCTCGCTTCAGGACGCGTCCGGAGCTCGCGCGCTGGCCCTCGCCCTTTGGACCATCCCGGGAATATTCCTCCTGGCCCGCCGCGCGCCCGCACTCGACCAGCTCGCCTTCGACGAAGAAACCGCCAGCGCCCGCGGCATCTCAATCGCTCCCGTCCGCCGCGACCTTCTCCTCGGTTGCGGGCTCCTCACGGCCGTCGTCGTCGCCCACACCGGCCCCATCGGCTTTCTCGGCCTACTCGTCCCCCACGCGGTTCGGCCCTTCACCGGCCCCCGCCACCCCCTCCTTCTCTCCACCTGCTGGCTCGTGGGCGGAGGCTTTCTCGTGCTCGCAGACCTCCTTGCTCGCACTCTCCCCGGCCTTGGAGCCGGAGCCGGCATTCCTGTCGGCATCGTCACCGCCCTCCTCGGCGGTCCTCTCTTTCTCTGGCTCCTTCTTCGCCGATGACCCCGAATCCAGAACCCCTGCGTCAGGTCACTGTTCGGCGCATTCTCATCGCCACGGGGGCCCTCCCCGCGGGGGGGCATCGCTCGCCGGGGGACGCCGAAATTCTCGCTCGTTCGGTCCTGGAAGCCGCCCGGAGCGGCGGCGACTTTTCAGACCTGGTGGCTCAGCATTCCGACATCCCCTCCCCGCCCGGACACCCAAACCCCGGTCGGCTCGTCATTCTCGATCACGGCTTTCATGGCCAAACCTTTCAAACCTTCCTCATGTCCCTCAACGAGAGAGCCGCTCGCAAGGAAGAAGAACTAGGCGAATTGGTGTCCGCCGGACGCCTTGAGCCCGCGGCCGCCGAGGCCGAAATGAACCGTTTTCTGGACGCCTGCCAGGACGAAGCTGAAATCGCCGGGCTGCCCCATCCTCGAGGAACTTTGCCTCCCGGGCTTGGGGACCTCGCCTTCTCCCTCGCAGGTGGGGAAGTGGGCCTCGTGGCCTGGGACCCCGAAAGCTCGCCGGAAGGGTGGTTGGTGGTCCTTCGCGAAGACTGACCCGAAGTCAGCCGCGGGTTTCCGGATCCTCGTCGTAGTAGTCCAGCTTGTCCAGCGGCACCACCAGGGAGGTGATGATGTTCAGTGAATGCGACACCACGCGTTTGAAAAAGCGGTAGGCCAGGGCAGCAGCCGTCGATTTTCCGTCCTCCGATTTCAACATGAGGTCGATTTGCTTGTCGCAATGCAGGCAGAAAGCGTCCGCTTCGGCGATGAATTCGCGGGCCTGATCCTCGTTTTCGGAGGCATAGATGTTTTTCGCCCTCACGAGCATCTGTGAAACCTGGTCCTTCTTGGCCCTCAGGTCTTCATGGGATTCCGGGGAAAGCGTCGCGCCCAGGGCGGCCAAGTCGAAAATGTTCTTTGCGTAATCCCCGATGCGTTCGGCATCCTTGACCAGGCTCATCAAGACAAGGTCGGTTGCGAAGGCGCCGCGGCCGTAGGTGGAGGAGTGGGTCAAGAGGCGACGACGAATCTTTCGCTCCGTCTGGTTGATGCGCTTGTCCGTGCTCCAGAGTTCCTCCTTGATGGTGTCGGGGTCCGTCCCCCCCACCAAGGAGTTGGTGGCCAAGTCGAAGGCGTGGCGGCCGTCGTCGAGCATCTCCTCGAAAAGGCCGAGGATTTCTTTGGCGCTGTTTGTGGAAGATTCGAGTTTTGTTATCCAGCTGAACATGTTTTACCGGAGAGTCATCCTAGCCGAAGATGAGGATTCCGCAGAGCGGAATGAGAATGAAGACGGTCAAGACGTAGAAGACGACCCAGAATTTATTGCGCACGGCCACCGTCGAGAAGCTGCTGGCAATTCGGATTGGGATTCTTCGAACCGCCCGGATGGGATAGACCAAGCCCACCCCGACGAGGTTGAAGAGTCCGTGAACGATGGCAATTTGAAGGCCGTTGATGTCGGTCGCCATGGAAGCCAGGAAGGCCGTGATGGTGGTTCCAATGTTGGCGCCCAGCATGACGGGGAAGGCGTTTTCCAGGGTCAGCACGCCGGAGGCGCAAAGCGGCACTAGGAGGGAAGTGGTGATGCTGGAAGACTGGACGGAGATTGTGATGACCACTCCGATGGCGATGGCAATCCAGCCCGACCTGCGCAATGCGGCGTTGAGGGCTCTTTCCGCCTTGTCGGCGATGATGGCCCGCATCGTTCTCGTGATGGTGGTCAGGGAAAAGAAGATGAGGCCGAGGCCAAGAATCAGCAGGGCCACCCCGGCGAAACCCCCTTCAAGTCCCAGCCAATCCTGAACTCCGTGCTTGAACCAGCCGGCAACATCCTTGACCGCCGACTTGATGGGGCTTTGAAATCCTCCGGGCCCGGTGCCCACGGGAAGAGCGGCGGCGATGTGGCGGGCCGCATTCGAGAAGAACCCGGTCGCAATTTGAAGCGGCAGAAAAATAGCCACCGCCATGAGATTGAAGAAGTCGTGGACCGTCGCGGCGGAAAAAGCCCTCTGGAAATCCGCGCTCCGTCGGATGCTGCCCAAGGACACCAGTGTGTTGGTGATGGTGGTGCCGATGTTCGCGCCCATCACCATCGGAACCGCGGCCTCCACCCCGATTGCACCCGATCCCACCAGGGCCACGATGGTGGCGGTGGAGACCGAGGACGACTGGACCAGAACCGTGGCCAGGATTCCCGCTGCAAGAGCAGCGAAAGGGTTCTGAATCCCCTCGAACAGATTCCCCGCGGCGCCCTCCCCGAAAACCTTGATGCCGCTTTCCAAAAGCTTGATGGCGACCAGGAAAAGAAAGAGGAGGCCGACCAGCCAGACGGCCCGCTGCCAAAGGGGCGGGTGCCGGGTCAATTGCATTTCCTTTCGCATCAACGGGGGGACAGAAACCGAAAGTCGGTCGATTTATAAAGCATCCCCGGTTCTATTCTCTCCCTAAATTTTTTATTCTTCCAGGGGAATGATTCTCCTTCTCCCCCTGATTTTCACCGCCCCTCTCCCTTTACAGGAGGCCGATCCCGTCACCAAGTCGACGCATGTCTTCGGTCGGGTCATGAGCGACTTCACTCTCAGCGACGGAGCGGATGGATCCGGGAAAGGGGCTGAATTCCGCCGGGTCCGGCTCGGCGTCAAGGGCGACCTTTCCGCTTTCGCCTCCTACAAGGTCGAGTTGGAATTCGCCGCGGGAGATGAAGACGACTTCAACGAGGGGGGGCCGGTGGAAGGGGATGCCGACGCGATTTTCGCAGACGTCTACCTGAAACTGGACCGCCTGTTCCCTGCCTCCCTCACCATTGGCCACTTCAAGGAACCCATGGGTCTTGATGAAATGACATCCTCGCGATTCATCACCTTCATGGAAAGGTCGGTGACCAGCGGGTTTTCACCCGCCAGAAACCACGGCTTCATGCTTTCCGAATCCAGCGATGAGCTTACTTGGCAGGCGGGGTATTTCTACGACGCCGACGCCTATGGGACCGGGTCCGACGCCGACGCCACATCCCTGGCCGGCCGGATTGTCTATCGGCCCTGGTTTTCGAACAGGGGGGAATCCCTCCTCCACCTTGGCGCGGCATGGAATGCGCGCCAGGGGACGAAAACCATCAAGTTTTACCCCGGAACCCACGCCGCCCCTTCTTCCGAATCCTTCATCCTGACCGACCCCTCCACCCTGGGCCTTGAGATTGCCTGGACCCGTGGGCCCCTCAGTTTCACGGCTGAGCAGATGAGCGCCGAGGACGGCATCACCGGGAACACGGCCTCGGCCACTTCCCTTCAGGCGAGTTGGTTCATGGGCCACCAGCATCGCGGTTACAAAACCTCCTCCGCCGCATTCGAACGCGCCCAAGGGGCCGATGGAGGCGCTTGGGAGTTGGCAATCCGCCAGGGGAGCTGGGATTTCGACGATACCGGGGAAAATGATTCCGGCTCGGCCCTTGCCCTGGGTTTGAACTGGTATCTCGATTCGTACACCCGATTGATGCTGGATTCCACTCAGGTCGCCCCCGAGGGCCAGGAGGCATTCAACGTGCTGGCAATCCGATTCGCCTACGACTTCTGAGCAAGGGGAAGCTCCTAGAATCAGGGTTGATGCCTGGCATCGACCCTGATTTTCTTTCCATCCTGCGCTGCCCCGTGAGCCGTTGCGCCCTGGTCCAGGATGGGGGGACCCTGGTTTCCACAGACAAGGAGACCCGCATGGCTTATCCAATTCTGGACGGCGGGATTCCCGTTCTGTTGGAGGAAGAAGGGAAGGCCCTCAGTCCAGAAGCTTGGGAATCCGTGATGGTTCGCAACCCCTCCCATGACTGAAACAGTCTTTTCGAAGATTCTCTCCGGTGAAATCCCAGCGGACATCGTTTTCGAGGACGACCAGGTGCTGGCCTTTCGCGACAACAATCCCAAGGCCCCGACTCATGTCCTGGTCATTCCCCGCAAGCCCATTCCCAGCATCGCCGAAACTTCTGATGAGGACCGCGAGCTCCTGGGGCATTGCCTCCGCGTCTGCGCCAGGGTCGCCGAGGATGCGGGAGTGAGCGAGGACGGTTACCGCATCGTCGCCAACATTGGGAGTCACGGGGGCCAAACGGTCTTCCACCTTCATTTCCATGTCCTCGGGGGGCGCCGGATGACCTGGCCCCCGGGGTGAACCCGCTTTGACCTCCCCCGTGGATTTCTCCAAGACCCTCCAGGACCTGGAGGCCGCCCGGGCCGGGGACGCGTCGGCGGCCGAAGAACTCTGGGATCGTTACTGGGAAAAACTGGTTCCCGCCGTCCACATTCGAATGGACCCGGAAATGCGGGACAGGGTCCAAACCGTGGATGTGGTGCAAAGCGTTTTCCTCGAGGCGGTCAGGGAGGCTGAACAGAGAAGCTTCGCCTCCGAAGCCCAATTCCGAGCCTGGTTGAATGCGCTCGTGGGAGAGAAGGTTCGCCGGCACAAGGAGATGGCGGAGGAAAAGGGCGGGGAAGCACCCGACCTTTCCGGCACCATCCTCGAGGAGTTCAGCCAACTCGACAGCATGGAGGTCGCCCTTGGCCGGCTTTCACCCGAGGAGAGGGAATTAATCGTCATGCGCTATTTCGAGGACCTCGACGATTCTGAAATCGCCGACAAGTTGGGCGCCCCCCAGGAAGAGGCGGCCCGGCGGGTCCAGAGGGCGGTGGCCTCTCTCGCCCGGGAAATGGACGCCTAGGGCTTGGGAGCCAGCTGAATCCGCCCGTCCGAGGCGGTGGCCACCAATCCCCCCTGAAGTCCTTCCCGGCGAAGAAGTTCCTCGGCCAGGGGCCTTCGAAGGAGACTGTCCACCGCCCTTTCCAGGGAGCGGGCCCCGAATTGGGGGTCCACGCCCGCTTCCAGGAGAAGCTCCTTCGCCTCATCTTCCACTTCGAGCGCCACCCCCTGGATGGCGGCGCGCTCGGCAAGGTCGGCCAGGAGACGGTCAAGGATGAGGGCAAAGTGTTCCCTCTTCAGGGGCTTGAAGGCAAGAACCGCGTCGAGGCGGTTGACGAATTCCGGGCGCAGAACCTCGGCGAGACGAGTTCGGAGATTCTCGCCGCCGTCTCCGCTGGCTGACTCTTCGTCCCCTCCAAAGCCGATGGGGTCGGTTGGCCCCTCAGCTAACAAGTTGGAGGTCAGGATGATGATGCAGTTTCTGAAATCCACTTCCCGTCCACTCGCTGAAGTCAGGCGCCCCTCGTCGAGAAGGGGAAGGAGAAGGTCGAACAAGTCGGGATGAGCTTTCTCCGCCTCGTCGAAGAGGACCACCGACCATGGGTTCTTGAGAACGGAGGTGACCAGGGCGCCCTCCTTGCCATGGCCCACGTAACCAGGGGGTGCTCCGAGAATGCGGGCCACCGAGTGAGCCTCGGAATATTCCGCCATGTCCACCCTCACTAGCTTGTCGGGACTCCCGAAGACTTCTTCCGCCAAGGCCTTCGCCAGTTCGGTCTTCCCCACCCCTGTCGGGCCGGAAAAGAGAAGGGTGGCCAGGGGTCGCCTCGGGTCGGACACCCCGGCTCTGCCTGCCCGGACCGCTGCGGCGGCGGCCGAAACCGCTGCATCCTGGCCGACCACCTTCCGGGCCAAGTTCTCTTCAAGGTCCAGAAGTTCCCGCGCCTCCTTTTCGTGAACCCGGTCCAGGGGGATCCCCGTCAAGCGCGCGATGGCCCGGGCGACATCCTCCCCTCCTATTGAAGGGACCCCGTCGCCTCCCGCCTGCTCGAGGTCCTCCCCCGGGCCCAGCCCGGCAAGGACCGCGGCGGCGCAAGCCTGGTCGACCGCGTCGAGGCTCTTTCCAGGAAGACTCCCTTCCGTGACATGGCGGCGGGAAAGGGCCACGGCTGCCTCGAATGCCGAAGCCTGGATGGAAACCCCGTGAAACTTTTCCAATTCCTCCTTGTGTGCCTCCATTACCAAAAGGGAAGTCTCCTCGCTGGGCTCCTCGAGCTGAATGGCCTCCAGGCCCTCGCGGAGCCCGGGAAACCGCGACGCCATTTCGGCCTCCCCCCGAGGAGTCGCCGTGGCCAGGATCCGTGACCCCTTCCTGCCCAAATTGGCCTTGAGGGCGTGGGCCAACTCCTCCCCTGACCCCCCCCCAAGGGCTTGGTCCAGGTCATCCAGGAAGAAGACCGCCTTCCCGTCAGCCATTTCCTCGAAAAGCGCCTGCACTCTTTCTTCCACCTCGCCTCTTCCTTGAGCTCCTGAAAGGATGTCCCCCCATTCCGGCGCCAAAATCGCAAGGCCCTTCAGCGCTCCTGGGGCCTTGTCCGATTCCAGGAAGGCTGCCAAGCCCTCCACGAGACTTGTTTTTCCACATCCTGTTTCCCCCACCAGGAGGACGTGATTCTTGCCCTTGCGAGCGAGAATGGTGGCGACCTCCAAAATTTCCTCCTCGCGGGGGACGATGACTCTTTTTTCAGGGGCCGAGGCAGAAGGCCCGGAGGTCCACCCGGATTCCACGGCCTCGGCAGCTTCCCGCGCCAGGGCCCGGCTTCCAGGCACTCCGCGACCACTGAGAGCGTCCAGCATTCTTCCGGGCACGGAGCGGCGGTCGGCGGTGGCTGCGGCAAGAAGGTGAAGGGGCCCGACTCCGGCGGCGCCGGTTCGGGCGGCGACCAGGGCAGCCGTGGCAAGGACCCTCTCCAGCCTCGGGGTTGGGGTTCCCCTCGGAGCCCCTTCTTGTCCACGGGCGCGAAGCCAGGTTCTCAAGGTGGAAGACAGTCTCCCCCTTTCCAGTCCGGCGGCCCGAAAAACCGTCGACGATTCCGCGCCGCCCGCCTGGACCAGGGCAAGGAACAGGTGCTCCACCCCCAAAAAAGCCTGCCCCAATTCCCCCCTTTCCCCTTCGGCCAACCGGACGATTTCGGCGCCGGCCTTGGACAAGGGGGAGAGGTCCATGGTCATCCCTCGGGTCGGTCGGGAAGAATCTCGACCAAGGTGCGGCCCAGGGTGAAACGAACTCCCGGAGCGACCGGAATCGGGGAATTCACTCTTTGGGACCCCAGGAAGGTTCCGTTCGTGCTTCCCAGGTCTTCGAGCCAAAGGAGCCCCTCCCTTCGCTCCAGCTTGGCGTGGCGGGTGGACACCCGGGAATCTTCAGCCAGGACCAGGCCGCACTCCTCCCCTCGGCCCAGAAGCAAGGCGCTCCCAGTGGAAAAATGAACCAGGCCGTCCATCGGTCCCCCCAGAACTTCCACCTGAAGGAGGCCCCCCTCGTCCGCCAAATCCGGGGAAATGGGTTCCGGTCTGGGCTCGACGACTGTTCGGGCCGGAGCAGCCTCCGCCTTCCTCCCTTCTCGGCCCATTCCGTCGGAATGGATCATGATTCCGACTCCTCCTGGATGAAAAGTCCCAGGCTGGCTGAAAACCCGTGAATATGAGGGCGACCGCAAACCGGACCGATTTCCCCGGCCGCGAACATTCCGGACACCGGCGCTTCGGGAAAGAATCGCTCCACGATTTCCACATCATGGTCGGCGCGACCGAAAAGCGGGAGCCCACGCCCGGTGCATGAAAACAGAAGGGCCCCCACGGGGTCGGCATGGAACCCGCTCTCCAGGCCGAGGATCTCTTCGAGTTCCTGGTGCGCGGTGTTCGCATCCCGGGTGTGGAACTGCATCATCGAACCCTCCTCCACGAAATCAGCCACCGAAACCGTGCCAGTGGACGAATCCACACCCATCACGCCGCGCACCAGGAATCCGCCGGGCTTCCCCTCGCTCAACCCCTTTTCCGCCTGAATTCCCACATGGGGGGAATTGGCGAAGGTCCGCCGCTCCGACTCCTCCAGGCCCTGGACCACCTTGGACAATCCCTCGTAGGCGGGAAGCCCCCCGAGCTCGTAGATGACATTCTTCTCGCTTCGGGTGACAAGAAAGGGAGGGCCGATGGCGCGGCACCCTTGGGAAAGAACGGGGGCCAGGCGAACCCCCCCCTGCACCACGAAACCAACGGCCCCCGAAGTGTGTGCCGAACTCCCCTCCAGCAGGATGTTTCCGCCGGAGCGGTCGGCTCCGCTCGCGAGCCCTCCCACGATGGGTGGATACCGTTCGGCTTTCCGGAGGGATGCGAAAAAAGGGTCCAGGGGGAATGTGAAGGGGTCGGCGAGCAGCACCACGCCGGCCTCCGGACCCACATCCGGCCAACCCTTGACGAAGCCCCCGTCCTCGTCCAATTCGAGGTGAAAATCCTGAACCTTGGACCCGGGAAACTTGGCCGCCCAGATTGAAATAGCCGGGCCGCCCTGGAGCTCGTGGCCTCCTCCAATGACCCCCGCGGCGGTGCATCCCGCCACGGATTCTGCCTGGAGTTCACCGCCAAGCGCCTGCAGGACCTCTTCCCCTCGTTCTCGGTGGTGAGGGGAAAGAAAGGCGATGGCGATGTCCGGGTGGGGGCCCATCCGGCCCAAGAGATTTTCCACCGCCTCTTCCAGGGCTTCCCGCGTATCCGAACGCGTGCTTGCCACTGCGGCAACCTGTGCTTGGCCCGGAATCTTCATGACTTTCTTGCGGAGTTGAACGCTCCTTTGGAAGTATGGCCCCTCCAGACAAGGCCCGCCATCAATCCCCTTGGGATGGCAAAATTCCCTCGAAACCGCTGGAGGGATCGAAATCATCCGGAGCATCGGGGTCGAAAAACCCGAGCTCGCGCACTCCCAGAGCTTCGAGCCTGTAGAGATCGTTGACTAGGCCGTCTTCGATTTCCCAGACCACTGAAAGGGGGCCCGTGACTTCGAGGGTGTTGTAGGTGTAGTCCAGGCCCTCGTCTCCCGGGACCTCCACCAGGACGATTTCATTCATCCGCGGGGGGCTGCCGAAACAGCAACCCCACAGGCTGCGGACCATGTGGAATTTTCGAATATTTTCGAAATCCACGTCCGGAAGCATGAAGCCCCGGATGGACACCACCCGCCCCTCCAAGGCGAGGACATGGGGGGGAAAGGGTTGTGCCGAGGTTTCGTCAAGTTCCCATGCCCCGAGAAAATCCATGTCGAGGGGGATTGGGTCCTCCATGGTGCCGGCGTGCTGAAGAGCCGCCAGAACCCGGTCGTCATACATTTCGGGGTCGGCCTCGGAAACCAGGTTGTCCGTTCGGACCTCGAGCCGCGGCTCGGGGGCTTCCTTTCCGCAGCCCACCAGCAGGGCCAGCACCATGAGGGGCGGAAGGACTTTCAAGAAATTCCCCCCAACTTGTCCGCCGCTTGCGCCCGGTAGGCCCCCCATGCCGGGATGAGGCCGGCGATGGCTCCAACAACCGTCACCGCCAGCACCAGGCCCGCCTCCTCAAGTCCGAAGGAGGGGGAAACGACGATTCCAGTTCGGGCCCGAAGAAATTCAGCTGCGAGGAGGAGGCCGGCGCCCGAAAGGACCAGACCCAGAAGGGCCCCTGCGGCGGCCACCACCGCGGCCTCGCCACTCACAAGGCCAAGGAGGGCGCTTCGGCTCGCGCCGAGCGCACGCAGAAGGGCGAATTCACGGCTCCGGGAGGCCATCGTGTTGGAAAGAGCCACCGCCACCCCTGCAAGGGCCACGACAAGGACCAACAGGGCGATGACCCATAGAGCCCTGTCCAGCCCGCCCACCAAGGAGAAGAGTCGTTGAATCTCGTCGGCCGGGCGCACCACCTGGGCGTCATGACGCGCATTCCATGCCGCGTAAAGTTGCAGGGAATAAAACCCGGGCTTGCTTCGCACGAGAACCGCGCTCAGTCCTCGGGGGTCTCGCGCGCCACCCTCCCTGGCGACATCCGGAGCGTGCCCCTCCATGGCGTAATAGGCCGCGGCGGGGACGAAAATCGCGCGGTCCAAGGGGGTCCCCGTCGGCGCAAGGATTCCCACCACCTCGGTCTCGGCGTCCTCGTGGACTTTTCCCCCTTCGGCCACGTCGTGACTGGGGTGAAAATGATCCCCCACCACCAGGTTGGTTCCCTGGGCTGCTTCGAAGCCGAGAACGGCAGTGAACACCTCGGCGTGGTTGTCGGAGTGCCCCTCCTCGCCATCGTCCAGAGAACGGTGGAAGGCGACCAGGTCGGAGCCTGAAAAGCTGAACGGTCCTCCCTTCAAAAATTCCAGGCCGGGCCCGGGGCCGAGGTCAACCTTGGAAAAAAGGGCGTCGGTCGTGCCCACCACCCGGTGCCCGCCGAAGGAATCACCCAAGGCCAGAGGAATTGCCCATTGGACTCCGGTCGAAGATTCGATTTCAGGGAAAAGAGCAAAAGGGACATTCCCGGGGCTCCTCCCCATGTGATAGAGGGCGTTCAGGGTGAGTTCGAGCGGAGAGCCCTTCGCCCCGACAAGCAGATTGCAGATTCCAGCGGTCCTCTGGAAGCCAGCCTCGCCGGCGCGGCGCACTTCCCCCACCGCAAGAAAGAGGGCCACTCCCAGGGAAACGGAAAGAGCTGTCAAGGCCGCGGCCACGGGACGGCGGCGGATGTTCCGGACAATCAATGCGGCCGGCTTCATCGCAATTCCTCCATGGAGATCGAGCGGTCCATGGCGGAGCCCACGCTCGGGTCGTGGGTCGCGCAAATCACGGTGACGCCCTCCTTGCGGGAAGTGTCCAGAATGAGTTCCAGGACTTGGGCGGCCCGAGCGGGGTCGAGGCTTCCGGTGGGTTCGTCGGCCAAGAGAACCTTGGGGCGGTTGATGAGCGCCCGGGCGAGCGCGACTCGAGCCTTTTGACCGACCGACAATTCCGACGGCTGATGGCCCAGGCGATCTTTCAGGCCGAGAGCGGAAAGAAGCTGGTCCACGCGAGCCCGGTCGGGGGGGCGTCCTCCGAAAGTGGCCCCGAGTTCGACATTCTCTCTCGCGCTGAATCCTTCCAAGAGGTGGTGGGTCTGGAACAGGATGCCGATGTTCCGCGCCCGGTGGCGGTCGCGCCCCGCTTCGCTCAACCCGGCCAGGTCGACCTTCGCGACCTCCACGATACCGGAATCGGGAAGCCTCAATCCTCCAAGGACATTCAGCAGGGTGGTCTTTCCCGAACCGCTTTCGCCGAGAATCGCCACGCTTTCTCCCTCCGCCACGGACCATGAATCCACGGCGAGAATGGGCTGGTTTCCCGGTGACCCGGGAAAGCTCAGGCGGAGGTCCTTGAGGTGAATCATGGCGAAAAGGCCCGGATAGAATACGGGGCCCTGCGGGGACATCCCCATCCCCAGAAGCCAGATGAACGATTACAAAATCCGCCGCTTCGCCGTCGTCGGCGCCGGCAACATGGGCTCCGGAATCGCCCAGAAAATCGCGTCGGAAGGCCACTCAGTGATTCTCCTCGACCTTTCCGCCGAGCAGGTGGAAAAGGGCCTTGCCGGAATCGCATCCACTCTTCATGCGGGAGTTGAAAGGAAGATTTTCCGGCCCGGTCAACCCGAGGAAATTCTGAGCCGATTGACGGGAACCACCGACTACGAGGATGTCGCTGATGCCGACCTCGTCATCGAGGCGGTATTCGAGGATCTCGAGGTCAAGAGGAGCGTCTTCTCCTCTCTCGCCGCCACCTGCCGGCCGGACACCCTCCTGGCCACCAACACATCCTCGTTCCGGGTCGGAGACCTCGCCGAAAGCTGCGCCCAACCAGAACGCCTCCTTGGCCTCCACTATTTCTACCACCCGGCCATGAACCGCTTGGTGGAGGTCGTGGGCCACGCGGGGACCGACCCCTCCGCCCTTGAAGCGGCATGGGCGGCCCAGGAGGCCATCGGCAAGACCCCCATCCATTCCGCGGACGCCCCCGGGTTCGTGGTCAATCGCTATTTCGTACCCTGGCTGAACGAAGCCGTCCGCCTGGTTGAAGAGGGGGTGGCCGACATTCCATCCGTGGATGCCGCCGCCCGCGATTTCTTCGGGATCGGGATGGGGCCCTTCCAGCTCATGAACGTCACCGGGGTCCCCATTGCTTTTCATGCTGCGACTTCCCTGGGCGAGGCCATCCACCCTTTCTATGCCCCGGCCGAAACCCTTCGCCAGCAGGTCGAAGTTGAGGGCGTCGATTGGAATCTCGAGGGGAATCCGGACCCTTCCGTCTTCACCGCGGTTAACGACCGCCTGCTCGGGGTCGTGGCCCATGTCGCCGCGGAACTCGTGGATGAGGGGGTGGCCTCCGTCGAGGATTGCGACATCGGGGCCCGGGTTGGGCTTCGCTGGGCCAGGGGCCCCTTCCAAATGGTGAACGAGGCGGGAGTCGAGGCTTGCGCCGAGCTCGCACGCCAGGCTTTGGCCACCTACGGATTGGCGCCCCCCGCATTGCTGCAAAGCCCCGGGCCGGCCGGGATTCCCATACGCCTCGTTTCCGTCGGCAAGCGCCGTGGCCTCGCCTCGGTCAAGGTCGAGAGGCCGGACGCCATGAACGCCCTCAACCCCGAGGTCCTGGGTCAGCTTGCCGCCGGCCTGGAAGAAGCCCGCCAATCCGGGCGCGGAATCGCGGTCAGCGGAAGCGGAAAGGCCTTCATCGCCGGGGCCGACATCAAGTTCTTCGTCGACCACCTCCGGGCGGAGACTGTTCCAGAAATCCTGAATTTCACTCGGGAAGGCCAGGCCTTCTTCGCATCCCTTTCCGGAAGGAAAGAAGCCGTGGTCGCCCGGGTTCACGGGCTCTCCCTCGGTGGGGGCTCCGAACTCGCCCTCGCCTGCGACTGGATCGCCGCCTCCCCCAAGGCAAGTTTCGGATTCCCGGAAACCGGAATCGGCATCTACCCGGGATTGGGAGGGACCCAGAGGCTTCCCCGCCGCGTGGGACTTCCTCTCGCCAAGTGGCTGGTCTACACCGGCCAATCCGTCGGCGCTGAACAGGCGCTTGAAATCGGGCTGTGCGACGCCGTCGCCTCCTTCGAAGATTTGGACCGGGCCTGCGAGGATCTCGTCGGGCGAGGTCCCTCGGGAGAACGGTCCGCCCCGACCGCCGCCCCTGCCGAAGGCTGGGAAGGCCTCTGGGAATTTTTCACCGAAAACGGGGTGGACGCCATCCTTTCCGGGGAAGCCTGCCCGGGCAGCGACCCCGCCCTGGAGAAGGCCGTGAAAAGAATGCGCGCCAAGTCCGCCAATGCCCTGTTCCAGGCCGAAAGGCTGTTCGACGAGGGCGCGGGCCTCGGCCTTGAGGAGGCCCTTGCCCTGGAACTGCGCGACCTGGACGAGGTTTTCGCCCACCCCGACGCCTTGGAGGGGCTCAGCGCCCTGATTGAAGGCCGCCGGCCCGGCTTCAAGGAGACCGCCAAGGCCCCCTAGCCCGGCTGCAGAGTGTTTCTGGCGACCGCCCTGGCCCTTGTTCCCCTCCTCCCCCAGGAAGCCGTGAACAGGGTCCCGGCAATCGCCGCGAAGGAGTGGCTCAACACCGACCGCCCCTTGGGGAACTGGGAAAAGGACCTGCGCGGGCAGGTCGTGCTCCTGGATTTCTGGACCTATTGCTGCATCAATTGCCTCCACATCCTTCCCGACCTGGCCAAGCTCGAAAAGGATTTCGTCGATGAGCCCTTCCTGGTCATCGGGGTCCATTCCAAGAAATTCGACCAGGAAGGAGATGCGGAAAACATCCGCCAGGCCATTCTTCGCCATGGAATTCGTCACCCGGTGGCCGTGGATTCGGACCATGCGATTTGGGATTCCTTCGGGGTGCGCTCCTGGCCCACGCTGGTGCTGGTCGACCCCGAAGGTCGCGAGGTGGGCCGCCTCTCGGGCGAAGGCCACTACGCCACCCTGAAGCGAGCGGTGCGCGTGGTTCTAGACCAACACCGGGAAAAGAAGACTCTTGCCGAGGGGCCCCTCAAGGTGGCGCTGGAAAAGCCCCGAGACGGAACGCTGGCATTCCCGGGCAAGGTTCTAGCTCTTCCTGATTCCATCCTGGTGGCGGATTCGGGAAACGGCCAAATCCTCCAGGTGGCCACTCCCGGCGGCAACATCCTTCGACGCTGGGGAAACCTGAACGACCCCCAGGGCATGGCGGTGCTGGGCGACCAGCTCTATGTCGCTGAAACCGGGGCCCACCGCATTCTTCGCCTTCAGCTTGCCGGGGATGCCCGTGAAGTCGTCGCGGGGACGGGAAAGCAGGCCTCCTTTCGGCCCCAAGAGGGGCCGGGACTGGAAACCGCTCTGAATTCCCCGTGGGCGCTCGAAGCCGACGGGTATTTCCTGCACATTGCGATGGCTGGAAGTCACCAACTTTGGACCTTGGACACCCGGTCCGGCGAACTCAAGCATCTGGCCGGATCCGGGCGGGAAAACATCGTGGACGGACCCTCCCGAACCGCCCAGCTTGCCCAGCCCAGCGGCCTTTCGCGCCTGGGCCGGCAACTTTATTTCGCGGATAGCGAGGTCAGCGCCATCCGGGTGGTGGACCTGGAAAAGTCCCGGGTCAGCAGCCTCGTTGGAAGTCATCTTTTCCGATTCGGAGATGAGGACGGGGTGGGGATGGAGGCTCTTCTGCAGCACCCTCTCGGACTCGCCTCCTGGCGGGGGCGTCTTTTGGTGGCCGACACCTTCAACAGCAAGATTAAGCTCCTCGACCCGAAATCCGGAGCTTGCTCCAGCCTGTTCAAGAAGGAGTGGAGCAAGGATGGCCCAAAATTCTGGGAACCGGGCGGGCTGGATGTCCACCAAGACACCCTTTTCGTCGCCGACACTAATCACCACCGCATCGTCGCCGTTGAATTGAAATCCGGCGCCTGGAGCGTGGTCTTGGGCGAGGGGGCCAAGGTTTACATGGAGACCGGGAATGGTCCGCAGGCTGCCGAAGGCGTTTCCAGTCCCTAGAGAACGGCTTCCGGGCAAATCCCCCGGAATCGGCAGCCCGGGCATTCCATGGGCGCGCCGCTGGGCGGGAATTTCGACAGGTCAACCTCTTCCTCGTCGGGGTCGTAATGGCCGTCCTGCATTGGAGCCAGGCTGGCGGCGATGTTTTCCGACATCTCCTCCAACTCGTCGGACGAGACTTCCCGACTCTCCACCGACCCCTCCCCCAGATAGGCGGCATGAAGGCGGATGGCCTCTGGCTGGGTCCCCCATTTGTGCATGGCGAAAAGGGCGTAGACGCTCAATTGGAAGCGATCCGCTTCCCGTGGTCGGCCGGTTTTCCAGTCCCATATATGGACCTCGTCCCCTTCCCGGTGAACGAAATCGGGAACCGCGTAGACATCCACCCCCGAAAATGGGAAGGAGTCGAGGCTCTCCAGGGCAAGCCAGGTGTCGGGATGGGCATCCCGCGCGGTTTTCAAGAGGGGCGAATCGGTGAAAAACCGCGAGGCGGCCTCCAGCCTTGCCCGGGCCTTCCCCGTTCTTTCCTCGGAAAGCTCTTCGTCGTAGTGATGCTCGATGAGGTGGGCGCATTTCCTGGGGTCGTCCCTCCACAGTCCGCCGGTGGAGGCTCGCCATCCCTCTCGAAATCGCTCCCTCGCTTCTTCGTAAAGCTCGTCCCCCGACAGCGTTTCCCCGCCCCGCCTGAGCTCGAACCAGCGCTCAATGGCTTCGTGGACGCACAGTCCTGTGAATGCCAGCAGCGAGGTCAGCTGCTTGTGCATCAGGACCTCGAATTTTTTACCCCGGGGGCGCTCCTTCCACCAACCCCACGAGGCGTAGCGGCCGAACCAATTCTCCCGGGGACAGCGGGCAAACTCCTTCCCCCTGCTGGCGGACCAGCTCAGATTGAGGCGAAAGGAACCGCCCAAGCTCTAATGCCTAAAATGTCGGACCCCGGTATGAACCATGGTTACTTCCCGCGCATCGCAGGCGGCGGTCACTTCATCGTCCTTGACCGAGCCCCCGGGCTGGACGATGGCTGCAACCCCGGCATCGGCCAGTAATTCCGGGCCGTCCGGGAAGGGGAAAAAGGCGTCCGATCCGGCAACGGCTCCTTGAACCCGCTCACCCGCCTTTTCCACCGCGATGCGGCAGGAATCCACCCGGCTCATCTGGCCGGCCCCGGCCCCGACCAACATCCCATCCTTGACCAGGCTGATGGCGTTGGACTTCAAGTGCTTGGCCAGGGTTTGGGCCAGCCGACAATCCGCCTCACGAGCTGGGTCCAGAGCCTGGGTTCCGGCCACATCCAAATCGGCCTCGAAAGCCGTCGGATTGTCCGAACCCTGAACCAGGGTCCCTCCCCACAGGCGTCTGGCCTCGACCTGGTTGCGGGCCTGGCCCAGGTCCGGGATTTCCACCAATCGCACATTCGCTCCCCACTTCGGCCCTTCCCGAAGAAGGGTGGCCGCCGCCGGCTCAATGGTGGGCGCCGCGATGACTTCAACGAAATGACCTGGTTCCGTCAAAAGGGCGGCGCAGCCGCAAGAACCAGCCAGGGGCGGCCCTCTTCGTCCAGGCCGAAAGCCAGGTCACGGCCGAAGAGTGAGGGCTCGCCATGAAAAAAAGTTTGCGGGAAACAGGCCTGGTCCACCTGCGCCGCGGTCCAATCCTCCACGGATTTCCACGGATTCGGGCCCGGGTCCTCCCCGAGAGCGGCCACAGCCAGCAGCCTCCACCCGTCGAGACGCACCTCGGCGGCCTGGCCCCCGAGTTCCTGGAGAAAGGGTTTGTCTCCCTTGACCCGGGAAAGGGATACCCCCTCCAGGCCGGGCCAGAGGTCGGGCCGTATCGGAGCACCTCCCGACAGGTCGGTCCAAGCCTCGGCGAATCCTTCCTGGAACCAGGAAGGGGCCGCCCGAAGCCCGGGTCGGTCGAGGGACAGGAGATGGGCGGCCTCGTGCCGCAGGGTGCGGCGGAAGGTCCAGGGAGGCTCAACCAGCTCGGCCAGCAGCACCTCGTCCCGGGGAAGGGGCAACAGGGCGAGGCGCTCGGCAGGGTGGGTGCGCGGCACGGCCGGGTCGCCCCCGA
Source organism: Planctomycetes bacterium UBA1135 (assembly GCA_002311925.1). Lineage (GTDB taxonomy): Bacteria > Planctomycetota > UBA1135 > UBA1135 > UBA1135 > UBA1135. The sequence continues at coordinate 19,505 of DCAK01000115.1, forward strand.
GTCCCCACTCCGCCGCGACCCCGGCAGCCTCTTCCGGCCCCGACGCCACCCGAAGGGTCAGCGGCCTCGCCGGAATTTCCCGTTCCTTTCCCCCGTTCTCAATCGGCCATCGGGCATTGGTTCCTTCCCGAAACCGGACAGTGAGGGTTTCCAAATCCGAATCCAGAGTCTCCCTCCACCCTTCCATCCGGGGCGGCAGCATTAAACGGAAACCGTGGTTCGCGGCCCCCATCGGGGCAGGTGCTGAAAGCGGCAGGGAACATCCTGCGAGGAGGAGAATCCCCGCTGCAAGTTGTTTCATTTCCCAGAGAATCCATGAAAGAGGAGAGGCAAGGCCTCTTCGAAGGTCTTCACCCAGTGGAATTGGAGGCCGCGAGTCCAGGCGGGGTCGAGGATTTCGACATCGGGACGGTTCTGGGCCGGCAGGACCACCCGCTTGACCCCCTGCCGCTTGGCGGCCAGCACCTTCTCGCGGAGGCCACCCACTGGGAGGATTTCCCCGGTGAGGGTGATTTCTCCGCTCATGGCGGTGCGGGGCCGCATCTGGCGACCGGTCAGGCGGCCCAGCATGGCGGCGGCGATGGTGATGCCGGCGGAGGGGCCGTCCTTGCGCACCGCGCCGGCGGGGAAGTGGACATGGAGGTCCTGGGATGCGAGAGCGGCTTCGGATATGCCGAAGGTCTCGGCCGAGGACCGGAGCAGGCTGTGCGCGATGCGGCAGGATTCGGTCATCACATCCCCTAGCGAACCCGTCCAAGAAACCTTGCCCTTGCCAGAGACGGCCACGCATTCGGCTTCCAGGACATCCCCGCCTGCGGGAGTGTAGGCCAGGCCCAGGGCGACGCCCACCCCGGGGGTGAGCCGGACCGGGTCGTCCTCCCACTTTGGGGGCCCCAGGTATTTTTCGAGCCCGCCGGGCTTCACCTCGGCCACCCGGCGCTTCTTGCGGGCAACCTCCAGGGCACGCTTGCGGCAAAGCGAGGCGATGGCCTTCTCCAGGCCGCGGACCCCGGCCTCGCGGGTCCACCCCCCCACCAGGGCCCGGAGGGTGGCCACCGGAATCTTGAGCCTCTTGGTGTCGAGCCCGTGGGCTTCGAGCTGCCGCGGCACCAGGTGGCGGCGCCCAATCTGGATTTTCTCCGCGTTCACATAACCGGGAAGCTCGATGAGTTCCATGCGGTCGCGCAGCGGCGGCGGGATATTGGCCGGCACGTTGGCGGTGGCCACGAACATCACCTTCGACAGGTCGAAGGGGAGGTCCATGTAGAGGTCGAGGAAGGCTGAATTCTGGGCCGGGTCGAGCACTTCCAGGAGCGCGCTGGAGGGGTCGCCGCGGAAATCCTTGCCCAGCTTGTCGACCTCGTCGAGCACGATGACGGGGTTGTCGGTTCCGGCGCGGCGCATCATCTGAAGGATGCGGCCGGGCATGGCGCCGACATAGGTGCGGCGGTGGCCCTTGATTTCGGCCTCGTCCCGCATGCCCCCGAGGCTGATGCGCTCGAGCTTGCGGTTCATGCCCTCGGACATGGCCATGGCGAGGGAAGTCTTGCCCACCCCGGGAGGGCCGGTGAAGCAGAGAATGGCCCCCGCCTTGCCGGGCCGCATCCGGCGCACGGCGAGGAATTCAAGGATACGTTCCTTGGGTTCGACGAGGCCGTAGTGGTCGCGGTCGAGGATGCGCTCGGCCTCGTCGAGGTCGAGGCGGTCCTCACTCGAGCGGTTCCAGGGAAGCTCGACGAGCCACTCGAGGTAGTTGCGGATGACCGGGTATTCGGGAGAAACCGGCGGCACCATGGCCAGCCTTTCAACCTCCTCCCGTACCTTCGCGTCCACTTCCTCGGGGTAATCATGGTCGGCGAGCTTGGCCAGGAAGTGGTCCCGATCGCGTTCCTGCGGGTCCTTTTCCTCGCCGAGTTCGCGGCGGATGATCTTGATCTGCTCACGGAGGAAGAATTCCTTCTGCTGGTCCTCGACCTTGCTGCGAATTTCCTGCTGGATGCGGTCCCCCAGTTCCAGGGTGACCAGCTCGCGGGTCAGCGCAACGTCCACCTTGTGGAGGCGTTCGGCCACATCCAGGGTTTCGAGGACCTGCTGCTTGGCCTCGACCTCCTTGACCAGGTAGGCGGTTGCGAAATCGGCCAGGTGGCCGACCGGGTCCATGTTGTGGGCGGCCAGGGTGAAGCCTTCACCCAGGGCGGGATTGTGGTTCGCCACCTTCTGCGAGAGCATCAACACGTTGCGGGCCATGGCCTCGCCCTTTTCGTCCTTGGGGTAAATGTCCTCGGGGTAACTCACCCGGGCCACCGGAGCGCCGTTCTTGCGGCGCAGGAACCGTTTCACCGTGAAGCGGCACACCCCCTTGCAGAGGTAGCTCGAGTTCCCGTCGGGAAGGCGGATGCGCTTGTGGACCTCGGCCACCACCCCGACGCGGCGAAATTCGCGGGGCCGGGGAAGCGTGGCGGCGTCGCCGCCCTCGGCAAGAAGGAGGCCCACATGGCGGCCCTGGGCGAGGGCCTGTTCCATGATTCCCGTTTCGTTTCCGGCCTCGGCCTGGACCGGCATCACCAGCCCGGGAAAAGGGACCGAGCGGCGCAGCGGAAAGACCACCAGCACCCCGGGGAGGTCGGCCTTGGGGATTGCGGGAAGGAGTTCCTCCTCTCCCACCTGGCGCTCGAGCAGGGCCTGGGCCTCTTCCTCGGTGGGAAGAAGAATCTGCGGGATTTCCTCCGGGGGCCCGTCGTCGCGGGGGTCGTCGTCGTCGGGGTGTTTCATCGGTCGGGAGGCCTTCCTGACGGCCCCGGCGGTCCCGTCGAAACCTCGGCCAGCACCGCGTCGCCCTCGGACTTGGCGATCACCGCGGCGCCGCAGGAATCCGACCAGACATTGACGGCGGTCCGCATCATGTCCAGCGGTCGGTCCACCGCCAGCAGCAGCAGGACCCCGTCATCGGGAAGGCCGAGGGATTTCAGAATCATGGCCTTCAGGACCAGGCCGGCGCTTGGGATTCCCGCCGCCCCGATGGAAGCCAGAAGCGCGGTCACCACCACGAAGAACTGCATCCCGAGGGTGAGTTCAAAGGCGGGGCTGTGGCTGGCGTAGTACTGGGACAGGAAAAGGACGCCGACGCATTCGTAGAGGGCGGTCCCGTCCATGTT
>DCAK01000087.1 GCA_002311925.1 Planctomycetes bacterium UBA1135
GCTCCTTCGGCTTCGACCAGGGATTCGGCCATTTCCATCTCGCCAAGGATGGTCTGCCCCTCGTCCGGGACATGGCTTGGGGAAAGTTGGCCGCCAAGCTGGCCCGTTGGACCGGAACCACCGACGTGGCCCAGGGAAGTAAGGAAGACCAGTCGGCGGCAGGCCCCCTGACCGACAAGGTCATCGATTGGCTGGGAGAGGGGGACGACCGTCCGGAATTCACCTACGTCCACTACATCGACCCTCACGCCCCCTACGACCCTCCCGAATTCCTTCTCGAGGGGGACCGGCCCTCCATCGCCGACCTGCAGGCGAGCTTTCGATGGGAAAGCGGGATTCTCAGGTACCCATTCGGCAAACGCCCTCCTCTCGAGGGAGACGGGCGCGAGAGGGTGATCCGTCTCTACGACGCGGAAATCCGCTACTGCGACCGGGAATTCCAGCGCCTCTTGGACCATTTGGAGGCCACCGGCCGACTCGGGCCCGAAGATTGGCTCATCGTGACCTCCGACCACGGAGAGGAGTTTTATGAACACCTGCACTGGGGCCACGGGCAATCCCTCTTCGAGGAGCAGTTGCATGTTCCCCTGGTTCTTGTCGGTCCGGGAGCCCGTGGAGGGGCGGTGGTCGAGCAGCCCGTCAACCTTCTCGACCTCTACGCCACCTTGCTGGGTTGGGCGGGCGCCGAAGTCCCTGCCGACTGCCCATCCCGGAGTCTCCAACCCTTCATGGAGGACCCGGAGAGGGAGGACGGCCGGATTCTTTTTGCCGAGCGCATCATGCACGAGGGTCAAGGCGCCCAGACCGCGGTTCGAAAGGGGAGCCGAAAGCTCATTGAAACCCCGGACCGCTCAGCTGCCGACGAGGCCATGCTTCACCTCCATTTCGACCTGGCTTCGAACCCCGGGGAACGCCTGGAGGGCGACTACCCCCCAGCCGAAGGGACTCCTTTCGACAAGCAAAACCCCGTCTTCCAGGCGCCGGCGGATCTTCTGAAACTTCTGGTCATGATGCGGGATTTTGCCCTCGTCACCGCCTTCACCGCCGAAAAGGTGGAATTGGATGAAGACACCTTGCGCGCGCTGCAGAGCCTGGGCTACATAGGAGACGATGAAGACTGAATCTGGCCCCCTTCGGTGGGCCATTTTCCATTTTTTCTCTCCCAAGTCACTGCTCTGAAAGATTTTAGGGACCGACCCTCCCTCCACCCCAGGGTGGGAAGGATTTCTTTCCCAAATCCTTTCAGGAAACCCTCTTCGGAAAAAAGTTGCCCATCGAAGGGGGCCAGCTTCCTCATTCGACCCTCAGGCTGGTTTCACACTCCCAATTCCCCTCCGCTTCCCTCTCAAGCACCACGACGGGGCTCGGGTTCCGGACCATGAACCGGGTGGCGCGCCAACCCAGGGGGGGATCCTCCTGCCCCTTCACGAGGCGAGCCTCCCATCCTGACGGAGGAGACAGGCGAACCTTGGAAGCACCGTGGGTCGCCACGAAGTCCCCATCTCGCTCCACGACCTCGCATCCCTCCGCAAAGTGGAAAGCCAGGGAATATCGATGGCTCCCCCGGGCCTCCACGGAGTCGCGAATCACGAAAACCGACTTGGAATCCCAATCCACCCCTCGCCGGTGCTTCACCGGGTCCGCCAACCGCTGATAACCGTCATGCTCCCCTTCCAAGCGGATGATTCCGCCATCCTCCGACCGCTCACTGGCAAGAAGGGTGGCCCGGGCCTTCTCCGTCCAAAGAAACATGCCCGCCGCTTGAGATTGGTCGGCTCCGTCCACCGACAGGGTGTTGTGGGCGAGAGTGCTCTTGAAATAATCCCGCCAGGCCGGCTCCTGGAAATAGCACCAGTTCCCGGCATCCACCAGGATTTCGCGACCCCCCACCGACAGCTGAACCGAGAGCGCGTCGGCATGACCATGAGCGGCAAGGGAAAGAAATCCCAGGGGGCCGCAATCGAACAGAAGCCGAACCTCGTCGTCGGATTCCCAATCCCGGCCCATCCACCAATAGCCGCCCTCGGGAAAGGCCCTCGCAATGTCGGACGCGGGCGCGCCGCCACCGAGAGCGCCCCACCGACCCGCTCCCTCTTCTCCCGTGAGCCAATAGGTCTTTTCGTCCATCGACCCCGACTTGGCCGCGAATTCCGGCCGACCCCGCAGGACCGCCATCGTGGCGACCAGGGAAAGGTGGGGGTGAAAGTCGGAAGAGTCGCACAACCGAGTCATGTGGCCGTCGTCCAGGTCGCCGATGGCGGCGACATTCCCCCCCGCGTCAACCAAGGCGGCTGAAAACTCCGCCATGGCCTGCAATCGATCCCAATAGGTTTCCGGGAACGGGTCATCCGAACCCCGGGCCACGACCCCGGGAATCAGGAAGAAGTCGGCGATGAATGTGTGGTAACCGGTCGTCTGCTCCTTGTTGACTCCATCCGAATGGATTTGAATCTCAAGTTCCCGAATCAGGATGCTGCGCGCCAGGGCCCTCCAGGCCGGAGCCCGAGAAAAGAAGGGAAAGGCCGCGCAACCTAGAAAAAGCCCGGCAACTTCACCCACAAGGTGATTGTTCGCCGAGGAGCCGGAGGCCAGGTGCTTGCGGATGTAGTGGCAATGCTCGAAGGCCCGCTCCTTCCAATTCTCGATAAAATCCTCCCCCAGGCCCTCCAGCCCGCCTTCCCTGCGACCCAGAAAATCCGCGCACAGGGCCCAATTTCCGAGGCGAATGCCCAACTCAAGGGAGGAACACCAATGCACGCCCTGGTTGAAGGGGTTCTGCTTCCACCAGGATTCGAGTCGGCTCTTGAATCCCTCCCGGAATCGCACCTCCCCCGTGAGAGCGAACGCCCGAGCCAGGGTCACCAATTCCAAGTGTCGGGAAGGTTCCCAGACATACTTGATGTCGCCGCAATCCTCGAAGGAGCGGTAGTTGATGTCCTTCGAGTAGCGAAGCGGGGCGGACTTTCCGCTCCGTGGGTCGCGATGCCAATCGGGAGGAAGACCTTCCTCCACATCCTCGAGGTCGAACATGGAAATCCTTCCCTGAAGGACCTTTTCCGCCGAGCGCAGGCAGGCCTCCCGATCCACTTGGTGGGAATCCATCTTCGCCTCGGGAAGACCCAAACCCGGCGGAAGCCCCGGGTTCAACTTGGTTCGCGGGGGCGGGAGCCATTTTTCCAACCGCTCCCTCGACCATTGGCGCACCCGCCACCCAATCTCTCCCGGCGACATGCTGCGCAAGCGGTTCCAGAACCAGCCGATGTTCATGCCGCCGGCCAAAGGAGCTCCCCGTAGATTCCCATCACTTGTTCGACGATGGCATCCAGGTCGAACTTCTCTTCGAACAGGGAATGGCTGGCCTTGGCCATCCTTTCGCGCAATTCTGCATCGGAGGCCAACAGGGCCACGGCCTTGGCAATCGCATCAATATCCCCCGGCTCGACGATGAGCCCTGTGGAATCATGGCGCACCGCCTCCAGGATTCCCCCGACCGGGGTGGAAATCACCGGCAGGCCAACCGCCATGGCTTCGAGAATCGAACCCGGAAGCCCCTCGTTGTAGGAGGGCAGGCAGTAGACGTCGGCCCGCTGGAACACGGAGGCTGCATCGGGGCCCGACACCCAGCCGGGCACCTCGACCTGGGCCTCCAGGCCGGCCTCCGCCACCAGGGCCCGCACCTCGTCCACCTCCCCGTCACCTGCAAGAATCAGCCGAGCTTGAGGATGGCTCGGGGCGATTGCCTTGAAGGCCTCGAGAAGATCGTAGACCCCCTTCCTCTTCCCCATCCTGCCCATGAGAGCGAAGGTCACGGTGTCGCGACCACTGCGGTCGGGGACCTCCTGGCGCAGGGCGGCGTTGTAGACGATGTCGACCCGGGTGGGCCGCCTGCAGATGCTTTCGACCCACTCCTTCCATTCCCGGGAAAGGACGAGATTGGCGTCCGCGCTTTCGAAAAACCGTTGCACCAGGCGCCGACGAAGTCCGGAAGTCGAAGCGTAGAAGTCCTGGAATTCGGAGCCGTGGAGGTGGGACACCCTCTTGCGGGCACACAGGGCTCCGAAATGCCAGATGGGCTGCTTGCGCCAGAAGCTCATCCACGAAGATTGATGGACATGCATCACATCCCATCGACCCTTGAGGGTCAGCAGTCTCCCGAGGAACAGAACGGCAATCTTGAGCAGGGCGAAGCTGCCATCCACGAACTTGGCCAGGTAGGCGCCGGGGACCGATTCCCTCTGGGTGGACAGATAGCGCAGGTTCACCTTGTCCGAGAAATCCGTGGCCAACCAATTCTTGACCACCGTGGCGATTCCCGTGGTCGTCGAAATTCCGATGCCCACCATGAGCACCTCGGGCTTACGGCGCGGGGAGGGACCTGTGGTCAAAGGGGAAACCCGTGCTTTTCCAGGTGGGGAGCGAGGTAGTCCTGGAGGAGCCGGATGGATTCCTCCCCCAAATCCTTCTTCCACTTGTCGTCGAAGTCGTGCACCCGGATGGAGGATACCCGGACGTCGAAGCGGTTGGAGGCCGGCAGCCCGCAGAAATCAAGGACCCTGGCCATGGTCCCTCGCGGGTCCCTCACCATTCCGTCATAACGAATCTCAAGAAACCGATCGGCCGGCAACGAGGCTCGCGCGTCGGCGATGTAATCCATGAGGGTCTTCCAGACCACCCCGGCGAGGACCGCGGGTTCGTGCCGACAGGATTCAAGAACCGCTTGGTCCGCCGCGTCCATGTCCCCCCACCACCAGGAATCCATGGTCCCGTCCCACCAACTCACGTTGACCATGGAATTGACCACGGCCCGACCATCCCGCGCGACGTGAATGAACCGGGCGTCCGGGAAGACCTCGGTCAGCCAGTCGATGCGGGGAAAACCGGTGTGCTTGTGAAGAAATCGCTTCTTCCCCTGCCAACCGAGGTGGGCGCGGACGGAAGCCCGCAGAGCCTCCACATGTTCGGGCAGGGCGTCGGCCGCCGTCAATCTGCGGGGCTGGGAAAAGACTCCCTCGGTGATTTCCGCCAGAAGGCGATTGGCCTCCCGCGGTTTGGGGGTCAGCCTCCAATCGAATGACATCCGGGGCCCGACCACCGGAAGGTCGAGAATCCGCGACCAGGCCGCCAACCATGGGGCTCGGGGGTGCTTGTTGGTGAAATTAGAGAACCATCCCAGGTGCGGATGCTGGGAAAGAACCCTGAAAAAGAGGGTGGTTCCGCTTCTCCCCGTCCCGAGGATGCAGATTGGCCGATCAATGGCTGGGTCCTTTTCGATTCCGGGCGACATAGCGAGCCTTCCGATGTCCGCTGAAACCCCCGGGACTGGGCCGGGTGGCGGATTCTACCACGGGGTAGAATTCTTCAGGCGCAATGACCACCACCCTCTCGAACCCGACCCAGGCGGCGGCCCCTGTTTTCATCGTGGGCCCGCCACGGTGCGGGACCACCCTGGTCGCCGAAATTCTCGGTTCCCATGCCGACCTGTTCTTTCCCTCGGAAACCCATTTCTACGAGGAGATTCGGAGCCGGGCCAAAGGCGAGGAAATCGCCCCGGGTTCGGCGGAGGGGGAGCAGGCGCTGAATCGAACCCTGGGCCTTTTCCGAAAATACCAATACGAAAAGGATTGGCAACGAGTCGAGGCCGCCGGCTTCCGGGAGAGCCTGGAAGCGCGCTGGCAGGAATGCGGAGGCGGCCTTCCCGGTCTCTTTCAATCTTTCATGGCACTGCAGGCCGAAGGGGAGGGGAAACCCCGATGGGGAGACAACACCCCCCGGGACGTCTTCCACCTCGAGCGCATCCTCGCCGACTTTCCCGAGGCCCGCGTTCTCCTTTGCACCCGCGACCCCAGGGATTTCCTGCTTTCCTACCAGAACAAGTGGAAGCGAACCTGGGACGTCAACCAATCCCGCATCCGATCCTTGTACCACCCGTTGACGACGACCCTCCTCTGGAAAGCATCCATGCGGCAGATGGGCATCCTCGACCGTCTTTACCCTCAAGAAAACTGGATGCTCGTCCGCTATGAGGACATCGTGACCGACCCCGAGGGCACCGTGCGCCAAATTTGCAAGACCGTCGGAATCGACTTTCGGGATGACCTCCTGGATGTGGAGAGCAACAACAGTTCCTTCGAGGGCGAAGGAAGCCGCGGCATCTTCTCGGTGAGCGTGAACCGATGGAAGGAAGCCCTGCCTCGGGCCGAAAGTTGGTTTCCTGAGAAGTTCGCTGGAAACGAAATGAGCCGTCTGAACTATGAGCCTGGGAACCCTGCCAAGGTCGGAAAACCCGGCTTCGGCCGTCGCCTAGCCTTCTTCATCCAATTCCCCTTCTCTCTTCTTGCCGCCCTGCGGGCGAATCGGCCAAAAACCGGCCCTATTCTCCCCTACCTGTTCCGCAGAATGGCCCCCATCCTGCGCCGACCATGAGATTCCTGCTCCTCATCTTCCTTCTCACGGCTCCAGCCTGTGAAGGCGGGGGCGAGGGAGCCGGCGCGGAAACCGGCTCCACATCCGGCGCAGCCACCGGGGAACATTTCGTCTCTCCCTCCGGGAATGACCTGACCGGCAATGGAAGCCGATTTTCGCCCTGGAAGACCTTGGCCAAGGGGGTCGAGGAACTTCAAGCCGGCGAGACCTTGACCCTGCTTGCGGGAACATGGATTGAAGAATTGGACATGCCCACGGTCGCGACCGAGGCGAAACCCATCACCATTCGCGGGCAGGGCCCCGACAACACCCTTCTCGACCTCCGGTCCCTCGATTTCCAGCATGTCGTCGAATTCAAAGATGGAGCTTCCAACCTGATTCTGGAGGGCATCGGCATCAAGGGACGCCCGGGCCCATGGTGGTCCCATGCGATTTTCATCTCCCATGAAGGGGTCAACAAGGGAATCGTCCTGAGGAATCTCCGCCTGGAATGGGAGGACGGAATCAAGGACCGAGGGTCGGGAATCTTCGTTCACTACCAGGAGGACGCCGACCTGCTCATCGACGGGGTGGAATCGAGCGGATTCTCAGATGGCATCTACTTGAAGGGGTCCAACAACATCGAAATCCGCAACAGCGACCTCCACGACAACATCGAGGATGGAATCGACTACAACGGGGGAACGGATGTTCTTCTGGAAAATAATTTCTGCCATGACAATCATTCCAGCGGCATCCTCGTTCACGGAAACACCAACTTCCACCAAGGGGGCGTGGTCCGCGGAAACGTCCTGCAGGGGAATCAAAATGGAATCACCCTCAATCAGTCCGACGGCGTTCTCGTTGAACGCAATGTGGCCTTTCTCAATACTGAATTCGGCTTGAAGGTTTCGGGCGGCACCCGGGCGTCGCGAATCCACCACAACACTTTCACGGCCAATTCCACCGGAGCTGTCCGGCTTCGGAAATTCCTGGAAGACAACATCCTCAGGAACAACATCCTCACGGGGGGCGACCAGGGCCTGTCCGCCCGCATCGAGGAAGAAGCCGGATTCGATTTCGATTTCAATCTTTGGGACCCCCCCGCGCTCTCCATCGAAAACGTCGGTCGCCTCGAAGACCTTGCCACGATTCAGGGGCGCTTCCAGGGCATGGTCCACGCGAAAACGGGGAACCCGCTCTTCCGGGATTCCCAGGGAGGAGATTTCATCCTTCTCGACAGCAGCCCCGCTCTCGATGTTGGGGAGAACCTTGGAGGACCCTTCGACGGCTCGGGCCCGGACTGCGGAGCCCATGAAAAACCGTGAACATCAAATCTCCTCTCACCCTTTCTTTCCTGTTGGTCCTGGGCGCCGCCGCCTGCATTCCCGAGGAGGACGCCGGAGCCGCAAGCGGGGCCTTCTCCCGGCTGTTCGTATCCACCGAAGGGGACGACGCCAATCCTGGCACGAGGGAAAAGCCGTGGAAGACCATCGCAAAGGGCCTCCAATCCGTGCGGCCCGGCGAGATGCTCATCATTCTCGGCGGCGTCTATGAGGAGGAAATGGACATGCCCACTATCGCCACGTCGGGAAAACCCATCGTGATTCGCGGTGAAGGCGCCAACAAGACCATCCTGGATCTTCGAAACCGTGAATTCCAACACGCGGTGAACTTTGAACACGGGGCCTCCAATCTGACCCTTGAACGCATCGGCATCAAGGGTCGGTATTACACGCGCTGGTCGCACGGGATTTTCATCTCGGACAGGGGGGTCAATCGAAGAATCACCCTGAGGGACATCAAGATCGAATGGGAAAACGGAGAAAAGGACCGGGGTTCCGGCATCTTCGTGCATTTCCAACCGGACGCCGACCTCCTCGTGGAAAACGTGGAAGCTTCCGGCATGTCGGACGGCATCTACCTCAAGGGCTCGAAAGGAATCACGGTCCGCAATTGCCGCCTTCATTCGAACATCGAGGACGGAATCGACTTCAACGGGGGCGAGGACATCATTCTCGAAGGGAACCGTTGCCACGACAATCACTCCAACGGAATCCTGGTGCACGGGAACACCAACGCCCAAATGGGCGGCTTGATTCGAGGCAATATTCTGAAGGGAAACAAGAACGGGCTCACTCTTTATGAAACCGACGGAGTGGTCGTGGAAAGAAACCTGGCCCACCAGAACAACGAGTTCGGGTTCTTCCTCAGCAGCGGGGTCAAGAATTCCATCCTGCGGCACAACACCCTCACCGGGAATCCCAACGGCGCCCTGCGCGCGCGACGGAGGGGGGTGGCCAATCTCATCCGCAACAACATTCTCTGCGCCGGCCACAAGGGCATCGCGGCTCGTTTCGACCAGGTCGCGGGTTTGGATTTTGATTTCAACTTGTGGAACCAAGCTTCCATCGTTTTGGAGGGGACGGGAAAAATCAATGGGATAGAAAATCTGCGCCTGGTTCTGGGGGGAATGGTGAACGCGCGCTTGGGGGAACCTCGTTTCCGCGACATCTCCTTGTCGGACTTCTTTCTCCTGCAGGACAGCGCCGCGGTGGACGCAGGGCTGAATTTCGGCGAATCGTTCACGGGCGATGCCCCCGATTGCGGGGTT
>DCAK01000008.1:0-1736 GCA_002311925.1 Planctomycetes bacterium UBA1135
TTTGTCTCGGTTTCCCCTTCCCTTCCCCCCCCCCTCTCCGCCCCCCCTTCCGAGGGAGGCCCGATTATTAGCGAATTCCAGGCCATTAATGACCATGTGTTGGCCGATGCAGCGGAAAACTATTCGGACTGGCTGGAAATCTACAACCCGGGCGCCGCGGTCGACCTAGGTGGCTGGTTCTTAACAGACGATGACGCGAATCTACAGAAGTGGGCGTTTCCGGTTGGGACCTTGCTGGCTTCAGGGGCATTTCTCCTTGTTTTTGCTTCTGACGAAGATGCTGTATTGAATGGAGAACTGCACACCAACTTCAAACTAGCCGGGGGAGGCGAATACTTAGCGTTAGTCGAGCCAGACGGGGTGACCATTGCGCATGAGTACTACCCGGAGTACGCCCCTCAGTCAGCCGATATTTCATATGGCATTCGCTTCCCTCCAAATCCCCCGCTCATCCCCACATATTTCTCCCAAGCGACACCCGGCGCGGCAAACGGTTTTGGAGAACCCATTGTTCTGGAAATGGAGGCCTCTCCCGGCCTTCCGGCATTTGCAGACAACATCGTGGTTGAGGCTGAGGTTGTTTTTCCTCCCAACACGCAGCCTGCTTTTGTGGACTTGGTTTACCGAGTTAGTTACCAGGCCGAGTCGCAGGTCTCAATGGCTGATGATGGATTGGGTAGTGACCAAGTGGCAGGCGACGGTATTTGGACGGGCACAATCCCTGCCGGCGTAGCCAACCCACTGAAGATGCTTCGTTGGAGAGTGGTCGCCGCGGACAGCAACGGTGCGGCGGGATTACACCCGCCTTTCGTCGACCCTCTAGGTTCGCCACAGTATGGGGGGACTGTTATCGAGGCAGACACGGTTGTTTCTGAGATACCCGTAATCCACCTGTTTTGTGTGAGCAACGGGCAATCACAAACCACATCCGGCTCACAGTCTTCGGTGCTCTACAACGGCCAGTTTTATGACAACATCCTTGTCAAACGGCGCGGGGCGTCGAGTAGCACGTGGCCGAAGAAGAGCTTTAAATTCGACTTCAATCGCGGAGACCGTTTCCAGTTTTCGGAAGATGAAAATCGGGTTTCTGAATTTAATTTAAATAGCACATGGTCGGACAAAGCATTCCTCCGGCAGACCTTGGCGTTTGAAACATACGAAGCGGCTGATGCGAATGGTTGCTTGTCGTTTATGGTTCGGCTGAATCGCGGCGGAAACTTTTTCGCACTCGCAGCCTTCGTTGAGCAACCTGATGAGGATTTGCTTAGTAGAGAAGGGCTGGACCCCGACGGTGCTCTATACAAGATGTTCACAGATTTAAGTCAACTTACTCAATACAGCCACGAAAAGAAGACGCGACTCTGGGAGAATGATGCTGACCTCCAGGATTTGGCGGTCGCTCTTCAGGCAAGCGGAACAGAATTGGAGAGGTGGCTATTTGACAACATGAACATCCCCGCTGTCCTTGCATATCTCGCGGCCACAGTTGTCATCAACGACAATGATCATGTAGCGAAAAATTACTACTTGTATCGAGATTCGGATGGAGACCAAGAGTGGGAAGTTCTCCCGTGGGACAAAGATCTGACGCTTGGAAGGAACTTTGTCCCAGCATCGGGCGGAGTGCTTAATGATGACATTTGGGTGGATCAAGACCCCCAGTCTCATCCTCTGTTCGGAGATCGAAACCACATAAGCAACGCTTCATTCTGGAACCGGCTAATTGACGCGTTCTA
>DCAK01000008.1:1955-6189 GCA_002311925.1 Planctomycetes bacterium UBA1135
GGGCCAAGTGGAAGCGGATTAGTCCCGCATGCACAGGAGTATCCATATGTTGCATTGGGGCAAATCGAGCACTCACCAATAAGTGGAAACCAGGAAGAGGAGTTTGTCCAGCTTGTAAATTTGAACACTTTTGCAGTCGACGTCTCGGGGTGGACCCTAGGTGGCGGCGTGAGCATGGACATACCAGCTGGAGCCGTTATCGCGCCCCAGGACAGCCTTTATTTGGCTCGTAGTTCTCGAGATTTCCGCGCTCGAGCAGTTGCCCCCACTGGAGGTATGAGCTTGTTTGTGGTGGGCAATTACGAAGGGCACATTAGCCCTACCGAAGATATCCACCTATTCGACAATCAGGGAGACCTGGTCGCAACGACTGGTGGACTCGTTGCCGTGCCGCGAAATTTTGTGGCCGGAGAAACCGCTCATTGCTCCATCTTGCAGGGAACCCCCAATGGCTTTATTTCGCTGGTCTATTCCCTGGCTGGAGCTGGTAGCACGCCAACCCCTTGGGGTGATTTGGGCCTTGCTCCTCCGGTACGTCTAGCGGGGCAAGAAAGGGCCGACATGACCGGTCAGTTCGAATTCACAGCCTTGCTTCCCGCCGCGATGACAGGCAAAACGGTCTGGATTCAGGCGGTGGACATGAGTAGTCACGAATTTAGTGAAGTCGTAGAGATCTCAATCCCTTAGCCGGTTAAGCAACCAACCCCAGGAATCTTCCTCCACTAGGTGCAGGACAACCCCGGAATCCTTAATCTTGCGGCGATGGAGGAGGTTTTCTCGGCGGACAGGCTGGAACGAATAGCGGCGTTGCGGGATGCGGGGGTCGACCCCTACCCCGCAAGGGTGCCAGAGGGGCGCATGCTGGCCGCCGAGGTTCTGGAGCTCGGCGAAGAGGGCTACGGCACCGGAGTCCGGGTTTCCGGCCGAATTCTGGGTCGGCGCGGCTACGGCAAGCTTGCCTTCCTAGACCTGGTGGACGGAAGCGGCCGCATCCAAATCTGCCTTCAAAAGGACCGCCTTTCCGAGGGCGATTTCGCGTTGCTGGGCCAACTCAATCGAGGGGACTTTCTCTTCGTGGAGGGGGAATTCAAGGCCACCGACAAGGGCGAACCCACGGTGTATGGAAATTCCATCCTTTTGCTCGCCAAGTCGCTCCACGACCCGCCCGAGAAGCGAAAAGGGCTGGAAGATCCCGAGCTGCGGGCTCGACTGAGGTATGTGGACCTCTTCACCGACGAAGAGGTCCGCACCCGGTTCCTGCGGCGAAGCGCTCTGACCGAGGCAGTTCGGGGGGAATTGCTGTCCCGCTGTTTCGTCGAAGTCGAGACCCCGGTCCTGCATCCGCTGTACGGCGGCGCCTACGCCAAGCCCTTCACCACCCACCACCAGTCGCTGGACATGGAGCTCTTTCTGCGCATCGCGCCCGAGCTCTACCTCAAGCGGCTCCTGGTCGGCGGCATCGAGCGGGTGTTCGAATTCGCCCGTGTGTTCCGCAACGAGGGCCTCTCCCCCCGCCACAACCCCGAGTTCACCATGCTTGAGAGCTACGAAGCATACGCCGACTACAACATGATCGTGGTCATGGTGGAATCCTTGGTTTCCTCGCTGGCCCAGGATGTCCGGGGGGCCACCCAGGTGCCCTTCGGCGAGCACCTGGTCGATTTCACTCCCCCATGGCGCCGGGTGANNCCCCGAGTTCACCATGCTCGAGCTTTATCAGGCCCACACCGACTACACCGGGATGATGGAGTTGGTGGAAGCCCTCGTGCCTGCCGCCTGCCTGGCCGCCGGAAACGACGGCTTGACCGCGACCTGGAAGGATTCGACCTGGTCGCTGGAGCCCCCCTACCCACGGAAGGCCTACGGCGAGCTGTTCCTTGAACACGCGGGCTGCGACCTCGCCGACGAGGGGGCCGTGCAGACGGCGCTCAAGGAACGCGAGATTGAAGTGAACGGGGACGACCAGGGGGCTTGGTGGAAGGCGGTCAACGACCTCTTCGACGTCACGGTCGAGCCCACCCTGCGGGACCCGGTCTTCGTGGTGGATTATCCGGCCCCGGTGTGCCCACTGGCCAAGGTCAGTCCGGAGGATTCCGGGGTGGCGGAGCGATTCGAATTCTTCCTCGGCGGCATGGAGCTGGCCAACGCATTCACCGAGCTCAATGACCCCGAGCGGCAGCTGGCCAATTTCGAAGCCCAGGCCGCCTCCAGCGACCCCGAAGCCCCGCGGGAAATCGACCGTGACTTCGTTCGGGCCCTGGCCTACGGGATGCCCCCCGCCGGAGGTCTTGGGTTGGGAATGGACCGGCTGGCGATGGTGCTCCTAGGTTGCGACACCATTCGCGAGGTCCTCCTGTTCCCCCACCTTCGCCCCGAGGGCGGAGAAGGGGCGTGACCCGGCTCGCCCTTGCCTGGCTGTTTCGCCGGCCCGTCCAGGGTTTGGCCGTGCTCGGGACCGCCGTGGGGCTGGGGTCGCTCCTGACCGTGCTGGCCGTCCTGAACGGCCTGGTTGAATTCGACCGCGCGGCCGTACGTGGGCCCTTGAGCGACCTCCTGGTGATTCCCCCCCCATCCGAGGAAACGGCTGCATGGGGGCCCTGGAAGGAAGCTCTCGAAAGCGCGCCCGGGGTGGAAGCCGCCGCCCCCCACCTGGTGGCCTACGCCATCTGGGTGCCCGAAGGCGGGGAGGGGCGCCTCGCCATGACACGGAATTCGGACGTGAACGGGATCCAGGTGGTGGGCATCGACCCCATGGAAGAGGCCCGGGTGACCGGTTTCCTTGCCAGCATGGAGGGGGCGAACTTCCCCCCTGCGGACTTCAACGCTCCCTTCGGCGATGCGACCGCTTTCGGCGCCCGCCCAGGCATCCTGATCAGCGACGCCCTATCCCGGGCTCTTCCTCCGGGGAAGGATGGTCCTCGCGGGGTCCAACTGGAATTGGCCGCCCTTCCGCCCGTCCTCCCTCCCGAGGGCGAGGAATTGCTCCCTGCCAATGGCCGCTTTCAGGTTGCCGGAACCTACCAGGGGAGCGACTACAAGATGGCCCTGGACCGGGTCCTGGTGAAACGCACCGGCAGGGGCGGCCTTCGCTACAACCTGCTGGGTCGGGACGCCCCTGAATTCACCGAGGCCCTGGTCAAGCTCAGGCCCGGAGTCGGCTTGGACGAGGGCAAGGCGCAGGTGCTTGCGGCGCTGGCTGCGGCTGGCCTCCCCGAGCCGGGTGGCCCAGGCGGCGGAAGTCTGGAAAGTTGGGAGGAGCGCCAAGGGGTCTTCCTTGCCGCCATCGACAACGAAAGGCGGGTGGTGACCCTGGTCCTGTTCTTCGTGGTCATCGTGGCGGCCTTCGGTTTGTTCGCCGTGGTCGGGGCCCTGGTCCGGGAAAAGGTGAGGGAGCTTGGCGTGCTGGCGGCTCTCGGATTTTCCCCTCTTCGCCGAGCCGCCCTGGTGGGTTCCATCGGGGGGTTGGGTTCACTTGCCGGGTCCCTCCTCGGTCTTGGGGCCGCCCGCCTCATCGTGGCCAACCGAGCCTTAGTGGAGCGTTTTCTCGAGGAACGTCTGGGCTTCGTCCTCTTCCGCAAGGACCTCTATGTGATGGACCAGATTCCTGCCCTTTGGGAATCCAACCAAGCTTGGGCGCTGACCCTGGCCTGCTTCGGCGTCGGCCTTCTTTTCACCCTCGCCCCCGCCATCAGCGCCGCCTTGTTGCGACCCGTGGAAGCCCTTCGCTATGAGTGATTCATCCCCCCAGGCCGCCATCCCCGTCCTCGCCGCCCGCGAGCTCACCAAGGCCTACCCGATGGCCGGCGGCAGGTTGGAGGTTCTCCGCGGAGTGTCCATGAACCTTGCCGCGGGGGAAACCTGCGCGATGGTGGGCCGTTCAGGGAGCGGCAAGAGCACCCTGCTTCACCTGCTCGGGCTCCTGGACCGCCCGGACGCCGGCATCGTCCGCCTGGAAGGCGGAGAGGTTCAGGGATTGGGACCCTCGGAATCGGCCAAGGTCCGGGCTAGGCGCATTGGCTTCGTTTTCCAGCAATTCCATCTTCTTCCGGAATTGGACGCCCTCCAGAATGTCCTCCTCCCCCGCCGCATTGTCAGCGGCCTCGGGTGGTGGACCCGTGCCAAGGACGAAAAGGAAAAGGCCCGAGCCCTGCTGGAAAGGGTTGGTTTGGGCGACCGCCTCGGCCACCGGCCATCCCAACTTTCGGGCGGGGAGCAACAACGCGTGGCCCTGGCC
>DCAK01000008.1:6251-7706 GCA_002311925.1 Planctomycetes bacterium UBA1135
GATGAGCCCACCGGCAACCTCGACCGGGAAAGCGGGCGAACCATCCTCGAACTTCTTCTGGAGGCGGCTCGGGAACGGGGTGCGGCGGTCCTTGTTGCCACCCACGCTGAAGCCGTGGCCGGTGCATGCGACCGCATCGTCCATCTCCGGAACGGGGCCATCGAGGCATGAGCCTCGCTCGCCTCCACCTGGCCGACCTCCGATCCCGGCCTCTTCTGGGGCTTTCGGCCTTCGCCATCGCCCTGGGGGTTGGCGTGGTCTTCACCGTGGTCAGCATTCTCGACGGCTTCCTGGCCGAGTTCGAAAAATCGGTTCGTTCCTTTTCCGGTGATGTGGTGGTGCAGTCCCGGTCCACCGGGGGTTGGAATGAATACGCAACGGCGCTCCGAGAGGTGGATGGCCTTGCCTCCGCCAAGCCCCGGTTGGATTGGTTCGGCCTCGTGGGCCGCCGCGGTTCTCGGGCGTTGGACGACCCCAGGTCTGCCGACCTCAGCGGCCTTCTCCTGGTCGGATTGGATGCCGGCGACAGGGTCGAAGTGGACCCGGGTCTGTTCGAAGGCCCTGACGGGAACCTCCCTCCCCTCGTTCTAGGGGAAGCGGTTGCAGAGAAATTGGGCGTTTCCCCAGGGGAAGCCCTTGAAGTGGTCAGCTTCGCCCCCCCATCCGCCGGACCCACTCGCCCGGTGCGGACGACATTCCGAGTTGCAGCCACTCACCCGGGAGGCCGTTGGGAAGAATCAGTGGACCGGGCCTTCGTGCGCCGGGCGGACCTTGCCCGAGCCCTGGGCTTTTCGACCGGCAGTTCTTCCTTCACGGAGGCCATCGTCCGCGGGGAACCCGGGGTGGACCCCGAGGTCTTGAAGGACCGAGTCGAGAACGCCCTGGTCGCCGCCGGGTTGGTGGACCCGGCCTTCACCGGCGTGCTGGGCTGGCGCGACATGGGCGGAATTTTCCTGCGTTCGGTCGAGGACCAACGCGGCACCCTTTCCCTGGTCTTCTTCTTCATCGTGCTGGTTGCCGCATGGCAGCTTGTGGCCACCCTCATCTTGACGGTCGCCGAAAAAAGGAAAGCCATCGGCGTTCTGGGCGCGCTTGGGGCCGGGCCCGGCCGCATCCTGACCCATTTCGCATCCTTGGGCTTGTTGCTGGGAGCGGTGGGAACGGCCGGAGGCCTGCTGATGGGTTGGTGGATGACCGGCAACCTCGAAACCGTGGAAATGTGGCTGGGAGGCGGAGAACGGGTTTTCCTGCCCGAGATTTATCAATTCGAGACCATCCCCGTTGCTTACGACCCTGCCAGTATTTTCAAGCTGGTGGGAGCCACCCTCGCGGCGGCCCTTATCTTCAGCCTGGTCCCTGCCTGGAGAGCCTCAAGGATTCCACCCGTCCAGGCCTTGAACCGCTGACGGGATTCACTCGGCCTTTTCGAAGGCCGCTCCGACCCAGAGGGCCTGC
>DCAK01000008.1:7793-10512 GCA_002311925.1 Planctomycetes bacterium UBA1135
CAGTTATCCTGGCAGTACATCCCTTTCCTCTGTCATGGAAATCCTTCTCGCTCTTCCTTTCCTTTTTCAAAACCACGCCGGAGACGGCTCGCCTGGAAGCGGCGGCTTCGTTCCCAGGCTTTCTTCCCCGCAAGCCTGGATGGGGAGGACCGGCTACCGCCTGAGCATTGAAAACAGCCTGGGCGGGGCTTCCGGAATCATTGGAATCTCGGCTGCTCCTGGGTCCTCCTCCTGGAATGGGGCTCCTGTTTGGTTGGACCTCGGCCAACTCCGTGTCACCAGGAATTTCACCTTGAGCGGCCCTGCCGGCGTACCGGGAGAAGGTTGGGTGGACCTGCCATTCGCTCTCCCCGCTCCGCTCGAATTCTTGGCTGGCCTCACTTTTTGGGGCCAGGCCGCGATCTTCGACCCCGGCGCTTCCCCTTCTGGAATCTGCACATCCAATGCCCTCGCCCTGGTCCTCACCCTTCCTCCGAAAATACTGGTGGGCTGCAGCGTGGGGTCGCCCTCTCCCTGGTACACCCTTGATGGACTGACCGGGGGATTGGAGCAATCCGGTTCCTTCAATGGCACAGCACACCGAGGAGTGACCCGACCGGGAGGCCTGGACCAATTCCTGTCGGTCTACGGCCAGGGCATTATGCGTGGCGATTGGTCGGGGGGATCCATCAATTGGTCGCCTTTCTGGTCCACGCCGAGCTCAATGATTTCGGGCATCGCCTTCGACTCAACCCGCCAGCGCCTCTGGGTGTTGGCTGAGAACAACATCGGCCAGGATGAACTTTTCGCCGTGGATGCCGATGCCTCCTCCCCTACCTGGGGCCAGACGGTCGCGGAAACCACGGGGGCCAGCGCGGTGGGAATCGTTCAGCCATGGGCCCTGAGCCCGGACGGGAACACCGCCGCCATCGTCAAGGTCCTTTCAGACAGCGTCTACCTGTGGGACCTAGACCCCTCAAGTTCGACCTATCTGCAGAACACCGCGCACCTGGATGTTCCCGCCCACAACCAATCCGCAATCCACCTGGTGACGAACGTCGGATTCACCCCGGACGGGAAGGAGCTCGTCGCCCTGGTCCAGCACGCCGGCATCACCAATGGAGAAATTGGCCGCTACGACCTGGAAGCTGGAGTCTGGATCGACCACGACCCGGTCGCCTTCGGCGCCCAATGCATAGGCGAATTGAGTTCACCTCCCATTCTGATGGGATCCGCCCCAACCGACCTCGACCTGGCAAGGGACGGCTGGATGGTGGTTTGCGGATTCGGGGCCCCTCTCGGCGGAGGCCAGGGAACCGAAGGCTGGTTGGGCCGCCTGGATACGACCTCGCTCAGCGGCTCCGGGGTGACCTGGACCCCGTACACGGGGGGGCGGGTGGACAACTCCTGGCATTGCAAGTTAGACGGGGACCAGGCGGTCGTCGCTGTCGGTACCCATGGGGCACCAGCCGGCGACATCCAGTTCCTCGATGCATCAACAATGACCTTTCGCGGGAGTGAATTTCTACCCGGGGTCGGTCAAATCACCACCCTCGCTTGGCGCTGATTGGGATTCGAACGAGCCTCTCCGTCGCTATCAAAACCGGACCCTTTTCGTTCATTCGGAAATCCTCGGTCAAGAATGGGTCCAGGTCCAAGCCTTGGGCATTCATCTCCTTCCTCAGCGGTGCCAAGTGAGTTTCCGTCGGGACCTCTCCCTCCGGGAAACCGTCCAGGCAAATCCATTCCGATGGTCCTTCCTGGCTCAAGCTGGCCACGCGCGGAACTGGGATGTCGAGGAGCTCCAGCCAATGGAATTTTCGAAAGGCCGACCTCCCGCCAGGAGCAGGAAATTGAATTTCCTTCCCTCCCTCCAGATTCCGGCGCCGCAATCCATGCCGGGTCGTTTCGAAGGACGCGGAATCCCTGAGACACGTTCCGCTTTGCTTCCACCTGTCTTCGAGGCGGATTTCCCGAGCGTTGGAAAGCATCGCACCCACATTCCAATCGCATCCGGAAACCTGGCCATGGCTGCCCAGGATGGCCGGAGCCCTGAAACTCGCGTCCCGGTCGGATTCCAAAACAAGCAAACGCAACAGGTCCTTTTCCATGCTGGGCCGATGGCTGGACCGAACAAAGACGGATTGGCCGAAATCCATGGGCAGAAGGGTCCGGTCGGCGAAGAACAACAAATCCTGGGCGCACACGTCCGGATCCCGCCAGCCGCACTGGTGGAGCTTGGCCAACCCTTGACCCAGGTTTTCCGGGGAAATCGCCTTCCCTGAATCCCCGTCCAACCAGGGGCGAGCGGCGAGTCCGAAACCCGAGGTGACCTGCTCGCCGACGGCTTCCGCGAAGGACTCCGCTCCCTCGCCAAAACGAGCGGAAAATTCCCGCGCTCCCTCCGCTTCACGCATTGCCGGTGGCTTGCGAGCCAGATTCCTCCAAAAATTTCCCGAACGGAAGGGATGGCAAATCTTCAATGAATACTCACGCTGGCCCGTCGAAACCCGATAGACGGTGCGCAGCGGGGTCGCCTTGATGGCCTGCCCCTCACCAGCGACGCACGCCCCCCACAAGGCGGAAAGAAGCGCGCCCCTTGGCTTGCCCACCGCCGCCTTCTGGAGGCTTTCCAGGTTGGTTCTGGCCAGGGAATCCATGGGGAAAGTCTACGGGGCTTCCTCGAGCATCCGCAGGTCTTGGATTTCCAGGGTGACCACCCCCTGTTCACGCCGGAGTC
>DCAK01000008.1:10520-10692 GCA_002311925.1 Planctomycetes bacterium UBA1135
CCCTCGGAATGAAGCAGACCGCCGAAGCGGGCGCAGGCGGCGGGAAAGAGGATGGTCTCGTAGAGGGCGGTGGTGTCCTCCAGGGTCAGGAACATCATGCGGCGACCGTCGCGGGTGCGGACGGGTTTGCGGGCCACCTGCCAACCCACCATCCGAGCCCTCCCCCCGTCCC
>DCAK01000080.1 GCA_002311925.1 Planctomycetes bacterium UBA1135
TCGCCCAAGCCCTTCTCAAGCATGAAACCCTCGACGGGGAGGAAGTGCAACGTCTCGTGGACGGGGTCATGCCCGAAGACTTGAGGCCCCCCAAGCCCGCGACCAAGCCGCCTCCCTTGCCCTCGGCATCCGAGGGAAATGAATCAGAATCGGAAACGGCTCCCAGGTCGGACCTTCCCCCTACAGGCGAGGAAGGCCTGTCCCCAGCTTGACCCGGTACACTGCCGCCGTGGCGCGGCCGTGGGATTTTTCGGATTTCGGCAAGGAACCCGTTTTTCTGCCCCTCGAAGAGGGCTGGTGGCGAGGTCCTCGTGAAAACGACCCGGCAATCCTGGAATCCCTAGCGGAGGTGGGGTTGGCAAGCGGGCCTCCTCGGGCCGATGGATCCAATTCATGGCGGCCATCCAGAATCGGCGAACCCTTGGCCGTTGCCATCGACCATCCGACTCGGGCCTTTGAAATCGCCCGCAAATACAACGCGGCCCTTGAGGGGTTTTTCGCCCCCCCACCCTTTCCTTCCTTCATGGCCATCCTCAATCTCACGGAGGATTCCTTCAGCGACGGGGGGGCGCTCCTGCCAGCCGGGGCCTTGGAGGAAGCTGCCACGCTGCGCAAGGCTGAAGGAGCATCCTGGCTGGACCTGGGCGCGGAAAGCACTCGCCCCGGCGCCGCTCCGGTCGAGGATTCCATTCAATCCGAGCGCCTGCTCCCCGCCATCGAGCGCTTGCTCCCCTTCCAAATTCCCCTGTCCGTGGACACCCGCAGCGCCAAGGTCGCCGAGGCCTGCCTGGACGCGGGGGCAACGATGATCAACGATGTGAGCGGCCTGACCCACGACCCGGCAATGGCCGGGCTGATCGCCGAAAAGGGTTGCCCCGTGGTTCTGATGCACATGAGGGGGACCCCCTCAACCATGGTCGACCACACTGACTATTCCGATTTGTTCGGGGAAGTGGCCGATGAACTCGCCACTCGTGCGCGAGCCGCCCTGGATGCCGGGATTCATCCCGACCGCATCATTCTCGACCCGGGAATCGGATTCGCCAAGGATTCCCGGTCGAGCTGCGCTCTTGTCGAGGGCGCCGGCGCCTTCCGTGCCCTTGGGTTCGACATCCTTCTCGGACCTTCCCGGAAATCCTTCCTTGACCCCTCCGGCCTTCTGGACCCTTCCGACCGGGACGCCTCCACCCTGGAAGCCGCCCTCACCTGCGCCCGCCAAGGCGTCGCCGTTCTCCGCCTCCACAACGGCAGGAAATGGGATTCCATTCGGAAAGCCGCCCGAGCCGGTGAGGTTCTCGCATGACCCCCATCCTTCTCGGCCTGGGCCGCCAGGAAGTCGGCATGGTCCTGGAAATTCTCGTCCTGACGGCGGCCATCTACGCCGTGCTCCGTTTCCTGCGCAGCACGCGCGGTTTCGGAGTCATCACCGGGTTGGGGATTTTCATCGTTCTCTTTTTCCTGCTCCTCAACCTGCTTAATTTCTGGCCGGGAGTCCCGGTTCTGGACAACATCGTCTCCCGGGTGGCCCCCTTCCTGGTCATCATCCTGGTGGTCCTCTTCCAACCCGAACTTCGCCAGGGGATTTCCAGATTCGGCCGCCCCGGACTCTTCGGCTGGTTCGGCCCCGCTCACGCAGACCCTGAAATCCTGGCCCGCATCACTGCCGCTGCAGGCAGGATGTCCAAGGAGCGCATCGGGGCACTCATCGCCCTCGAAAGAGGGGTCTCCCTCGAGGCTTACGCGGAAACCGCGGTGGCGGTGGACGCTCCGGTAACCGCGATTCTCCTCGAGACGCTCTTCTTCCCCGGCGGGCCCCTCCATGACGGGGCGGTCCTTGTCCGTGGCGATTCAGTCGTGGCGGCATCCAGCCTCCTCCCTCTCACATCCAACCCGGAAATCGGCCGTCGCCTTGGCACCCGCCACCGCGCAGCCATCGGCCTCACCGAGGAAACCGACGCCGTGGCCCTCGTGGTCAGCGAAGAGACGGGCCGGATTTCCCTGGCAGTCGGAGGAGAATTCCATCCCTCCATTCCTCTTGACCAGCTCGAGGATCGGCTCCGAGAAGCCATGCAGACCGAAGCTCGCAAACCCGCGGAAGAGGAGCCACCCCCTCCCCACGAGGAAGATCCCGCCCCAACTGAGGAGGCCTCCTCTTGAGCAGCTTCCCAAAAATCCTTCTGGGCGACCCCGGCCGCAAGCTTGTCGCCCTGGGGCTCGCGGTCTTCTTGTGGTGGCAGGTTCAGGGGACCATCTCAGGACCCAAGGACCATATTTTCACCGTGCTCCCCGCAACCGCGGCCACCACTCCCGAAGACAACACCCTCCTGGTCGTGGTTCCCGAGGGATGGGTCCTGGTGGAACCCGCCCCCCGCTCGCAGGTGAGCATCACCTTCTTCGGCCCCCGCGCGACCCTGGACGCCTTCTTCGCCAGCCAGTGTGCCGCCTCGATTTCCCCCTCCATCGAAGCTGGGCCCGAAGAAACCACCTGGACCCTCGACAACCTGCGGGCCCAGGACCTCGACTGGATTCGCTCCCAGGACGCGGCCTCTCTCCTCGGGGATGGCCAAAGCAACGATTCGGGCCTGGGGCGCTTGCGTTTCGAACGCCTAACCGGTTTCCCGGTCGCCTTGGAACCCTCCCTGGTGAAAGTCGCCGGGGCTCCCGCGGAAGGATACCTAGCCGACACCTCGGGGCTGACCTTCGAGCCCAACCAGGTTTCGGTCAGCGGTCCCCACGGCGCCATGGAGGAATTGTCCAAGTCCTTGGAAGCCGCCCGCTCCGGTGAAACCCCCGACATCCCCCTCTTCCTTCCCCTCCAAGTGCCTTCTCAAAGCCGGGACGACCTGCGGGGCCTGCCCCTCGCCCTCTCCCCAAGGGCGGTCGCCCTCGGGATTCGGATGACCCCTGAAACGGTGCTCTCCACACTCCCCATCAAGCTCAAGGATCTGCCCCGCGTCGAATGGGTCCCGGATTCCGAGGACCTTGTTCTTGCAGGCTCCCCGCAGGAAGGGATTTGGCGGCCGAGCGCCTGGACCCCGACTCCATGGGTGGCTGAGCTCAGCGACGCCGACCTTCTGCCTGGAAGCTTCGACGAAACCTGGGTTCGGGTCCATGTGATGCTTTTTCTCAACATGGGCGAGATTCCCCCCAATGCCGCGAATGGATTTCGCTTGCCCCTTGGTTGGGCCCTTACCGGAATCGAAGACCCGGATGAGGTTCATCGCCTCCTCGGCGCTCTTCGCGTGGGTCCTCGCCAGAACGAGGACCGACTGGTTCCGATGGACCGGGTCCTACCTGAGGATGGCTGACCCTCTTTTCGGAACCGACGGAATCCGGGGCCGGGCGGGGGAATATCCCCTGATTCCTGAATTCCTCGAAAAATTGGGCGAAACCCTCGCCGCCCACTTGCGCGGACCGGATTGTCCCGGCCGGGTCCTCGTCGGCCACGACGGAAGGGAAAGCGGAGAGCCCTTTTCCTCGGCGATTGCCGAGGGGTTAAACCTCGGCGGTGTCGGGGTCGACCTCCTTGGACTGGCCCCGACCCCTTGCGTGGCTCACCTCACGGGGGAGGGCCCCTATCAGGCGGGAGTCGTGATTTCCGCCTCCCACAACCCGGCAACGGACAACGGCATCAAGCTCCTTTCTTCCAAGGGCGCAAAAATCAACGATGAACTGGAAAACGACCTGGAAGCGGCGCTCAATGAATCTCCCCCGCCTCGACCCTCCGCTCCCGGAGTCACGGCTCGAAAAAGCCTTCTCGGCGATTATCTCTCCTGGCTGAGGAACGAGGCCTTCCCCAATCTCGATTTCGGCGGAAGAAAGGTGGTTGCAGATTGCGCCAACGGAGCCTGGTCCCAGTTGGCCCCTCGCGTTCTCCGGGCTTTCGGCGCCGACCCCGTCATCATTCACGACGGCCCCAACGGCGCCAACATCAACGAGGGCTGCGGCTCGCTCCACCCCGAGATGACCGCGAAAGTGGTGACCCGCGAAGATGCATTCATGGGATTGAGCCTCGATGGGGATGGAGACCGGGTTCTCTTGTCGGACGCGAAGGGTCGCATTTTGGATGGGGACGCCGTCATGGCGGGTCTTGCCAAGCACACCCTCCCGATCGACAAGACCGTGGTCGCTACCGTGATGAGCAATCTCGCCCTCGAAAATTGGGTGAAGGCCCTCGGGGGAACCCTCCTCAGAACTCCCGTCGGGGATCGCCATGTCGCCGAAGCCATGCGAGAGGGCGGGCATTCCCTTGGCGGAGAAAAATCCGGACACCTTCTCTTCGGAGAGGAACACGATTTCAGAGGGGATGGCGTCTACACCTTCCTCAAGGTGGCGGAGGCCGTGCTCGCCTCAGGTGCCTGCTCCTCGGCATTCGTTGAAGATTACGCCGACCTCCCTCAAAGCCTTCGCAACCTTCCCGTGACCAGCCGCCCTCCCCTCGAAACCCTCCCCAATTTCTCGGTGGCTTGCGCCCAAGTTGAAGATACCCTCCAGGGCAAGGGTCGCATCGTGGTCCGCTATTCGGGGACCGAGAACCGCCTCCGTCTCATGGCCGAAGCCGAGTCGCAGGAGCTGGTTGAATCGGTTCTTGACACCCTGCAAGCCTCGGCGGAAGAGGAAGGGATTCTCGGCGACCTCTCATGATCCTGGCCCTCGAACTTTCGGGACCCAGTTCCACGGTGGCTCTCGGTTCCCCCTCGGGTGTTCTTGAACGCGATTTCTCGGGAGAACGAGGACGAGCCCTCATCGCTGAAGTGGACGCTCTCGTCCAGGAAGCAGGCATGGACAAGGTTGCGATTCGAGGCATCCTCGTCGGTCGAGGCCCGGGAAGCTACACCGGACTGCGTATCGCCTGCGCGGCGGCCCGGACTCTCGGCCACGCTTTGGGGATTCCCGTCGGAGGGGTGGGCAGTTTCCCAGCAGCGGCTCTGGATGCCCCCGTGGGTTCCCAAGTCCACATCGTGCTGGATGCCTACCGAGGGGAGGTCTACCACGCGGTCTACGCAAGAAGCGAAGGCGGAGTTGAAGAGAGGCAAGGCCCTCGACTTCTGGCCAGGCCGGACCTGGAAGGGGCTCTCCCACCGGAAGCCAGCATCCTCGGCGACCCGGAGTTGACTCCCGAGGGCGCCCATCACTTTGCGGACCTCGTGGCCCCTCGGGCCACGGGCCTGATTCAACTGGCGTTGGAACAGGGGGTCGAGTGGGACGGGCAAGGGGTGGAGGACCTGGGCGACCCCACCCCTCTCTACCTCAGAGCGGCCGCCTTCAGGCCGGCTGCAAAATAAGCGTGGAGCGCCTTTCGGCCTCCATAAAAAACTGACGGCGCGCCTGGCTGGCAGGCACGCCGTCAGGGGGGTTCCAGCGCCTACAGGTCGGCGGGACGGAGGGTCTTGCGGCCGTTCGCGGCGGCGCGGGACTCGGCCTGGGCGATTGCCCTGCGGACGTAGTGGTCGAGGGCACCGTAAAAATCACCGGAAACATTGCAGCTGGTGGCAGCCGCCTTCGTGCGACTCTTGGAAATGATCAGGTCAGACATGTTTTTTTCTTGAATGTGCCGGGAAACCGGCGGGGTGAGTAGGGGTTGATTGAACAAGGTCGGGGTTCGTGCCCCGCCTTGCCCCCGATTCCAACGAACCCGAAGCCCCCCGTCAAATCGGAATCTGCTAAATTTGGCCGTATTCCGGTGTTAATCGCATATTCTCTCGGCCTGTGAACGTCCTCCTCGCCTCCATCATGTTGGCCATTCCCGGCCATTTTGTTCCATTTCAAACTCCGGCTGGGGACGGGGTGGACAGGATATTGAATCGCTTGGAAGGGCTCTCCGTGGCGGACCAATCCGTTCTGGTTGAGGAAATCCAGGCAGGAGTTCTGGCCGGGAACCACCCCAGACTCGAGGCATTGCGCAAATTGGCTCAATGGGCTGAAAAGGAAGGGTTGGAAACCAAGCCCATCAACCTCGCCTATTTCCAGGCGGAAAAATACGCCCCCGCCTTGAAGCTGCGCACCAAGGTCATGGGAGGCAAGAATAGGAAGTGGAAGTCATTGAAGGCAAAGTACTTCCGTAATTCCGATATCCCTTGGACCGCAACAGAATGGGCCTGGGACCATGGACGAAATCGTCTTCGGTCGCGACTCGACCCGCTGGGCCCCAAGGAAGTCCTCCGCGCCCTCCTTGAAGGGCAGATCGACCCCGAAGGCCGCCTTGCCGCCATGGCGGAGGGCTTCCTCGACCACGACTCGGGAATGGACGCCGAAGCCTGGTATTTCGAGCACTGCTACCGGGATCGCGACGGCTTGGTCTTTTCTGGAATCCGCCTTTTCGACATGTGGGGCACGACCCGCGAAATCGAGATTTCAGATGTGGAGGCCATCGCCTGGCTGCGCCGAGTTGCGGGAGAAGAAAAATTGCGTTCCCCCATCCCAAAAAGGCTCCACGACCCCATTTATTCGCGCATTCATGATTCTTTCGAGCATTGGCGCGAATATCGGGAATTGAGGCGAGCCCTCGCCGTCCGCCTCGTGGACCCGGGAGGCGAGGTCCCTCCCGTGTGGCGTCCCGTCGTGAAACGCCTTGATCGAGCCTGGGTGGATTTGAAGGTGGACCCTGCGGAAATGAGGAAATTTCTTGAAGCCCACTCGAAGCGAGACCGTTTTCTCGTGGAGAGCAAACTCCTGGCCGAAGTCGTGGACGCCGAAATTTCCTCCGATGAGAGGGAGCCATGGCGGGAGGAAACGTTGTCCACTTGCGTGGCTCGACTGGCCCTGAAGGAAGTCCGTGCCCTTGGGCTCCTCGGCGCAGGAATTCGCTAAGAATCCTCGTTGGAACCCGAGGGGGTTATCCGGATAATCTCATTCCATGGCTCCCCGACACCGCGCATGGGCCGAGGTCGACCTTGACGCCTTCCGGTCCAATCTGCAGGAAACCGCAAAGATGGCAGGGGCCGCCGAAGTTTGGCCCGTCCTCAAGGCCAACGCCTATGGCCACGGGGCCAAAGAGACTGCCAGGATTTGCGAAGAAGAAGGAATCGCCCGCATCGGGGTTGGAGACAGCGGCGAAGCCCTGGAATTGAGAGGGCATGGAATCGCCACCCCTCTCCTGGTCCTCGGAACGGTCATCGACAGCGAGTTGCCGGACATGCTTTCGCACGGAATCGAGGTCGGAGTGCACTCCGAATTGCGGGCTCGCGAACTCGGGGCTCTCGCCGCCAATTCCGGAAGCACCCTCGGGGTTCACCTCAAGATCGACACCGGGATGGCCCGCTTGGGAGTCCGTCCCGAAGCGGCCCTGCGGGTGGCTCAAACCATCGCCGAGTCCACGGCCCTGAATCTCCGCGGCGTGATGACCCACTTTTCATCCGCTTCGGCGGGCAAGACCGCCTCGGGGCAGCAGGCCCTCTTCGTCTCCGTCCTTGGGGAAATTCGGGACGCTGGCATTGAAATCCCATCGGTCCACTGCGCGTCTTCCGCCTCGATTTTTTCGGAAGGGGATTTCATCGGGGATGCCGTTCGACCAGGAATCTCCCTCTTCGGCATCCTTCCCCCCGGAGTCGCCGAGGTCGCCCATCTTCGACCCGTTCTATCCCTGCGCGCCCAGGTGGTCTTTCTCAAGGACCTCCCGGCCGGCGCCCCGGTCGGATACGGCGGCAAGTGGACCTCCCACCGGCCGACCCGTCTCGCCACCCTGCCCATCGGCTACAACGACGGTGTCCCCTATCGACTGGGAGCGCAGGGGCGGGGCAGCGCTCTCATTCGTGGAACCCGCTGCCCCATTGTGGGCGCCGTGAGCATGGACTACTGCACGGTGGATGTGGGCCATGTTCCTGGAACCGAACTGGGGGATGTCGCCACCCTCATTGGCAGGGACGGTGTCGAAGAGATTCGGGCCGAGGAGGTGGCCAACGCCGCAGGCACCATTCCGTATGAAGTTACATGCTCCCTGGGGGCCCGGGTTCACCGGGTGTTCCGCGGAGGCGAAGCCGGCTCCTCGATCCGGCCTCGCGAACCTGTGGCATGAAATCGCCTCTCTTCCCCTTGGGGGCTACCGGGCTGGTCGTCCTCTCCGCATTCCTTCCCATCCCGGTGCCGGCCTGGGCCCTCCCCTCCAAGCTGGTTGCGGGGGAAGCCCGATTGGATTTGGAAATCGCGGCAGCTTGGTTGACCTGGGGCCGCGGCAAGGTCCACCTTGAGGGAATCCTCCTTCTGGAAGGGGAGAAGAATTTTTTCAAGGCTCGAACGGTCATTCTGGAGACGGAAACACGCCCGGGTTCCTCCTTCTTGGCGCTCCGGCGCCTGAAGATGGAGGGGGCGGAAGTCTTGCTCGACAAGGAGAGGCTCGACTTGCTCTCCGGGGGCGAGGATGCGGAATTCGGACCCCTTGCCGTCGAGGTGGAGGACCTGCAATTCGGCTGGAAAACCGCTGCCAAGACTTGGAGGGCCCAGGTCTTCAGCGGAGGAGGGAGCCTGGCCAACGGCGAAATTCAATTGGATGCGAGTCTCGGAATGGAAGGGCTGGGGGCTCGATTCGCCCTTCAGGTTCGAGGGGCCGATCGCTTCCAGACCTGGCAAATCCGGGTCAAGGGGAACCAGCAACTTCCCCGCACCGTGATTCTGGCGTCGGTCCCCGGCCTGCAGATTCAAAAGGGTGAACTGCGCCTGGACGGGGCCCTTGATGTGGAAAAGGGAGAGGTCCTGGCTTCCAAGCTTGAATTCCACCTCGCCGGAGGGGAGGCCCGCTATCGGGAACCCGGAAACTCCCTCCCCGATGACCTCTGGAAAGTGGAAAAGGTTGAAGCTGGGATTCGAGGCAGCCTCGCGGGGGGATTCCAGGCTCATGCGACCGCTTCATGGGGGGCTCATTCCTTTAGTGCCCAGAGCCTTCTGCTTCCCCGTGGGGACGATTGGGCCCTTCATATTCGAGGAGAAATCCCCGAAGCAACCCTCGACGATGCGGCACGGCGCCGACTTCTTCGCCTCGACCCCGGGGTCGGAGAAGTCCTGGAAGCCTTGAACCTCGTGGGGGCAAGCGCGCTGGGATTCGGGCTCGACGCCTTTCCCGGCGAACCGGTCCAATGGGCGGCCGCGGCCCGCGACCTCGACATGGAATTGACCTACCTCGGATTCCTCGAGGCCGATGGCGACCGCCCCTCCTTTCCCTATCCGGTGGAGGAACTGCACGGGGATGTGGCCATGATTCCAGGGCGGATTCTCCTCGAGGTGGACGGTCGGATGGGGGGAAGTCCCACCCATGGGATGGGAATCGTTTCTCTCCCCGAATCCGGAGCCGCCGGATTGGCCCTGGATGTCGGCGTGGATTCCCTCCCGGTGGACGCAAGGGTGGAAGCCGCTCTCGCCGGGATTCCCGATGCGGCAGCCTTCTGGCGAGAGTTGGGTTCCCCCGTGGGCGGGAGGGCGCGGATTGATTTGAGGGTCCGCCGAGCCTCCGGAGGAAGGATGAAGGTGGGGCTTGGAATCCGGGGGAGGGTGGAGGGAACCCGATTCCGCCCCTTGGTTCTTCCCGTGGACTCAAGGCTGGAGGGTTTGGACTTTTCCTGGACGCCGGGGGAGGCCTCCTTCCATGGCGTTTTGTCGGCCTTGGGCAGCCAGGCTCAACTGACCGGAGATTTGTGGATGCCCCGTGAGGCCGACCTCCCATCGCTGCGAGTATCCGCCCGGGGCGAAGGGCTGACTCCCTCCGACGAGGACCGCCAAGTCCTGGAAGACATTCTCGGCCTTCCCAAGGGAGCCTCGGACCTTTCCGTTTCCGGACCGGCCGGTTTCCAGGTTGATTTCTTCCGTCC
This sequence comes from Planctomycetes bacterium UBA1135, assembly GCA_002311925.1. Taxonomy (GTDB): domain Bacteria; phylum Planctomycetota; class UBA1135; order UBA1135; family UBA1135; genus UBA1135. The sequence goes on from DCAK01000080.1 coordinate 9,798, forward strand.
GGGAAAGGCGAAAGAGCCGCAGATTCTGGTGGCATGGACGGACGGGCCATTGGACCTGGAATGGAAGCCGACCGAAACGCATTTCTCCGGAGCCATTGGAAAAGGCGCAGTGGTCCGAACTGGCGGGAAGACCCTTCTTTCCTTTCCATGGCTGGAATCCCGTGCCCTGGGAGGAAACGCCACGGCTGGGATTCTGAAATCGACGACCTCGGATGCGACCCGGGCCCTCTGCAGATTCATGGACGTGGAAGCCTCCTTCGGGGGGCCTGACGGGATTGAATTGGCTGGAGACGCGACCCTTGAAGTTCTCGTGGGCGAAAATTTTTCCGCCAGTCTCCATCCCCGAAAACTGGATTTCAGCATCAAGGGGATGACGGGACACATTTCCACCGGCAGGATCCGGACAACAGGGACCCTGCCCGGGGTTTTGAATGGAGAGGTGGAGGTGGAGGATGCAACCTGGGGCGGGCGCGACGGACTCGCCCAGGCTCGAGGCCGTGTGAGCATCGTGGACGCCGGCTTGGGGGACGAGGGGCTCGAGGGCGTATTCGCCCTGTCCCACGGGTCGTGGCTCTGGTCGGGGATGGCGTTTTCGAACATGAAGGGAATCGCGCGCAAGGGCGACCCGGGTTGGATTCTCAACGACCTGGGAGGCGACCTCCTCGGAGGCAGCTTCACCCCCGGCAAGGGAGCCATCGGAATTCCCGTCGAGGGAGGCGAGGGTTTCCTCAGGCTCGGATTCGAGAATCTGGATCTCGGCGCATTCCGGAATTGGTCGGGCTCCGACGGCCAATGGTCCGGCAAATTGGACGCCGTCCTGGATCTGCGAGGCCCCTTCGACGACCCTCTAGCCTGGAAGGGACCCATGAGTTTCCATGTGACGCGTGGGCAATTGGCCACCGTTCCTGTCCTTTCCGAGATTTGGAAAGCGGTCGGCGTGAACCCTCCTCTCTTTCGCCGCGGGACCCTGGCCCTCCAGGCCACGGGAGACGGCCAACTGCAAATCGAAGACTTCGAATTGGACCACGACCTTCTTGCCGTCGAGGGAAAGGGAAGCATCGGCTTGGATGGATACCTCGACCTCAAGGTCAGCCTGAATCCATTCAAGGTTTTTCGTTCCGTCCCCCTCTTGTCCCACGCCATCGATCTTCTCGTGGAACACGATGTCTACGGTCCAGCTTCCTCGCCCAGGGTGACCAAGCACCCCATCGTCAGCATCCAAGGCCCGCCCTTGCCACGGGTACCCTTCCCATTCTGGCTTCCGCCCGAGCCTTCCCGTTCCTGGCTGGCCTCTCCGGCCCTGCGGGTGGAACCCTCCCCGCTCCGGGACTAAGGTGGCCGGAATGCTCCATGCAGTCGTGATGGCGGGGGGGTCGGGCACCCGATTCTGGCCCGAAAGTCGGGAGGGGAAACCCAAGCAGCTCCTACCCTTGACGGGGGGCAAACCCATGATTGCGGAGACCCTCGACCGCTTGAGGCCCCTGATTCCCCCCGAAAGAACATGGGTGGTATGTGGAGCGGCCCAGGCGGAGGGAATCCTTGAAGCCTGCCCCGACCTTGCGGAGGCTCAACTCATCGTCGAACCCTGCCGCAGGAACACCGCCGCCTGTGCCGGGTTGGCGGCCCTTGTGATTGCCGGGGAAGACCCTGAGGCGATTCTCGCCGTGCTTCCGGCCGACCATGCGATTTCCCCCCCCGAAGCCTTCCAGGATGCTCTTGAAGCCGCGGCCCATGCCGCTCGCATGCCCGAGACCCTGGTCACCTTTGGAATTCCTCCGACTCGACCCGCCACCGGATACGGCTACATCCGAAGAGGAGCGGAGTGCGGGGAATTCGGGGGGGCCCGAGCTTGGAAAGTGGATCGGTTCAGCGAAAAGCCGGATGCTCCCACCGCCCGGACCTTTCTTGAGGAAGGGTCCTATCTCTGGAATGCCGGCATCTTCGTCTGGGGCGCCGAAACCCTGCTTATGGAAATCCACCGCCACCTCCCCGGCCTCGCCGCCGGGCTCGAATCCTTGAAGCCCTCCCTGGCAAGGGGCGATTTCAAGGAAGCCATCGCCACCCTCTACCCGACCCTGGAGTCCATCTCCGTGGATTACGGGATCCTCGAAAAAGCTGAAAAAGTCGTCGTCATGGAAGCATCCTTTGATTGGAGTGATTTGGGTTCCTGGGATTCCCTTTGGGAAGAAAGTGAAAAGGACGCCGATGGAAATGCCGCCGTCCTTCCCGCGGGCGGCGCAATCGTCGCCAAGGATTCCTCCGGAGTCCTCGCCTATTCCTCCGAAGCTCAGACCATCGCCCTTCTCGGAGTCGAGAATCTCATCGTGGTCCGCACCCCGGATGTGGTTCTCGTCGCCCGGCGCGATCGGGCCGAGGAGGTCAAGGCCTTGGTGGAGAGACTCGAGGCGGAAGGCCGGGGCGACCTCTTGAAATGAGACGCGTGCTCTCGGTGGATTACGGGGGCCGCCGCACCGGCCTGGCGGTGAGCGATGCGGCCGGCATTACCGCTCAACCCCTCGAGCCGATTGACAGCCTCGACCTTCAGGTGACCATTCAAGGAGTGGTGAAGGTGGCGGTGGACCGGGAAGTCGCGGTGGTTCTTGTGGGCATGCCCTACATGCCCGACGGGAGCGAGGGGGAGCAAGCGGCCCATGTCCGGCTCTTCGTCGGCGAGCTGGAAAAGCGACTTCCGGATGGGACCCATGTCGTCTTCAAGGACGAGCGCCACACAACCAAGGAGGCCGCCAGTCTTTGGCGCCAGGCCGGCATCAAGGGCAAGAAGGCCAAGCCCTTTCTGGATTCAACAGCGGCTGTGATTTTGCTGCGGGAATACCTGGAAGAAACCGCCGTATAATCACCCCCGGAGTGTCGTCCGGGCGGCCGCGACTCGTTTCGGCGGGTCGAGGAAAGTCCGGGCTCCACAGGGC
>DCAK01000095.1:0-1217 GCA_002311925.1 Planctomycetes bacterium UBA1135
GTGCCCTTGAACTCCTCGAAGATGACCTGGTCCATGCGGGATCCGGTTTCCACGAGAGCGGTGGCCAGGATGGTCAACGAACCGGCGTCTTCGGTGTTCCGGGCCGCTCCGAAGAAGTTCTTGGGCTTGGTCATCACCCGGGAATCCAAGCCGCCCGACATGACCTTCGAATTCTTGCCCCCGAGAGTGTTGTTGTAGGCGCGGGTCAATCGGGTAAGGGAATCGAGCAGAATCACCACCTCCTGGCCCGTTTCCACCAGCCGTTCGGCACGGGCAATGACCATCTCGGCGAGACGGACATGGTTGCTCGGGCTTTCGTCCATGGTGCTGACATAGACCTCCCCATTCTTGATGGCGCGCCTCCAGTAGGTGGCCTCTTCGGGGCGTTCGTCCACCAGGAGAACGATGAGGTTGACATCGGAGTAGAGGGTCTCCATCGAGCAGGCAATCTGCTGCATCAGGGTGGTCTTCCCCGTTCGCGGAGCCGCGACAATCAATCCCCTCTGGCCTCGGCCCACCGGGCAGAGGAGGTCGATAATCCTCATGGAGAGTTGGCCTTCCTGCTCGCAGGTTCCCAACTCGAAGTGGAAGTCGGGGTCGATGACCGTCAACTTCCGGAAACCCTTCCGACGCCTCGGGTCGGCAACGGGAAGACCGTCCACCTTGTCCACGAATTCAACCCGAGGTCCGAGGCCGGGTTTCCCTTCCACCCCTTTCCCTTCCACGAAGGACCCCTGCTTGAGGTGAAAACGCTTCACCATATTCATCGGGAGCATGGGGTCGGACTTGCGTTCGGCGAGGTCGTGGTCGGGACTGCGAAGGAAGCCGGTGCCGTCCTTGCGGATTTCGAGGACACCAGTCACGGGAACCCCTCGCGGCTTGGCTTCGGGTTTCCTGCCTTCTCCGCTTGATGACCCCTTGGCGGCCACATCGGTGGCCACGGACCCTTCCCCGGCAGGGGCGGGCGGCTGGGACCAGCTTCCCCCCGAACGACGACGCCTGCGACGGCGACGCCTGGGGCGGTCGGCCCTGTTCGAATCAGATTCTTGGGTCATGGAGGACCTGAATGTTCACGATTGCCGGGTCGGCAATCTTGGTCGGTTGCCGAAGCGGCGACCGAAGTCGGACGGAAGGCCCGCGCGGGGCCATTCCATTCGCAGGGGGTGGTCGGGGCGAGAGGATTTGAACCTCCGACCTCTGCGTCCCGAACGCAGCGC
>DCAK01000095.1:1239-1932 GCA_002311925.1 Planctomycetes bacterium UBA1135
CGCTCTACCAAGCTGAGCCACGCCCCGTTGAAGCGGGGTATTTTCGGGACGACCCCCGTCGAGGTCAAGTATAGGGGATGCGTCGCTTCTCGGCGGGAATCAACGGCCCAAATCCATAAAAATTCCGCCCGTGTCCCGGGCCAGGAATTCCATGAAATCCTTCTGGAACTCGCCGATTGCGATGGTGTGGATGACCACCCTCCGGAATCGGTTCAATTCCAGGACCGCCTCCAGGATGTCGTCAGGGTCCACCAATTCACCCACGCTGGGCCGGCCATCGGAAAGAAAGAAGAGCGTGTCTCCCGAGCCCTTCACGAATTCCGTCGCTCCCTGCGTGGTGGTGTCCAACTTGCCCGGGTCCTTGATTCCCAGGCCGGCAAGAAGAGCCGCATAGGTGTTGGTCATCCCCTCCCTCTCTCCCGCCGAACCCTGGAGCCCGGCGGATGCCGCTGCAGCTGCGGCTGCGCCACCCAGGGGTTGGAGCCCGCGAACGAAGGCGGTGGCGCTCCGGCGATTGAGGGCGTTGGCGGGAACCAGCTTCTTCCTCCATGGGTGGACCTCGGTGGCGAAGGCGAACAGGTTGAAGCGAACTTCGGGGCCGAGACCCTCGATGGCCCTCGCCAACTCCTCCTGGACGATATCGAGCTTGCGAAACCGGGTGAAACCCCTTTCCCTGAAGGGCTGTTGGTCCAC
>DCAK01000095.1:2178-3424 GCA_002311925.1 Planctomycetes bacterium UBA1135
GAAGGAATCCGGTAGGCGCGGTCCTGGGCCGCCGCCCACCAGGAAACCCAAGCCGCGGAATCATCCCCCAGCTGAAGATCAGTGAGCTCATGAAGGGTTGGGAGCACCTGCTCAAGAATGCGGCCCTTCTCCTCGGAAAGAATCCGAATCAAAGGCCCCACCGCATCGGTGGTCCTCACCTTCCGCAAGGCCAGGCAAGCCGCGGTTTTCACCTCGAGGGTGGGGTCCTCCAGGGCGGACACCAGGGCGGGTGCGGCCTCTGCCTCCCTGCCCGGACCCAGGGCCGCTAGGGAATCCACCGCTGCCACCCGGACGGCGGCTTCGTCGTCCTCCACCACCATGACCGAAAGAGCTTCCATGCTGGCGGGATCACCCAGGAGCCCGGGAGCCACCGCCGCCCAAAGGCGCACGGTGGGGTCCTTGTGCTCAAGCAAGGGCCGAAGAGCTTCACGGTACTCGTGCCATTTCCCCGCCCCCGCCGCCCGGACGATTGCCGCCAACACCTCGACGGGCTTGCCTTTTTCCAACACCCCGAGAAGAGGGCCGCGAGCTTCGGGGGACGGGAGCCGGGTGATGACGATGAGGGCTGCCTCGGCGATGGCCTTGTTGGAGTCGGCAAGGAGATTCTGAAGGACTCTTGCCACTTCGGGCGTGTCCAGGCCCTCGAGGGAATGGATGATTTCCACCCTCTCCACGGGGTCCTTGGTCCTGCGGTAGAAGCGCTTGAAATCCTGCACCGTCTCGTCCTGGAGAGGGGCGAGCGGCAACAGGAGAAGGGCCGCGGAGACAAGCACCGGCCGACTAGGTTAGGCTTCCCGGAGTCGTGGAGTTGACGCTCTCAACCCACCTTCTGGTGGACGGACTCCTGGATGACGCCGGGCTCGATGCGCTCGCCGTGTCGGGATATCCAGTCGTGGAAGCCTGGCTCGCCGAGCCCCACGTCCCCTGGAAGGACACTCGCGCCCTGGGTAAATTCAGCGCTCGGCTGGAATCCCGTGGATTGCGCGCCGGCAGCGTCCATCTCCCCTTTTACCCTTCGGTTCCCGAGCTCCGGGGCCACGGGGCGAAATGGTCGCTCATCGACTCCGCTACCAAGGGGCGAAAGGATGCCCTGGAGGGGGCCACCGAGGGACTTCACGCCGCGGCAACCCTTGGGGCCTCCTGTGCGGTTCTCCACCTGGGTTGGCAGAAGGACGCATGGGACGGCGACCAGGGCCGATGGGCCGCCGAGGGCGTCGCCTCTCTC
>DCAK01000095.1:3434-10740 GCA_002311925.1 Planctomycetes bacterium UBA1135
CCCTCGAAACCGCTCGCCAGGTCGGGGTGACCCTGCTTCTCGAAAACATCATTTCGGAGGGAACGCGGGCCGCCCGATTGGTGTCTCTCCTCGACGAGGTCGACCCCGAGAGGGCGGCCGGAGTCTGTCTCGACCTCGGGCATGCCCATGTCGAGGGGGATGTCCTGGCCCAACTGGAGGCCGCCCTCCCCCGCCTTCGCCATCTCCACATTCACGACAACGACGGCCACAAGGACGCCCACCTTCCACCCGGGGAAGGCTCCATCCCATGGGAATCGGTCCTGGGGCGTCTCCAGGAATTCGGTTATCAAGGCTTGGCGGCACTCGAACTCCGCGACTTGAGCCGCGGTGACACCCCCTCGACCCAGGTGGTCGAAGACCTCACCAGCCGCGCCAGGGTCTTCCATCACCACTTTTCATCCCTCGGTCTCCTGCCCCCATGCCCGACCTCGCCGACGCCGAAGCCCTCCTGAACGGGGAGATTCCCGTCGCTCCTCTCGCGGTGGAAGCGAGCCTGCGCCGCTATTTGCGGCCCCTCGAATCCGAGCCGGGCGGGTGGCTGCTCGTTGAATCTCCCGACCCTCCGCCCGTCGAGACTTCCGAATGGCTTGAAGAGCGCGGTGTGCGGGTCCCCCGTCTGGGAAAGGTCGCCGAGGGCCGCTACCTGGTGGAGGACTTGGGCGACCGCCTCCTGGCCCACGCCCCCACTCTCGGCGCCTACCAGGCCCTTTGGCGGGCTTGGGAAGCCTTCGCCCATACCCCCCTCCCCTCTCGACTGGGGAATTCCGCCCTGGCCCTCGACGAAGCCCTTTTCGTCGAAGAACTCGCCATCTTCAAGACTTCCTGGGTCATGGACTTTCGAGGAAACGCGTGGGCTCCGACTGAGGAAGCGGAGTTCGACCAAGCTTGCGGCGACCTCGCCCGGGAAGCCGCCCGGGGACCGGGTTGCGTTCAGCACCGGGATTTTCATTCCCGCAACGTCCTCCTGGTGGAAGACGGCGTCGCCCTCATCGACCACCAGGACCTGCGCCAGGGTCCGCTTTTCTACGACCTTGCCTCCTTGATGACGGACGCCTACACCCCTCTCCCCGAGGGCGTCACGGAATTCCTCGGAGAACGATTCAAAATCCTGGGTCGACGCTACCGCCTCGGCCCCGAAGAGGCCTCCCAACGCCTCCACGCAAGCTCTCTTCAAAGGGCGCTCAAGGCTCTGGGCACCTTTGGCCGGCTCCTTGTTGGCGGGCGGGATGAATACGCCGAACCCGAAGCTCGCGTCCGCCAGCTGGCCCTTTCCTTGTTGCAGGATTCTCCTTTCCAGGCCATTTCATCCTGGGTGAACCCGGATTGAATCCTCCCGCCCTGCTTCTGGCCGCCGGCCTGGCCACCCGCTTGGGAGCCCTGCGCGGGGAACACGCAAAAGCCTGCCTCCCCGTGCGCGGAACCACACCCCTGGCAGCCATCCTGCAAGGTGTCCACGAGGCAGGAATCACGCGAGCCTGGATCAATCTCCACTGGCGGGCGGAGGAAGTCATGGCCACCGCCCGGGCCGGGGCCCCGCAAAGCCTGGAGGTCGAATTCCTTCACGAGCCCGAACTCCTGGGTACCGGAGGCACCCTTTTGGAAGTCGCACGGAGAGAAGGGGTCCTCCCTTCCCTTGTGGCCAACGTGAAATTCCTGACCGACTTCTCCTTTGACCGCCTCGACCCCGAGCAACCCGCCATGGTGGTCCATCCGTCCAGTCCTCTTGACATTTTCGGAGGACTGGAATGGGACGGGGAATTCAGGGTCGTCGGGGTCCGCGCCTCGGGGGAAGCTCGCAAACTGGATGAAACCGCCGCCGTCTACACTGGAATCTGCGTCCCCGACCCTGCCTGGCTTCCCCACTTGAAGGTTGCGAACGATTCAGGACGCCCGCCCTGCCTGATTCGGGATGGGCTCCTCCCCGCTCTGCAATCCGGTCCAGGTCCCTTGGCGGTGGTCCATTCCGGGGAATGGCTGGAACTCAGCACCCCGGCTCGCCTCAGCCTCGCGAACGGCGAATCCTAGGCCAGGGGAGCGTCAGCCTTGGCCAACACGCGGTTGGCCCCGCGGCGGGCGGTGACTCCCTTCTCGTCGAGGAACTCAAGAAGGGGCATCATGAATTTCCTCGAAGTGGAAAAGCGGTCCCTCAAGGCAGGGATGTCCACCCCCTCACCCTCCAGTTGTTCCACCACGGCGGCTCGCAGTTCCTCGACCGCGCTGGTCGCGAACCAGAGCCCCTTGCCAGGAGTCAGCACGAGTCTGCGGTCGGCGAGATTTTCCAGGAGCGTACCAATCGCATCCTCCCCCAAGCCGCACGAAGCCGCCAATCCACCCAATCCTTGGGGGGCGAGCCCCCCATCGACGAGAGCTTCGAGGAGACGGTCGGTGTCCGCGGCAAGCTCGCCGAGGACTTCCGCCCCGACCAAGCCCCAAGTCTTCCCTGTCCGGGGTTCGAGGCCCAGGTCATGAAGCCCCTCCGGCTTCATCCCTGAAACCACCCCGAAAGTTTCCTTTCCAAGGCGCGTGCGCAGGGCCTCAAGGGGAATGGCCAACCGATGGGGATTGCTCTCGCGGAAATTGGCGACGGCGGAACGGATGGAGTCCCCCACCGCGTCCGCACCGGCGGCGCCCAGCCACCGACCGTCGCCCAAATCCTGAACAAGGCCGTCAGCAAGGGCGGCTTGCAAATCGTCCAGCACGGCCTCTTCCAGCAATCCAAGCTTGGCCGCCAATTCGCGGGCACGGACGGGGGATTCCAGCCACCCCAACAAGGCAGCCACCCGAAGCCTGGGTTCGTCCAGGTTGGCCGCCAATTCCTTGAGGTTCTTGCGCTCCTTTTCATCCCGGGTTCGGAGCCTCCGGGAGGCGAATCCCAGGAAACGGCCCCGAGCCAGGTTGCAGCCCGGGGAAGGCCTTCGGACCAGAAGCCGATCTCCCGTCGCGAGGACGATGGGAGATGCCAATTCCAAGTCGGCGAGAATGTCCTCTCCCGCTACGCCCTCAGGGGGCAGGAAAAGGAGCCCGGGGATGGCGGCGGTTCCTGAAAGAACATGAATCGGGGCCCCGCTCTTGTGGGAGGGGGCGCCGGGTAGAAAGGTCACGGAGGCCCGAAGCAGGGAACCCGATTCAAGCCCTCCCGGTGGGCAAAGAACCGTCCCTCGGGGGCATTCCTCGGGACGCAAATCCGGAAGGTTGAGAGCGGTCCGCAGGCCTGGAAGAGCCCTCCCGGCCTGTCTGCCATGGACCTGAATCCGCCGAACCCTGCTGCTTCCCCCTCCAGGAAGGGCCTGAACCTTGACCTCCTCCAGAAGTTCCCCGGAGGCGCACACCCCGGTCGCCACCGTCCCGGCGCCGTGGAGCGCGAATGACCTTTGGACGGGAAGGCGAAAGACCCGCCTGGCGCCGACTTCCCTCGAAGCCTTCCGGACGAGTTCATGGATGGCCGCCCGAACCTCGTCCAGACCCACCGCGGTCTTGGCGCTTGCGGCAAGGATGGCGCATCCCTCCCACGGGGTCCCTGCCACCAGTTCCTCCACCTCCCCCTGCACCAGGACGATAGTTTCTTCGTCCACGAGGTCGGCCTTGTTCAGGACCACCAGTCCCCGGTCCACCCCCATGACTTGAAGGACCTCGAAATGCTCACGGGTCTGGGGCATCACACCGTCATCGCAAGCCACCACCAGAAGCGCGGCTCCCATCCCGGTCGCCCCCGCCACCATCTTCCGAACCAGGCGCTCGTGCCCGGGAACATCCACGAATCCCACTTCGAGCCCGTCCCCCAATTCCATCTGGGCGTAACCCAGATCGAGGGTGATGCCGCGGTCCTTTTCCTCCTGCCAGCGGTCTGGATGCTCCCCGCACAGGGCCTCCACCAGGGCGGACTTTCCGTGGTCGATGTGGCCCGCGGTTCCTACGACAACGGGGATGGGTTGAATCTCAGCCATGGCTAAAATGGCCAGGAATGCTAACAAGGCCCTCCCATCCCGACCCCGAAGCGCCCTCTGCCGCCCTTCCCATCCACACCCTGGGTCGGCACCTCAAGGCCCGCTTCGGGCGCCGCCTTCGGCGGGTGATGCTCGACCTGGGCACCACCTGCCCCAATCGTGACGGGACCTCCGGGTTCGGAGGCTGCATCTATTGCGATGTCCACGGAAGCGGAACCGGCGCAGCCGGGGAAGGGGAAGACCTCGCATCCCAATGGAGGACAGGCCTTGCCCGAGTGCGCCGAAGCCAACCCGAAGGGCCGGCAGCCATTCTGTATTTCCAGTCCTATTCCTCCACCTGGCCCGACTTGAACCCCTTGTCCGCTTCCCTGGCCCAGGCCCGGGCCTGGGCCGAAGACGCCCCGGTTCTGGCCGTAGGAACTCGCCCTGATTGTTTCTCGCCCGAAGCGGCCGCGCTTCTCGCCGAGCAAAAATCCACATTCAAGGCCGTCTGGGTCGAGTTCGGTTTGGAAACGGCGGACGACAGGGTCCAGGGCCTCATCGGCCGCAACGACACCTTGGCGAGTTTTCACAAGGCATGCGCCTTGGCTCACGACCAGGGCCTCGAAATCATCGTCCACACCATCGCCGGCTTACCGGGAGAAAAGCCCGACGGATTGCTTCGCCAGGTGGAGGAATCGGTGGCGGCGGGAGTCTGCGGAATCAAGTTCCACCAGTTGATGGTGCTGCGGAAAACGAAGCTCGCGAGCATGTGGAAGCGGGGCGAAGTGGATCTGCTTGAGCCCGGGGCCTACGTGAACATGGTTGCCGATGCCCTCGAAATCCTGCCGCCGGACATCGTCGTCCACAGGCTTTCGGCGGCTTCCCCGCCTGAAAACCACCTGGCCCCCCTGGACTGGCCCTCCCCCGCCAAGGTCCACGCGAACATCCTCGCCGCATTGCGGACTCGCGGCACTCTCCAAGGATGCAGGGCCCACGCCGGCCCTTTGAAATGAAAAAGGCCGAAAATTGAAAGGCGGGCAAATTGGAAAGACGCGGGGGGNNCAAGTCGAAGAAATCAGCATCGCCGGATGTGCCGGAATAAAATTCCACCAACTGATGGTGCTACGCAAAACCAAACTGGAACACCTGTGGCGCCAGGGAAAAGTCGATTTATTGACCACTGACGAGTACGTCAGCCTGGTCGCCGATGCTCTGGAAATCCTTCCTCCAAACATCGTGGTACACCGCCTGGTGGCCGAAAATCCCGCTGAAAACTACCTGGCACCGAGCGGATGGCCATCCCGGGCCAAAGTTCATCATCTGATTGAATCAGAAATGCGCCACCGCGGCAGTTTTCAAGGATGCCGCCATGGATATTTGGTAGCGGGCGAACAAGCAACTTAAAAAAATAGCCGCAGTCAACGACTACGGCCAGTGTTTGGTGAGGGCACAAGGACTTGAACCTTGGACAGGCTGGTTAAAAGCCAGCTACTCTACCAACTGAGTTATGCCCCCGGTGAGCGCCAGGCTCACGCATCCATGATTTCTTCGGATTTCGAAGCGCAAAGGTCGCCGACACGGGATTCGCTGGCCTTGAGCACATCCTGAATCGAAGATTTCGCGGTCTGGACATCATCCTCAGTCACGGAAACATCCCGATCGCTGTCCTTGCTTGCCGCCTCGACTTCCCTCAGGACGTCCCGGCGAACATTGCGAATGGAGATTTTAGCCTCTTCGGCCAAAGCCTTGACGCGGCCGGCCAGCTTCATGCGCTGGTCCTCGGAAAGGGGCGGGATGGAAATCCGAAGGACTCCTCCCTCCGCGCTGGGGTTGAGGCCCATCCCCGAACTTAGGATGGCCTTTTCGATTCCGGACATGGCACCAGGGTCGAAGGGTTTCACGGCCAACGAGCGGGCGTCGGGAGCGGTGACCGAGGCCAATTGGGAAAGGGGGGTCGGCGAACCGTAGTAATCCACACGGACATTTTCGATGAGTCCGGGAGTGGCGCGGCCAGTCCGAATTCCACGGATTTCCGATTGAAAATGGTCCACGGATTTCTGCATCCGTTCGGACGCGGAATTGAGGAAGCCTTGGATGGAGGATGCCATCGGAATCAATTATGGACGAACGTCCCGATGGATTCCCCTCGAGCGGCTTTCACGACCCCGTTTTCAGCGGCAAGGTGGAAGACGATGAGAGGAAGATTGTTCTCGCGACAAAGGGTGAAGGCGGTCTGGTCCATCACCCGCAGCCTCCTGGCGATGACTTCATCGAAGGTGAGGTCGGGAAGCAGAACCGCGTCCTCCTCCTTGTTCGGGTCCTTGTCGTAGACCCCGTCCACCATGGTGGCCTTGAGAAGGGCGTCGCATTCCAATTCGACCGCCCGCTGGGCGGCGGTGGAATCGGTGGTGAAGTAGGGAATTCCCAGCCCACCCACCAGGATCACCACCCGGCCCTTTTCAAGATGGCGAATGGCCCGCCGGCGAATGAAGGGCTCACAAACCTTGTCCACGTCAATGGCCGACATGACCCGGGTCTGCACCCCCTCGCCCTCCAGGGCGTCGCTCAGGGCGAGGCCGTTGACCACGGTGGCCAGCATCCCCATGTAATCCGCGGTGGTCCTGTTGATGCCCAGTTCACTGGACTGGGCTCCCCGAAGGATATTGCCGCCGCCGATGACGCAGGCAATCTGTACTCCCTCGGAAGTGAGGTGATGGAGTTGGGAGGCGAGTTCCTTGACCCGATCCAGGTCGAGAGCGGCCTCCCCCTTCCTCGCAAAACCCTCACCGCTCACCTTCAGGAGAAGGCGGCGATAGGGGGCGGCGCCGTCGGAACTCAATCGGCTCCCAGTTGGAAACGGACGAAGCGGTGGACCTGGATGTTCTCTCCAATCTTGGCCACCGCGGCCTTCACACGATCCCCGACGGTGAGGTCGGGGTCCTTGACGAACTCCTGCTCGAGCAGGGCCCGCTCATTGATGAACTTGTCGATGCGACCCGAGACGATTTTCTCACGAATCTCCTCGGGCTTGTCCGCCATGTCCTCCGACTCCATGAGAACCCTTTTTTCCTCGGCGATGAGCTCGGCGGGAACATCCTCGATGGACACGGCGACAGGGGTGGGGACGGTGGCGGCGATGTGCATGCACAGGTCGCTGCAGAGNNGCGAGGCCCGCGTCTCCTTCGGCTTCCACCAGGGCGTTCTTGCAGGCCATCATTCCGGCCCCGCTCTTGGTGCGAAGCTCGGCCACGGATTTTGCGGTGATCGTCGTCATTTTCCTGAAGGGGGAGGGGTCAGGACGGGGAGTCCTTGTCCGCCGGTTTCTCCTCGCCATTCGCGCCCTCTTCGGGAGGGGATTC
>DCAK01000007.1 GCA_002311925.1 Planctomycetes bacterium UBA1135
GACCGTGCGCGGGGTCATCAGGTCGCGGGCTGAAACCCGGTCCAGCTTCAGCGCATTCTCGACCCAAAGATGCTCCTGGTCTCGAAGGGCCCCTGCCTCGGCCGCAAGACGGGAAAGGGCCATGACCTCGTCCTCGCTGGGTGGCTTGCCGGTCATCCCCCCCGTCAACATGCGGATGAGCATGCCGGACGCCTTCACCAGCGGCCACGCCAGCCAGATCATCCCCTGGATGGGCCAAGCCACCAAGGGGCCCAATCGCTGCGCGTGCCGAACCCCCAGCGACTTGGGGATGATTTCGGTCAGCAGGAGCACCGCGAAGGTGAATACCGCGGCGAAGACGCCGACCGCGGCCGAGCCGAACTCCACCCCCACCATGGCTCCACACCAGGCCGACCCCACGGTGTGGGTGAGGGTGTTGATGGTGAGGATGGCGGCGATGGGGTCTTCGACCTTGCCCTTGAGGGCGACCAGGCGGAGGGCGCCGAAACGGCCGCTGCCCTTGAGGATTTCCACCTGCGAGGGGGTGATTGCGTAGAGGGTGGCCTCGAAGAGCGAACACAGGAAGGACCCCAGGAGGGTGATTCCAGAGACGAGGAAGATGAGGGTCATTTCAGAAGCCAAGCACGACGGATGCGGTGGCGGCTGTAGTGAAACTGGCCAGCGCCCCGCCAATCATGGCGCGGAATCCCAGGCGGGCGAATTCGCCACGGCGTTCTGGGCAAATCCCTCCCAGGCCGCCGATTTGGATGGCGATGCTCGAGAAGTTCGCGAATCCGCAGAGGGCGTAGCTGGCAATCACGCGGGAATGGTCGCTGATTCCACGCATCCCCGCCAGGTCCTTGAAGGCGACATATTCATTCACCGCCAACTTGGTGCCGAGCAGGCTGCCCACCTGGCGGGCTTCCTCCCAGGGGACCCCGAGCAGCCAGGCCACCGGGGCGCCGACCCATCCGAGAATTCCCTGGAGGGTTATGGTTGCATCCGCGGCGAGGAATCCCATGCGGTGGAGGGGGGTGGATGCCCAACCCAGAAGGCCGTTGACCAGGGCCAGGAGCCCAAGGAAGGCGACGAGCATGCCGAGGATGTTCAACGACAGTTTCATTCCGTCGGAAGCCCCCCCCGCAGCCGCGTCCACGAGGTTGAGGTGGGCGGAGGGGGGTTGCGACGCGTCGTGGCCGAGAGTTTCGGGGGTTCCCGTCTCCGGGAAAATCACCTTGGCAAAGGCAAGGCCCATGGGGGCCGACATCACCGAGGCGGCGAGAAGGTGGCCGCCGATGCCGGGGACCGACCCCTCCATCATCGTCACATAGATTCCAAAGACCCCGCCGGCCACCGTCGCGAAACCCACCGTCATGATGGCCCCGATTTCGCTGGAGGTCATCTTGGCGATGTAGGGCCGAATCAGGAGGGGCGCCTCGGTCTGGCCGACGAAGATGTTGGCGGCGGCGGAAGTGCTTTCGGCGCCGGAGGTTCCCATGGTTTTCGACATGACCTTGGCCATGGCTCCCACGACCACGCGGACCACGCCCATGTGATGGAGCACCGCGAAGACCGAGGCGAAAAAGACCACGCTGACGATGACCAGGGCGGCCAGGATTCCGGCCTGCCCGGGGGGGCCAATCGCGGCGACGCCGAAGACATCCCGGCCGGCTTCCTTGGCGAAATCCACGAGCCCCAGGAAAAATGCCTGGGCCGCGTCGAAGAAGGCTTGGCCGGGTCCAGTTTTGAGAATCAGCAGGGCCAGAACCCACTGAAGCGCAAGCCCCACGGCAACCGGGCGCCATCGGACAGCCCTCCGGTCGGCGCTCATCAGCCAAGCCAGGGCCAGGAGCGCCGGGATTCCAAGAAGGGCTTGCAGCAAGGACGGCGAGGATAACGCGACCGCACTATCCTGGCCCCGTGCACATCATCACTGCCCGAATTCCGGTGAAGGTCAAATGTCGTGAGGCCTTTCTCGAGGCTTCCAAGGCCATCCTTGTCGGAACCCGCGCCGAAGCCGGTTGCCATTGCTACACCCTGTTCGAGGACCCCCATCAGGCCGGATCCTTCCTGTTCCACGAAGAATGGGAAGGCCGGGAAGCCATCGAGGCCCATTTCCTTGAACCCCATTTCCTGGCCTTCCGGAAAGCCACCGTCGACATGTTGGCCGGGGAACCAGCCATCACCATTCACGAGGTGGCCTCCAGCGAGGTGCCGGGGTGAAACGCTTCGCCTTTCTGTCCGCCCTCCTGTTTTCCTGCACCCGCTCCGCACCCATGACCGCTGAAATCCTGGACCGATGGTCCGACTCCGATTTTTTCGACCTTTCCGCGCCGTCGCTGGATGGGGAACCCGTGGACTTTTCCGCCTGGAGGGGGAAGGCCGTTCTGGTGGTCAACACGGCCAGCGAGTGCGGATACACGCCACAGTACGCCGGCCTGGAGTCGCTTTGGAAGGACTTCGGGGACCGGGGCCTGGTGGTCCTCGGTTTTCCCAGCAACGAGTTCGGGGGCCAGGAGCCCGGCGACGGGGCGGCCATTCGCGCCTTCTGCGACGAAAAATTCGGGGTGAGTTTCCCGATGTTCGCCAAGGTGAAGACGGCAGCCGGGGATGAGCAGGCGGAGGTCTACGCCTTCCTCGGGACCCAATCCGGCAAACTTCCCGGCTGGAATTTCGGAAAGCACCTTGTGTCCCCGGACGGGCGTATGGTCCGCTTCTTTTCCACCCGCACGGCGCCCGACGACCCGGACCTGGTGGCGGCCATCGAAGCGGCTCTTCCCTAGGGCCCCCATGGCTACCCCATTCCATCTCGCGATTGCCGTGGATGACCTGGAAGCCGCCCGAGCCTTCTACGGCGGTTTGCTCGGCTGCCGCGAGGGCCGCAGTTCCAACCATTGGGTGGATTTCGACCTGGGTGGACACCAGCTGGTGGCCCATCTCCGGGGCGGGGGGACGGCGCCTGTTCACAACTCGGTGGATGGGGACGAGGTTCCGGTCCCCCATTTCGGCCTGGTGCTGGCCTGGGAAGACTGGGAATCCCTCGCCGCCCGACTGGAAGCTGCGGAGGTGGATTTCGTGATTCCACCACGCGTGCGATTTCAGGGAGAGGCCGGGGAGCAGGGAACGATGTTTCTCCGCGACCCGGCCGGCAATCACCTGGAATTCAAGACCTTGCGCGACCCTTCGCGGTTGTTCGCCCGCTGATTCTCTTCGAAACTCCCCCGGATTGGGCCCAACCCGATCCGAATTTCAGGCCTCGCCGGAGCGGCGCAGGAATGCAGCCGTGGCTTCAGCGGTCCGCCGCCAGGAAAACTCCTGGGCCCGATTGAGGCCCAGTGCAATGGCGCGCTCACGCGCCGCTCCCCCCAGGGCAACTTGGTCGATGGCGTCGGCGAAAGCGTCGGCATCGTCGGGGGGCGCGGACGGCCAAGCGTCGCCAGCCACCTCGGGCAGGCAGGAAGCGTCAGCGACCACGCCCGGGGTTCCTGCCGCCATGGCTTCCAAAACCGGTAACCCGAAACCTTCGTACAGGGAGGGCTGGAGTAGAGCGGAGGCGGCGGAAAAGAGCTGAGGAATTTCTCCGCTCGACACGTTTTCCAGCCATTGGATGGAGTCGGCCACTCCCTCCGAAGCCGCCAGCTCCCGGAGAGAGGCGGCATAGGCAGGAGGCGCATTGCCGCCAACGAATGCCAATTGGAATCCTTGGCCCCGGGCAGCCGAACGGGCGAAGGCCCGGATGGACAGTTCAAGGTTCTTGTGGGGGAACCAGGATCCCACCTGCAGAAGGAAGGGGGGATTGAGCCCCAGCGAAGTCGCGAAAGCGGAGGATTTCTCGGGGTCGCGAACCCTGAACCGGTCGAAGTCCACTCCGAGATGAATCACCGCCACTCGACGTTCGGGAAAGTCCGGAAAATGGTGGAGCAGCCTGGACTTCCCATATTCGGTGTGGACCACCACCGATTTGGCCCGGCGCATGTTGCGGCGCACGCGACCGGTGACCGATGACCGCCGGAGGGGAAGGTCCAGTCTTCGAAGGTCGTGCAGAGTGAAGGACCGGGGAACCGGGCAGAGCCAGGGAAGATGGTTTCCCAGGGAATGGAAATGGTCGAGGTCGCGGCGAGGGGAAGCCAGAGGGCCGAGGAGATGCCGCCGCTCGGCCCCGGGGAGGAG